>SLTB01000287.1 GCA_007130155.1 Pseudomonadales bacterium
CCGGCGTCACCGCCTTCACCGAAACCAGTTGGCTGCGCTCCGGGCCAAACACCATGGAACTGAAGGTCAGAGTTCGCGCGGTGTCGAGACCGCCCTCCCGGGCTCGTTCCTCCCATAGCTGGGGCACCGGCCGCGAGCCACGCACCACCCGATCCGCCGCCAGGAAGGCACTACTTTCCACCACCAGGGCCTGCTGCAGGCGGTCGACAAAGATGGCGATTGCGGCCACTGTGCTGACAGCGATGATAAGCGCGGCCACCAGCAAGCTGAGCTCGCCGCCTTTCCAGTCGCGCCACAAGAGCCGTGCAGGGACCCGGACATCCACGGGCTCAGCCTCCGGCCGCGGCCGACGCCGCAGGCTCAGTCAGCAACTGACCGGCATCGATGGTCAAGGCCCTGTCGCAGCGCTGAGCCAGTGCCGGATCGTGGGTCACCAGGACCAGGGTGGTGCCGAATTCCCGGTTCAGCTCGAACAACAGATCGGCAATGCGCTCGCCCGTGGCACGGTCCAGATTGCCGGTGGGCTCGTCCGCGAACAGGATGGCGGGCTTGGCGGCGAAGGCCCGGGCTATGGCCACCCGCTGCTGTTCACCCCCGGAAAGCTGTCGTGGCTGGTGATCAACGCGGTTGCCAAGCCCAACCCGCTCGAGCAACTCCCGGGCCTTCGCTGCTGCGTCCCGATCACCGCGCAACTCCATGGGCAGCATGACGTTCTCCAGGGCGTCGAGGCTGGCGAGCAATTGGAAGTTTTGGAACACGAATCCGACCAGACGCCCTCGCATCCGGGCCCTGGCCTCTTCATCCATAGCCGTCAGATCGTGATCGTCGAGCAGGATCCGCCCAGCCGTGGGTTCGTCCAATCCGGCCAGCAATCCGAGCAGGGTGGTCTTTCCAGACCCGGAGGCCCCCACGAGGGCCACACTTTCACCACGCTTGATTTCGAGGTTGACGCCCGCCAGTATCTGCAATGGCCCGGCGGCCGTCCTTACCGTCTTCTCCAAATTGCGAGCTAAAAGCATGGGTCCATTCGTGACTGCATTCATGCGTATGTGCCTGCTTCCGGTCCTGGGAGTGTTGATCCTGAGCCTGGCCGCTCCAGTGCGGGCTGGGACGATCCTGGTGGTCGGCGACAGCATCAGCGCTGCCTACGGCATGAGCACCGAAGAAGGCTGGGTCCGCCTGCTGGAGCAAAGGTTGCAGCAGCTCGACCCTACATTCGCAGTGGTGAACATGAGCCTGAGTGGTGAGACCACCGGCGGGGGACTGGCGCGCCTGCCGGATGCCTTGCGACGCCACGCGCCAGACCTGGTGATCATCGAACTTGGCGGTAACGATGGGCTTCGAGGATATCCGATTGACCGTATCCACGCCAATCTGGGTCAAATGGTAACGGCATCTCTGGAGAGCGGGGCCGAGGTGCTGCTGGTGGGGATGCACATCCCGCCCAATTATGGCCAACGCTACGGCGACGCCTTCCACGGTATCTTCCACGATCTGGCTGCCGAACATGACGTCGCTCTGGTGCCCTTCCTGCTCGAAGGCGTCGCCACAGAAGACGGGCTGATGCAAAGGGATGGCATCCATCCTACCGCTGCCGCCCAGCCACTGCTCCTGGACAACCTCTGGACCCAACTCGAACCCATGATCGGCAGCCACCGAGGAGGCCTGACGGTTCGCAGTTCACCCGACTCGAATGTGAGCGCCTCGGAGGGTTGACGGTCAGCGACTCCCAACTTTACGCCCTCATTGCTTTAGAATGCACCGGCGACGTGACATGCCGGACAGAGGCGGGAGATGGCATTGGCTAACATTAACCGGGCACGCTCGGACACAAGGCAGAATCTGATTCTTTCAGCATTGCACCTGTTCGCCGAGCAGGGCATCGATGCCGTTTCCATGCGCACGATCAATGCCGCCGCCGGTGCACGCAATGCGTCTGCCGTTCATTATCACTTTGGCAACAAGTTCGGGATCATCGAAGCCATCATCAGTTTCATCAAGGACGAGCTCAACGCTCACCGGCTGCCAGCGCTAGAAGTCCTGGAAGCCCGTGCATCCGCGGGCGACCCTCCAGGAACCCGGGAAGTGATGTGGGCCGCGCTCAAACCCTACGATTCACTCAACCGGACACCTGAATACGGCCGCTCAGCCATTCGCTTCCTCGCTCGCATTCAAACCGATATGAATGCTGACATCCAGAACGCCTTGAAGCGCGACCCTCACGAGATCGCCCAGCGCTTCGACGCGCTGCTCGCCCAGGCCCTGCCCTCACTGGCCAGCGATGTCCGTCAAACCCGCTATCTGTATTGCTGGACGCTCATGGTCCAGAGCATTGCCGGCACCGGCAATTGGCGTGACACGACGTTCGGCAACCTCCGTGCCGCCACCGGCGATGCTGCGCTCATGCGCTTCTTCGATTTCATGGTCGGCGGTCTCGAAGCCCCCAGCTCACAGCCATAAACGCCTGCCGGCGACCATGAAGGTCATGCCGCACGATCAGAACAACCCAGGCAGCGGCCGGACAACCCCGCTCGTTTCAGGCCCGCTTAGGGCGGTTCCTCATACGGGCATGCCGCGAGCTTGCCGACTGCCAGTCAGTGAGACCCAGGGTCGGGCCTATAGCGAGCTCACCAGATGGCCGCCGTCGACGACGATGCTGTCACCGGTCATGTGGGCAGAGGCTTCCGACGCCAACAGCAGCAGCGCACCATCGTAGTCCTCGAGCTCACCGGTCCGGCGCTGGGGAATAGGCTTGAGGAAGGTTTCCCGGGCGTCACTCTCCAGCAGGGTCGCGCTGACAGCGCTTAGAAAGTATCCGGGCGCCAGGGCATTGCAGCGAATCCCATAGCGGGCCCCCTCGAGAGCAATCTGCTTGGTGAGCTGGATCACTGCAGCCTTGGAGACGGCGTAAGGAGTCACACCCTTCTGCTGACGATAGGAAAGAATACTGGCGATGTTAACAATGTTACCGCCACGCTTGCCTGCGATCCAACGGCGGGAGGCTTCCCGCGAAACCATCCATGCGCCCTTGACGTTGGTGTCCATGACGGCGTCCCAGTCGTCCTCCTCCAGCGTGACGTAGGTGAACACGCCCGGCTCAATGCCGGCATTGTTGATCACAACGTCCGGCATCCCGAAAGCCTCTTCAGCCTGCGCGAAACCATGACTAATGCTCTCGCTGCTGCGTACGTCCATTTCGATGCAGACCGCCTCATGGCCCTCACCCTGCAGTTCGTCGATCCGGGCAAGCAGCTTGTCCATGCGACGGGCCGCCAGGACCACACGGGCGCCGGCGCGGGCCAAAACGCCGGAAAAGTGATGGCCGAGGCCACTCGAAGCACCCGTGATGAGCACGGTCTTGCCGGCGAGAGAAAAGCGATCAAAGGTCATGCGTCGGTCTCCTTGATGGATTGCGCGCTGCTGCGGCAATGGCGATGAATCCCGCTGTTTCCTGGCGGAAGCTGGTCGACAGATGCGTCGGTGTCGGCCGCACGCGGCTGGCCGCAATCGGGACACAGGGACAGTTCACCGGCCTCGAGGCCCTGGCCGAGACGATTGCCCAGGCCCACCCGGTCGTCGAAAACGAAGCACTCCCCCAGCCAGCGGCTGCTCTCAGGTGGGATCGCGGCCAGATAGGCGAGAATACCGCCCTGAAGTTCATGGACGCGCTTGAAGCCCTTTCCACGCATCCAGGCGGCGGCCTTCGTGCAGCGAATGCCTCCCGTGCAATAGAGGGCCACTTCGGGCGTCTGCTGCGGATCCAAATGAGTTTCCACCCAAGTCGGGAACTGACGAAAACTGTCGGTACCCGGATCCACTGCGCCATCGAAGCGTCCCACCGCAACTTCGTAGTGGTTGCGGACGTCGATCACCGGAACAGCCGGATCGTCGAGGAGGCGATTCCACTCCTCCACGGATGCCTGTGTCGCATCGGCAAAGTGCAGTGTGGCATCAGCACGGCCAAGGGCGACGATCTCCTCGCGCAGCCGAACTCGCAGTCGCCGGAAGGGTCTGACGTCACCTGCCCGACTACGCTGAAGGTCCGACATCGACGATCCCAGGACACGGGCCAGCATGGCTTCCATGGCGTCGATTTGCCCGGGACTCCCGGCGATGCTCAAATTGATGCCTTCAGCGGCGATCAGCACGGTGCCCAGCACCCCGATCTCGGCCGCAGCGGCCTCGATGCGGTCCCGCAGCTCTGCCGGGTCCGCCACCCCAAGGAACTGATAACCGGTGGCGACCTCTGCCCCTTCAGGCATGGCGCCCGCCCCCCAGGCAGGCGGGGGACTCAGGTACCGCACCGAATCGGGCTTCCCACTCCGCGGGCGTGTAGGTGTGCAGGGCCAGAGCGTGAACGCCGCCAGCCAACTCGTCGGCCAGGATCCTGTTGATGCGGCGATGGCGGGCCAACAGGCGCTCCGAAGCAAACACATCAGTCACCAGCACCACTTTGAAGTGGGTTTCCGAGCCGGGCGGCACGTTATGGCCGCTGCTTTCGTTGATCACTTCAAGATAGGCTGGCTCGAGCGCCTCGAGCAGCTTGGTTTCGATGGTAGTCTGAATGGTCATGTCCGCCTCCGGCAATTCGCGGGGGCGGATTGTAGCCTGAGAGGGCGCCAACCTGCCTGTCCGGGAACGCGCATGGCGTGCGATCGCCCGCACTACGAGTTCCGACGACCCTCCGTAGATGGCGTCTGCCTGTCATCCCTGGCGCGAGCCTTCGCTCCTTTCTACCGCCAGCCCGGCCATCCTTGATCGGTCGTTCGCCCCACCAGCGGACCGCCCTGGACGGTCCGCTAACCGACGGGGCTCAGCCCTTCCCGGTGAGTTGGTAGACGCCATCCCAATCGGAGCCTGGGGGAGTGTGGATGAAGGTCTGGCAGCGATCTACGTAGGTCAGCGACGGACCATCATCCTCATCGAGTTCGAGCACGCCGCGGAAACCCGCAAGGGCTTCCTCGAAGCGTTGAGCTCGGTAGTGTTCCAGCGCCGCCGAATAAGCATCCACCAGGGTCCGCCGATCAGGCTCCAGCTCACCCTTACGTTCGAGCAGCTCGTAGACTCGTACCGGTTCGCGTCGTCCAACCACCCGGATCAGATCCAGTTCGCGCACCTCAACCGCATCGGCGACCTGGACGTAGGTGCTCTCTGAGATCATCGTGTGGGTGCCGTAGAATTTGTTCGCACCCTCCAGGCGCGCCGCCAGATTCACAGCGTCGCCCATCATGGTGTAGTCCATACGCTGGGCCGAGCCCATGTTGCCGATCAGCATGTCGCCGGTATTCATGCCCATGCGGACGTGCAGTACGGGGCGGCCATCGGCCTTC
>SLTB01000111.1 GCA_007130155.1 Pseudomonadales bacterium
GGAGTATTGAAGATGTCGTGGGAAACTTCCGAGGTATCACCAAACACGACGATGCGATCCTGCATCCAGTAACGCAGTTCCTGAAGCTCCGAATCACTGGCGTTCTCGATGTCGAGAAGCTCGAGCGCCGACAATCCGAACACTTCCGCATAGCCACTGGCAGCGGCCGGAAGCGCAGGGAAATCAATGCGCAGCATGCCATCTGCCGGCCAGGGGACCCTGAGCATGTCACCGAAGGTCAGCAGCCCTTCTTCCCAGGCGGGTTCTTCACCCAGGTACATGGCCACGGCCTGGACGGCAAGCGGCCAGCCATCTTCGAGCGCCGTCGCTTCCGGATAGAAGTGCAATCGGGAAAGGCTCTCGATGACCCGGCTCGTGGACTGCACGTTGGTGTATCCACTGCGAACTGCGCCGCGAAGGGGCTCCACCGGATAGTTGATCCGGGTCATTCTGCCGTCCTCGACCACCCCCTGGGAAACCGTCAGCACATTACCGGCAGCAGCCAGCAACTCGGCCGTGGTCTCGTCCTCGCCATAGGAGGATGGAAAATCGAACAGGTTGTCAAGGGCCACCACCCGACCGCCCAGTGCGGCAATGTTCGCTGCGATCCGCCCCAGATCGGTTCGCCGCAACGGCCAACTGCCGTAGTTTTCGAAGAAACTCTCGTCCTGCACCACGAAACTGATCTTGCCCTCGGGGAAGGTAACGTGTGTGCGCATCATCTGCCGAAAGGAGACCGTCTGCTCTTCGACTGCGGCAAACAGTTCGAGACGCTCCGCCCCGATTGCCAACAGAAAGAGCAGCAGCACGGCTGCGATGTCCCAGCGCTTTGTAATGGTCTCCATGGCTCCCCCGCGTCCCCCCACCAAGGCCCGCAAGCAGACCGCTGCAGCGAGCGATCAACATCCCGCGCCATCTTCGCACACTTCGAATCCTGGTCTGCGGTTTCCTGCTCCTGAAACGAATGCGCCGCGAGCTCCAGGGAGGAACCCGCGGCGCACTACCAAGCTGCCGAAAAAATGCTATCCGGCGCTTTCCCAGGCCGAACCTCGGCACCTATCCTCAGTTCGGTCACGACAGCCCCGTCGAAGATCAGGGCGCGCTGCTGCCCATCATCTCCACGGTATTGTAGGTAATGGCCTCCTTCTCACGCAGGTCAAGCAGACGCAGATCGTGATAGGCCTTGATCAGGAAGGGCCGCATATCATTTTCTTCCGGATAGCTCTGAAAGAATTCCCTGTATAGGTCGAGTGCCGCCACCAGCAGATCATGCTCTTCGAGGTAGTCTGCAATCAGGAAAGGGTCATTTCGGACGAGGTCTGCGCGCATGGCCGCGAGTTCAGACTTGATCGCTGCCGTCTGCTCGTCGTCAAGCCAATTCAGCGTGCTGCGGCGACGGGGGCTGTAGACCGTTTCTCCGTCAAGAATCACATCCACCGCATAGGTATGTTCGCCCGAAGGCAAGTGAGGTACGCGGAATCGAATCATCTCGCTGGTGGACGACGGCGCAATGTCGAAAGTCTGATCGCCGATATGCAGACGATAAGCGTATTCGGGTCCAGCGTTGGACCACACCAATTCGGGCCACTGTGAACCCAAGGCGATGTTGCGTGCCGTATCCACCTGCGGCTGCTCGTCGGCACTCCGGACGCTGCGCCGCACCGTCGTATAGCGCTGGGTGGTGGCGAACTTATTGCGCATCGCCTGCCAGAAACCTCCACTGGCGCGCTGTTGAACACCAAAGTTGCGCCCAGATACCACCTCGAGATCGCCATCAGCGACCCTTATCGTCGTGCCGGCACCAAGTTCGTTCACCTCTCCGGACGACTGATTGACAACCGTTGCACTGCCGTCCGAACCGGAGCGAATGAACTGGTCAGGGAACAGGTACTTGGTCCGGGTAACCGATTCCCAGCGCTCACCATCGCGGGAAAACTCGATGCGGCCCTGAACTTCAGTGACGCGTGCCACCGGCCCACTCGCTTGTGCGGAGACATGAACCAGCGCCAGAACAGCCATGGCGGTGATCACGCTGATCCTTGCGTAAATCGACATGAAAGTGCCTCCTCCTCGTTGTAGCAGTGCCCCAGTATTACACGGTGCAGTGTGAAGTGATTGTGAACGGGTCGGCTTATGGCCTACTCAGCCCGTGAAGCTTCTGATCATCCGTTCCTGTCATCGTCAATGTCCAATAATGACGAACGCGCTCCAGATGAAGGGATAACCCCAGCGCGGCGACTCCAACAACTCCAGCTGCGCCTCCCGGAACGCTTCCCGGGGCGCCATGCCTGCAAACATGCGCGCATAGAAGGCGGTCATCAAGGCCTGGGTACCGGCATCACTCACTTCCCACAGTGATGTCACCACCTGCCGCACTCCCGCTTCCTGGAAGGCCCGCCTCAAGCCATAGACGCCTTCGCCCTCATGAATCTCGCCGATACCGGTATCGCAGGCTGAGAGCACAGCGAGCTCCGTACCGGACAAATCCAGCCCGAGCACTTCGAGGGCCGTAAGGATGCCATCGTTTCGGGTATCGATCTCGCCCAGAAAGGGCGCATTCGAATTAACTCCAGCGAACGCCAGCCCGGCCCGCAGAAGCGGATTATCGCCAGGAGGCGGCACCCTGACCTCCATACTGCGCTCCGTGCGTAAAAGTCGCCTCCGCAGCTCCTCGTCGGCCTTGAGGAAGAAGCCATGGGTGGCCATGTGCAGAACACGCGGCGGACCATCGAGCTCGTTGAGCACTTGCTCTTCAGCTTCCCGCCCCGTATAGAGCAGGTGGTTCTGCCGCGCCTCGGTGATCTGCTGACCGATCAGTACACCTTCGAGCTCTGCACCGGGCAAGGGCGAGAAACTCAATCCGCGCAGGCCCCGCGAAGCTGCCCGCAGACTGGCCAATTCCGCTGCGGATCGCGAGTCGAGATCCGCAAGGCCGACGCCACGCATCGCATCGAACCGTGCCGACCGGGAACCCCTTGTTCCGCTGGCCAACAGGTCACCGGAATCGTTGATACCGGATCTGCTGCCATCGATGTCCTGCGCCAGCTCCATCCGGGCCGCGCTGCGCCGGCGCGCTTCTTCGAGCACCTCGGGACCAGCGGCTTCCTCCGTGTCGTAGTCAGGACCGCCGAACACCAGAAAACGCCCGGTGGACGGCGGTACTGCAGACGGCACCAGATCCCGAGCCGTCGACAGCAGGTGAAGATCCGTGGTCTCGAGCAGATAACGACCATCAGCCGGATCGACGATGGCATCGAAGGGCAGCACGTTGAGCACTCCGTCCGGCACAAGATAGACCTTGCCCTGGGCCGGCAGCTCGGCTGCCAGAGGAGCCCAAAGGGTCTCGAACACCTCCATGCCGATATCCTTGACGTCTTCGTCAAGGGCATCCACGTCCTGAATGATCGCGCGGAACTCTTGAACCAGCTCGGTGATTGGGGCCATGGCATCGTAGTGCACCAGGGTAAGTCTCGGCGGCGCATCTCCTTTCGGTCTCTCGAGAATCCCGGCGAGCAGGGACTGCTCACCATCCAGGCGCTGATAGACCAGAAAATCCACCAAAGCGCTGTTCTCAGGCAGGTGGGTGACCAGGTCCTCCACCGAAAGCGCAGCGATGGCTTCCCGATAGCGCAAACTGGCGCGGCCAAGCTCCCCCTGCAGATCGCCGACGCGCGTCTCCAGGGCCCGGATGCGGGCAAGATGCCCATCCGGATCGGCTTCGCCAGGCCCGGCCAGCGTCAGCGCAGCAAGCTCCTCGCGGGCGTCGGTCAAGGCCTCAGTCAATCGCACCATTTGGGGATCGAGACCCAGATTGGCGATCTGTCGGATTTCCGAGGTGACCTTGAGCAGCAGGCCCTTGCGCTGCAGCGAAACATCGAGCAGTTCTCGCCCTGCTGCCTCAGAAGGCAGCTCAGGCAGCAACTGCAGGTAGCGATCGAGCTCCGAGCGATGCAGCCGCAGATAGCCTTCACGGGCATTGTCGCTGGTCACCCAGAGCATGCGATCGAAGAACCGGGTGCGGCGCTCGAAACCGACGCGCCGAAGCTCGAAGGCCGCATCAACGCGACCGCCGTCCTGCAGAACGTCCGCCAGTGCGTTCAGCGCCTCGAAGGTGTAAGGATGCTCGGTCCCGAGCACTTCCTCGGCCAGTTGCAGCACCTGCCGCAGTTCGGTCTCGGCTGCAACCAGGTCGCCGCGATCCCGTTCGAGGATACCAAGATCGATCTGCGACCGCAGACTGTCCGGATGGCGCAGACCCAGTACTGAACGGCGCAGGCGGAGGGCCTCAGTGATGCGCTCGGCAGCCAGATCGAACTGCCCGAGGTCGCGATAGGCGCGACCGAGGTTGTTGAGCCCCCGCAGGGTGTCCTGATGCTCAGGCCCGAGGACCTGCACCCAGGCGGCATGCACGTCCTCGAAGATGACCGCTGCACGCTTCGGATCGCCTTCCATCATGTAGAGAAAGGCCAGATTGTTGCGCACCGCGATCGTCCGGGGGTGGGCCTCACCCAAGGTACCCGACAACACCTCAATGGGCAGCAGATAAAGCGGCTCTGCCCGGTTGAAGCTGCCCTGGCTCTCATACAGCAGCGCCAGATTGTTCATGGTGTTCAGCGTCTGGGGATGCGCCGGCCCCAGCATGCGATCGGTAACGTCCATGGCTGTACGTAACAGCGGCTCAGCACGATCGAAGGCACCTTGCTGCTCGAGCACGACGCCAAGATTGGACATGGCCGTGAGCGTTGCCAGATGCTCAACGCCATAGCGCTGCCGATAGCCTGCCAGAACGGCGCTCCAGGAGTCCTCCGCAGCACTCAGGTTCCCGCTGCGCTGATAGATCGCCCCGAGAAGATTGAGTACATCAAGCGTGAGCGGATGGTCCTCGCCGAGTTCCAGCATGCGCTCGTCAAGCACCTCGCGGGCGAGACGATCCGCCAGTTCGAGCTCTCCAGTTTCAAGCAATGTCAGGGCATGGGCCTCCTGCACTGCCCAGCGCAAAGGCGTATCGGCACTGACACTGCGCGCGAGATCGTCAAGTTCAGCCGCAGCATCGCCATGGGCGCCCTGCTGCTGAAGCAGGATCGCCAAGTCGAGCCGGGTCTGCAGCACCTTCTCATGACGCCCGCCAAACACCGCCCTGCGAATGGCCAGCACCTCGCCAAAGTTATCTTCGGCCCCTTCCAGGTCACCGCCGCGACCCAACAGGATCGCGTACTGTTCCAGGCAGCCTGCCGTACGCGCATGGTAGCGACCGTAGTGGTCAGATACACGCGCACAGGTCAGCTCCAGGCGCTCCGCGCCGCCA
>SLTB01000003.1 GCA_007130155.1 Pseudomonadales bacterium
CCCGTGACGCCACCTCGAAGCCGTTGATGTCCATGATGTCGTGGCCGTCTGAAATCTCTTCCCAGACCGTCTTCTTGCCGTCGAGATCGTCGCGGAACTGTTCCACGTGGGCGATCTTCACCGTGTCACCGACGATGACCTTGCCGGAGTCCGGCTGCTCGCTGCCGGTGATCATGCGGAACAGGGTGGTCTTGCCCGCACCGTTGGGGCCGACGATGCCGACGATGGCGCCTGGGGGAATGATGAAGGACAGATCATCGATGAGAACTTCGTTACCGAAGCCCTTGGTGACGTGCTCGAAGGCAATGACCTTGTCGCCCAAGCGCGGTCCCGGCGGAATGAAGATCTCGTTGGTCTCGTTGCGCTTCTGGTACTCCTTGGAGCTCAGCTCCTCGAAGCGCTGCAGGCGCGACTTGGACTTGGCCTGCCGGCCCTTGGGATTGGCGCGCACCCATTCGAGTTCGGACTTGATGGCCCGCTGGCGGCTCTGCTCGGACTTCTCTTCCTGCTGCAGGCGTTTTTCCTTGGCTTCGAGCCAGGTGGAGTAGTTGCCCTCGTAGGGGATGCCGCGCCCGCGGTCGAGTTCCAGGATCCACTCGGCAGCGTTGTCGAGGAAGTAGCGGTCGTGGGTGATGGCCACCACGGTGCCGGGGTACTCCAGCAGGAAGCGCTCGAGCCAGGCCACGCTCTCGGCGTCTAAGTGGTTGGTGGGCTCGTCGAGCAGCAGCATGTCGGGCTTGGACAGCAGCAGCCGGCACAGGGCCACCCGGCGGCGTTCGCCCCCGGAGAGCTTGGTGACGTCCGCATCCCAGGCGGGCAGGCGCAGCGCGTCGGCCGCGACTTCCAGGGTCCGCTCGAGTTCCCAGCCGTTGGCGGCGTCGATGGCGCCCTGCAGCTCGCCCTGGCGTTCGAGCAGCTTGTTCATTTCGTCGTCGTCCATCGGCTCCGCGAAGCGGTCGCTGATGGCATTCGTCACTGCTCCCCTTTTGCTTTCCCCTGAAACGCTGCGCCGTTTTCGAACGTCCTCGGCCTCCCAATGCTGGATTTGACAAATGCAACGGGGGGGGGGGTTGGATAGAAGCCGCATCCTGCAGTGATGAGTTGCGTTGGCCGCCACAGCGACCAGCCAAGATGCGCATGGATGCTCGAGTTTGGCAATGGAGTCTGCAAATGAAAAACCTTCGATCGTCCACCTTCCTGCTTTGTGTTCTGTCATCCGGCGCGATGGCCCCAGTCGGTGCAATGGAACCCGTTGAATCCCTGCAGGGTGTCGCTCCCCCCAAGGGAGACCCCGATCTGACCCTGACCCGATCACAGCTCGAACGGTGGCTGCGCCAACGGGAAACCTGCGGCGAAGAACGAGGTGAATCCTGCCGTCAGGTATTTCGCGACCTGCTCACCCCAAGTCAGCGCAGTGTCTTCGATCGCAACGTCGCGAAGTCACAGGAGGCAGGGCAATGATCTGGTTCAAGGCAGTTCTCGCCATCACTGCAGTGATCCTTCTGGCATTAGCGTCGTCAGCCGCGGCGGTGATCCATGCCCCCTCCACTGTCGAGGCTGGAACCCCGTTTCAGCTCAACTGGGAAAACGAGATCGCTACCACCGTCAGCGGTAATGGCGAGATCTACCAGTTTTCGCAGCGGCCGGTGAGCGTCACTTTGTCGACACCCGGCATTTACACCTACACTGAGCAATTCTGTTTCGTCTACATGGGTCTGCACTGTACGACCATGGACACTCATGACATCGAAGTGACGTCATCGGGAGGAGGCCCAGGCGGTCCGAGCGGCGGCCCCGAGCCGTTGCATGAGCAATTGGCCTATGAGTACGAGGTTCGTGCAGGTGACTTCAACAACAATGGCTATACTGACATTCTAGTCGATCGCCTGACCCCGGGGGGCGTCGATGGTTCGCTGCAGTCAGTGATCTTGCGCCAGACGGCCGGTGGCCTCAGCGCTCACGTGCCGACGTCAGGCGAGTTGTCCCATGCCCGCACCTTTGCGATTGCTTCGGGCATTACGCTGAAGCCGAATGACATCAATTTCGATCGCTATGCCGATCTGGCGCTGGAGGGCGTGCAATCGGTGGCGCCTGCCCTCTACGACCGTTACGTGGTGTTCGCGCCGGGCGAACCCGGAGTCTCGGCGCCACTCGGACTGAGGGCTGTAGACGAAAAGTTCAAGTCTTTCTTTGGCGAACTGCTCGAATGGACCGGCAATCCGACCTACTTCACGGATCAGCTGTTCGCGACGATCTCACCCGTGTTCGGATTCTCCTTCGACTGTTCTCACGACTTTGGATTTTCTGCCTTGATGTGCCTCCCGGTACCCAGTGTTGTGGGCTTTCAGGTCGTGACGGCCGGTGGCGGCTACAACCCGGATGCTTTTGTCGCATCGATCCGGATTCAGACACTGGATACGATCGGCCATGCCAGCGGCTTCAATCAGACTTGGCAGGATCTCTCCCAGGCCTTCAAGAATTCCATCGGAGTCCATGCGTTTGGATTCCGGGATGATGGTAGCCGTGTGCCGACGAACCAACACCCCAGTCGCCTCGAGAGCCCGGAGAAAGAGGCAAACACGGTTTACGGCCAACTGGTCAACTTCTACTGGATGGTCCTGAGGCAATACGCCGATGTGACGGTTCCACCGCCTGAGAACTGGGTGGAACATCACTACGATCCTGTCAGCGTAATCTGCGACACTTCGGATCCATTCTGCACGCTGGAAAACGTGTGGTGCTGGGCCAAGCGCTGGCCAGCTCCTCGCCAATCTGGGAGTGAGCACATAGTCAGTAACGGTGATCTAGATGATGTCGAAGGTGGCTACCCAATAGTGACATGGGTATTTGACCCTGACCGACGATTCGTAAACGAAACGAGGCAAGGTCACATCCTTCATGATCCCGAGATGCCGACTCAACCTGGGTGTGGAAACCAACCGGCCGGTCAGATTCCGCCGCGATGTTCAACGGTAGAACGCGTGGTTAAGGTCAGTTCGGACGGAAGCTCGATCCTCATTGAAACGCTGGGTACAGGCTTCAATCCACCGTTGGCTAAGACAGCGAACGAAGTGGGCGGTCGGATCATCTTCCGAAACGTTGATCGGAGGATCGAGGATTGGGTGCGGGAGCAGGGCGCTTGTCCTCCAAGTTGATCAGTGGAATTCGCAACCTTGTGCTTTTACTTCTGGGCTTGTTTGCTTCAGGCCATTTACTGCTGTCGCTGCTTCCCATTGGTTTCAGTGGCGACAGAGTTCCCAGTGTCCGTTTGGTTGTGGATGTTCCCGAGGCAATGACTCGCAGACACGCGTTTCTCAACGTAGAGACGGTAGCAGAAGAAATAGGGATTCCCCCTTCCGGAGAACGTTTTCTCGAAACGCCGGAACTTACTCAAATGTTGCGTACTGGAGCGACTTTCGAATCACCTGAGAAATATCGTGACGATTACGGAATGATGGTCCAGTGGGACCGAGAGGCTGAGGAGATCTCTAGCCTGCTGATAGTCTTCAGGCACCGCTATGGTGAGCCGAGATTCGGTTTAGACGAATGGACACTATTCCGGAATCTGCGCGATGAAATGATTCCAAGGGCTTTCCCTGGTGCCCGAATCACGGTTGAGCGCCACCCTGCTGTGTTCACGGACAGCTGGAATCTGCGGTCTTTCTCGGAGCACTTCGATGAACCGTTGCCCGAGCGCGAAGCAACGCGACTGCACTGCTGGGAGCAGCTGTCCGGCTTTCAACAGTTCCTGCGCCGTGACCTGGGTTACGGGGTGGGCGCACCGGAGCACTGGGTGCTTGAGCAGGCTCGGAAACGCGTCGAGCGCACGACGGGGCTTGATCTGCTTGCATGGACCGATACGCCCGCATCGCAGCGCTGTGGCGGCCACCAACTCGATCAGATCAACCTGCTGGCCTATGGGGTGGGCCTGGCCTTCGTTCTGCCTCTGTTTTGGCTGATCTGGCGTTTGGCAGGTTTGGCTCGCGCGGGGCTGGGGGAACGTCGGGTGCTTTTCGTGACCATCGGTACCTTGCTCTTGATGCCGGTGGGCCTGCCTCTGGATTTGAACTGGTACTGGGTGCCTCAGATCGTAGCGATGTGGCACCTGCATTCCCGGGACTACGCCCTCTTCATGGATTGGCTCAACTTCGAGTACAACCTCTACTTCACGCTCGCTGTGTTCCTGTCACTGCTGCTGGTCGCCTGGACGTTTCGAGAGCGTGCGTCGGGCCAAGACGCCCCAGCGGATCAGGGAGGCTCATGAAGCCGGAATGGTTCTTGGCGTCAGGTCTCTCCGACTGACCTTGACCACATCCGGCTATGCGGCGTTGGCCGCCTCGAACCCCTCAGGACGTACATAGACTGGTGCGCTGTGCCTGCGCGTGCGGTTGTTCTGTATCCGGCGGCAGCCCCTTGCGGCGCGGACACGCGTGGTCCGCATGGGGCTCGCCCTCAGGTAGTTCCATGGGCTTCTACAGGGCTCCAGGAGATCGGCCAATCGCTTTGCGATCAGGGCCTTCCCACAGTGTCCTCAAGCCAGCCGCTTGTACTTGATCCGATGCGGACGATCCGGATCTTCGCCGGCGGCTTCGAGGCGCTTGCGGTGATCGGCCTCGTACTCCTGATAGTTGCCCTCGAAGAACACCACCTTGCCTTCACCTTCATAGGCGAGGATGTGGGTGGCGACCCGATCCAGGAACCAGCGGTCGTGGCTGATGACCAGCGCGGTGCCCGGAAACTCCAGCAGTGCTTCTTCGAGGGCGCGCAGGGTTTCCACGTCGAGATCGTTGGTGGGCTCGTCGAGCATGATGACGTTGGCGCCCTGCTTGAGCAGCTTGGCCAGCTGCAGCCGGTTGCGCTCACCGCCGGAGAGGTCACCGACCCGCTTCTGCTGGTCGCCACCGCGGAAGTTGAAGCGTCCAACGTAGGCACGTGAGGCCACCTCGAAGCCGTTGATGTCCATGATGTCGTGGCCGTCGGAAATCTCCTCCCAGACGGTCTTCTTGCCGTCGAGGTCGTCGCGGAACTGCTCCACGTGGGCGATCTTCACGGTGTCGCCGACGATGACCTTGCCGGAGTCCGGCTGCTCGCTGCCGATGATCATGCGGAACAGCGTGGTCTTGCCCGCGCCGTTGGGGCCGACGATGCCGACGATGGCGCCTGGGGGAATGATGAAGGACAGGTCGTCGATGAGGATCTCGTCGCCGAAGCCCTTGGTGACGTGCTCGAAGGCAATGACCTTGTCGCCCAAGCGCGGTCCCGGCGGAATGAAGATCTCGTTGGTCTCG
>SLTB01000264.1 GCA_007130155.1 Pseudomonadales bacterium
CTTACCTGGCCAGCAGCAATGGTGGCTTCAAGCACCGGTCGCAGACGGCGGAAGCCGGGTTCGAGGTTGCTAAACAGGATCGGATGGTAGCGGGCCACGCCAGCGTAAGTGAGGGTGCCGGGTCCGTCCAGTCGCAGCCGATGAGCACCGGTGTCAGCCTCTTGGAGATCGAAGTCGCCGCGTTCCTGCCAGTCTGGTTTCGGCACCATCAATAAATGGGCGAGGATGCCTTTGTCGAGACCCTCGAGATTTGCGAGATCAAAGTCGCTGAAGACGTCACCGTTCACCAGCAGAAAGGGCTCATCGCCGAGCAGCGGCAGAGCTTGGTAGATACCGCCTGCGGTTTCCAGCAGCTCGGGTTCCTCAGAGTAGTGGATCTCAAGGCCAAAGGTTTGGCCGTTGCCCAAGTGACGACGCAGCATGGCGCTCAGATGATGCAGGTTGATCACCACCCGCTCGATGCCGATGCCAGCCAGCCGCTCCAGTTGATGGGCGATCAGGGTCTTGCCGGCCACTTCGAGCAGCGGTTTGGGCACCGCTGCGGTCAGCGGCAGCAGGCGTGTGCCGAGGCCCGCGGCAAGAATCATGGCGCTGCGTGTGGCAGTCATGCTGCCGCGGCCCCTGCAGGCCCGGCCGCCTGCGGTCGGCGAGCTCGCGGCGTGCAAGCACGCTCGCCTACAGCAGCGTGCTGCGACGTCTGACCGTTGCCTTCTCGACGGCGCCGGGACATCTCAATGCCCCCTGGCAGAGGTGATGGCGGCTTCCAGGTTTGGAGCCACGGTCTCGATCAGCCAGCGTCCAAGCGCAGCCGTCTCCGGGTACTGCGGCATGACCGCGGTCAGATGCTCCAGTACCCGCGGCATGTCTTCGAAATAGTGGGTCTGGCCGCGATCGAGGGCCACCCGGGCGAAAATGCCCAGGGCCTTGAGATGGCGCTGCACCCCGCAGAGATCGAAGCCGCGGACGAAGGCCTCGGTATGAGTGAGGCCGGCGATGCCTGCCGACCGCGCGCGCTCCAGATAGTGGTCGCGCAAGGTCTCCACCTCCTGCTCGGGCCAGCGCAAGTAGCAATCCCGCAACAATGAAACGAGGTCGTAGCACACCGGGCCGATATGAATGTCCTGAAAGTCCACCAGTCCCAGGGTTCCGTCTTCCAGCAGGAGCAGGTTACGGGAGTGGAAGTCCAGATGGACGCAGGCGCGGGGCTGGGCAAGGGAGGTGGCCATCAATCCTTCACGGGTTCGTTGCCAGACATCCCCGGGCGGCTTCTGGGCCATGAACCGGCCTGCAAACTGCTCTTCGAACAGGCCGAGCTCCCGGGTCAATCGGGCACGATCGTAGGCGGGCGCTCCGGGCGGCGGAGTGTCCTGGCCGGCGCGCTGAAAGCGGATCAGCGTATCGATGGCGAGCAGGTACAGGCTTTGCCGCTGAGCGGGGTCGACGGCCGCCACCGCCTTGCCGAACAGCTCATCGCCGAGATCCTCGAGGAGCATGAAGCCGATGCGCGACTCCTCCGCATGAATGAGCGGAGCATGCAGGCCTCTCTGCCGCAGCCAGGACGACATGGCCCGGAACTGATCGTTGTTCTCAGTTTCTGGCGGTGCGTCCATCAGCACCAGCGGGCCCTGATCAGTCATGATGCGACTGAAGCGGCGGGTGCTCGCTTCCGCAGTCAGCGCCATGGGTTCGGCCACGCTGTGACGCCCGAGGTCTTCGAGGGTCTGGCTCAACCAGGCGTCCCGCGCTTGCGTCCGCTGCGCCGCCAGCATGCTGTTCTCCCGAGGGTCGTTTCGGTGTTGCGCCGCCGGTTGGGGGGCGGCTGGGTGATTATAGCAGCACGAGCAGGCTGGCTCGCCTGCGTGCCGGTGCCGTATCATGCCCAGTCACATGGTTGATCCGTTGCTGGGAGGCTGGGGTCGTACGCTGATCCCGCTGGCCGGATCCCACTCGCTACCTGCTCAGGATTCCCGATGGTGTTGTTCCCGCGATCTCCGCGCCTGACCCCGACCGCCCTGGCGCTGCTGCTGGCGCTGCCGGCCCTCGAGGTCGCCGCCGTCGCCCAGTGGCAATGCCGGGCGGGCCCCGACGGCGAATGGCAATGCGGCGAGGCGGAGCTCGATTCGGGCCCTTACCCGCGCGGCCCGCTGGCGCCGATCTACCGGCGCTCTGAGGCGAGGTCAGCGGACCCAAGTGCCCCGGAACCGGAGCGTCGCGTGTTCGGTCAGACGCCTGAGCAGGCGGAGTTGAACTGGGTGCCGCGGCAGGCTTTGCCGGCGGCGACCCGGGAGAACATGCCAGAGTGGTGTGCGGGCGCCTACCAAGAGCCTCTGCTGGCGGCTGCAGAGCTCGACGCCGATCTCGATCCAAGCCGCGTCGATATCCGGGCTCAACGGATCGACTACCTCCTTGGCCGGGAAGGGGAACTCGACGGTCGCGTCGACGCCCGGCAGGGGCAGCGGCGCGCCACGGCCCGCTCGGCCCGCTTCGACGAAGCTTCGGAAACCTTTGTCCTCGATGGCGATGTGCGCATGCAGGAGCGTGGCGCGCTGCTGCTCGGCAAGCGGGCCAGCGTCAACCTGCAGGACGGCGATGCCGAAATCGAGGGTGCCCGCTTCGTATTCTACGAAGGCAGTTACCGGGGGGCTGCGGATCACCTCGAGCGGAAGGACGGCGTGATTCGCGTGCGCAATGCGCGTTTCACGCGTTGCGGGCCAGGTGACGATTCCTGGCAGGTGGTCGCCGGAAGGGTGGAGATCCCGGAGGATGGCAAGGTGGCCAAGGCCCGCAATGCCCGCCTCCAGGTGGGTCCCGTGCCCGTTTTCTGGACGCCCTATCTGCAGTTTCCACTCACGAGTGAGCGGCAAAGCGGGTTCCTCTTCCCAGCCGTAGGATACTCCTCGGAAAGTGGTTTCGACTTGGCGCTGCCGTACTACTTGAATCTGGCCCCCAACTACGATCTCACGCTCACGCCCCGGATCCTGAGCGAGCGCGGCTTCCTCGGTGAAGTCGAGATGCGCCACATGACCCGGCGCATGACGAATGTCGTCGGTGGCGCCTACATGCCCGAGGACGACAATTTTGACGGTCGCTATTCGTTCAGTGAGTTCCGCGAGCGGGTGCTGGCCGGCCTCGAGCCGCCCGGCACCTTCGATGCCGATGATCGCTGGCTGGTGCAGTTCCGCCACACGGGAAGCTGGTTCGACGGTTTCACCACGGATGTGGACTTCGCCGAAGTCAGCGACGACGATTACTTCCGTGACCTCGGCACCGACCTTACGGTCAATGCCCGGTCGGAAATCAATCGCAGCGCCCGGATGCGCTTACGTCGCGGTGGCTTCGAGGCTCAACTCTTAGCCCAGGATTTGCAGGTGCTCGAGCCCGGCGAACCGGATGCCTATCGGCGCCTTCCCCAGATCGACCTGAGCTGGTTCGAACGACCCACGAACTTGCCTATGGTGGTTGGATTGGAGGCCCAGTACGCGCGCTTCGACCGCAGCGACGACCTTGCTGTGGGCTTCGATGCCATCACCGGCGACCGGGCTCACGTGGTGCCACGGCTGCGCATCCCCATCGAGCGGAACTGGGGCTGGTTCAACGCCGAGGCGGCCTATCACTACACCCGTTACGACCTTAGCGATACGCCACCGGGATTCGACGACTCGCCGACCCGTTCCATGCCCAGCGGCAGCGTCGATTTGGGCTTGCGCTTTGAGCGTGACACCCTACTCGGTGGCGCGCCGCTGGTTCAGACGCTGGAACCACGGCTCTACTATCTTTTCATCGATGACGAGGATCAGGCTGATCTGCCGCTGTTTGATACCACCGAGTACACCTTTGGCAGCATGCAGCTGTTCCGGGAGAACCGTTTCTCAGGTGTGGACCGGATCAACGACGCCAATCAACTGACACTGGCGCTGACCTCCCGCATGGTCTCCCGTGCCGATGGTGAGGAACTCCTGGCCGCCACTGTGGGTCGAATCCTGTACTTCGATGATCGCGACGTCAGTCTCAGTGGGTTGCCGCAGGACGTGGAGACGTCCAAACGATCAGGTTGGGTGACCGAACTGGCGATGCGTCTGGGCGCCGGTATGGATGCTCGTGCCCTATGGGTCTGGAACGCGCCGAACGCTGATCAGCGCCAGCGCAGCATACAGCTACGCTATCGTCCGGATGACCGTCGTGTATTGAGTTTTGGCTACCGCAAGCGCGGTAACGACATCGCTCAGATTGATGCGGGCATCGTCTGGCCGTTGTCGAGTCAGGTGTCCATGCTGGGTCGGTACTTCTACGACCTCGAGGAGAGTCAGGTCCTGGAGGCCTTTGGTGGGCTGCAGTTCGACGACTGCTGTTGGCGGTTCCGGCTGGTGGGAAGGCAGTTCCGGCGGCCATCCCGTGGACTCGAACCCACGGATACCGAGACCGGCGTCTTTATCGAAGTGGTCATGAAGGGCCTTGCCGGTTTCGATGGCGGGCTCAATTCTATTCTCGAACAAGGTATCCGTGGCTACCGGGAGCATCCGCTCAATGACATCTGAAGCACTGATGCGAAACATGACACGCCTGCTCGTGCTGCCGCTGCTGCTGAAGGCGCTTGGTGGCAACGCGTTTCAGGAACTCGACCGGGTGGTGGCCATCGTCGATGATGACGTGGTGCTGGCTTCCGAACTGGTGGAACGCCTGCAGTACATCGAGCAGCAGTTCCAGGCCAACAACATGCAGATCCCCCCGCGGGACATTCTTGCCAGCCAGGTGCTCGAGCGCCTCATCCTAGACAGCATCCAGATGCAGATGGGGAGACGCGCAGGGGTTCGCATTGGCGATGAGGAGCTCACCCAGGCTGTGGCGGGGGTGGCCCAGCAGGCGGGCATGAATCTCAACCAGTTCCAGCAGGCCCTGGCCCAGGATGGCATGAGCTATGCCGAGTTTCGTGAGCAGATCCGCCGCGAGATGATCGTCGGTCGGGTCCAGCAGAACCGGGTCAGCGACCGCATTTATATCTCGCCGCAGGAGTTGCAGAACTTTCTCGCTTCGCCGGTCGGCCGTGCCGCCACTTCCGATGACTTCCGTGTCGGCCACATCCTCCTGGCGGTGCCTGACGATGCTTCCCCTGCGGCGGTACGCGAAGCCGAAGCGTCGGCCCGGGAAATCGTGCGTGAGCTGCGCGAGGGAGCCGACTTCGCCCAGATGGCAGTGGCCCGTTCAGCCGACCAGCGGGCCCTGGAGGGCGGGGATCTCGGCTGGCGCAAGGCTGGACAATTGCCGAGTCTGTTCGCTGAACAGGTGCTCAGTGCCTCCAAGGATCAGGTTCTCGAGCCCATTCGCAGCGCCTCCGGTTTTCACATCGTCAAGGTTCTCGACAAGCGCGGCGCCAGCAACACGGTGGTGGACCAGACCCGTGCCCGCCATATCCTGATTCAGCCCTCCGAGATTCGCAGCGAACGTGAAGCGGAAAACCTGATTCGTGATCTGTATTCGCGCATCGAGGAAGGTGAGGCCTTTGACCAGCTCGCCCGCGACTTTTCCGATGATCCCGGCAGTGCTCTGGCCGGCGGTGATCTCGGTTGGGTGATGACGGGTCAAATGGTGCCAGCTTTCGAGGATATGATGGGCAATACCGCTACCGGGCGCTATTCGGAGCCCTTCCGCAGCCAGTTTGGCTGGCACATCCTGGAAGTCACCGATCGCCGGGCGCAGGACATGAGCACTGAGTTCCGCGAGCGTCAGGCGCTGCGCATCCTGCGTGACCGGCGCTTCGACGAGGCGCTCGAAACCTGGCTGCAGGAAATCCGCGACGAGGCCTACGTGGAAATTCGCATTTGATGGGGTGGCGCGTGCGCCAGGCCCACATCCGGAACGCCGCAAGTCCGCCGAGGGCAATGCGTTCCGCCTCATGTACGGACAAGGAGGGTGTCGCCGACGCCGTGGAAGTCCTGGGGAGCGGCTTCAGCCGCGAATGCGGCTTTTGAGATCAACAACTTGCGTGCCGTTCGCGGACAAGTCCGCTCCCACGGTAGCGAGCCCTTGGCGCATCATCCAGGCTAAGCGGTGCCTATGACCCAGCGCCTAGTCATCACCCCGGGTGAGCCTGCTGGCATCGGCCCGGACCTGCTGCTGACACTGGCAACCGGTGCGCGGGTCAGCCGATGGGTGGCGGCCGCCGATCCCGACATGCTGGCCGCTCGCGCCCGGCAGCTCGGGCTCGACGTCGAGCTGCTCGAATTCGATGCCAGAAGATCCGGCTCTGATGCACCCGGCACGCTGCAAGTCTTGCCCGTGCGCTGCGGGACACCGGTGGTGCCGGGTGAACTCGATGCGGCCAACGCGCCCTACGTGCTCGAGACCCTCGAGCAGGCCGTGGCCGGCTGTCTGGCCGGAACCTTCGATGGCCTCGTCACCGGGCCGGTTCACAAGGGCGTGATCAATGACGCCGGGATGCCATTCTCGGGCCACACGGAGTGGCTCTGCGAGCGCACTGGTGTCGACAGCGTACTCATGGTGCTCATGGCCGCTGCACTGCGCGTTGCTCTGGTGACCACACATGTTCCCCTGTCTGCGGTACCGGCCCTGATCACGCGCGAACGGGTGGCGCGCACTCTGCACATGTTCCACGAAGGACTGTGCCGTCATTTCGGCTTCTCGCAGCCGCGGATCCTCGTGACTGGCCTCAATCCCCATGCGGGTGAGGGGGGGCACCTTGGACGCGAGGAGATCGATATCATCGATCCGGTCTGCGCCGAGGCCCGTGGCCGCGGCTGGGACGTCCGCGGCCCTCTGCCGGCAGACACGTTGTTCACGCCGAAGCTGCTCGATGGCGCAGATGGAGTGCTGGCCATGTACCATGATCAGGGCCTGCCCGTGCTCAAGCACGTGGGCTTTGGCAGCGCGGTGAACGTGACCTTCGGGCTGCCCATCGTGCGAACGTCCGTGGATCACGGCACCGCGCTGGATCTCTCCGGTACCGGAACAGCGGATGTGGGCAGTCTGAAGGTGGCGATCGCCACGGCAGAACAGATGGCCGGGCGCCAGCTGCGGGGCTGATTGCCTGTCTGCGCGGATTACCGGGATGATTCCTTCAGGCGTACCCGAGGAGAGCGTCATGAGACCAACGGTTCGCGGGCGGGCACCTCAGTTTGGCGGCGATGGACACGTACCCCACCGACCCAGACGCCGTTTCTCCCAGAATTTTCTGGTGGATCGCAGCACTATCGACCGCATCGTCGCTGCGGTCGCGCCCCGGTCTGATGAGCATCTGGTCGAAATCGGCCCCGGAAGGGGGGCCATCACCGGGCAGCTGGCCGAGCGCGCGGGTGAGCTGGTGTTGGTTGAGATCGATCGTGATCTGGTGGCCACGCTGGAACGCAGCTTTCCGGAACTCCGCGTGATTGCCGGCGATGCCCTTAAGGTCTGTTTCGACAGCTTGTTCCCCGAACCCCTGCGCTACCGTGTAGTGGGCAATCTGCCCTACAACATCTCGACGCCCTTGATCTTCAGGTTGCTGTCCCACGCCAAGCGCATGTCCGATGCCCACTTCATGCTGCAGGAAGAGGTGGTGGCCCGGCTGGCAGCGAGCCCGGGCCAGAAGGCCTGGGGGCGTCTAGGTGTCATGGTTCAGTATCACTGCCAGGTGGAGCCGCTGTTTGGCGTATCCCCAGAGGCGTTCAACCCGAAGCCCCAGGTTCGTTCGCGAGTCGTCAGACTGGTGCCACACAAGGAACTGCCCCATGTGGCGACGGATTACCGCATGCTGGAGACCCTGGTTCGTACGGCGTTCTCCCTGCGCAGAAAGACCCTGCGCAACGCCCTGAAGGCGATGCCTGGGAGTGAGGCGCTGGTGGCGGATGGCCATTTCGATTTCAGCGTGCGTCCCGAGAATCTCAGCGTCGCGGATTTCGTGGGTATTGCCAATGCCCTCTCGCAACGAGCCGCGGCGGAATCCGGGGAGGCCTGAGCTTTGGCCACCTATGCCGTCGGCGACGTCCAGGGTTGCCTCGGACCGCTGCAGCGGGTCCTTCAGGCGGCTCGCTTCGATCCTGCGGTGGACCGTCTCTGGCTGGTCGGTGATCTGGTCAATCGCGGGCCGGATTCCCTCGGTACCCTGCGCTTCCTCCGTGACCTGGGGCCCGCGGCCATCGCAGTCCTCGGCAACCACGACCTCCATCTGCTGGCGGTGGCGCTGACGGACCGGGCGCCAAGGCGCAAGGACACCTTCGACCCTATTCTTGCGGCGCCGGACCGGGATGAACTTCTGGACTGGTTGCGGCGTTGCCCGCTGCTCCATCACGACCCTGATCTGAATGCCGTCATGGTTCATGCCGGCATCCCCTTTCATTTCTCCCTGGCCGACGCCCTGGCCTGCGCCAGGGAAGTGGAGGTCGTGCTTTCGGGTCCCGAGCCCCGGGCCTTCCTCGACGACATGTACGGCAACGAGCCCGCGGTCTGGCATCCTGGGCTCACGGGTGTCGACCGCCTTCGGGTCATCGTCAACAGCTTCACTCGCATGCGTTTCATCGACCATGGCGGACGCCTGGAGTTCGACACCAAGGAAGGCTTGGGTGAGGCGCCGGGAGGCTACTTCCCGTGGTTCGAGCGGTTGCATCCTGACTTCGCGGACCGCCGCATCCTCTTCGGGCACTGGGCAGCGCTGGAAGGAAAGGGGACCCCCGGGAATTGTCTGGCGCTGGATACGGGCTGTTGCTGGGGCCGCTGTCTGACGCTCCTGCGGCTGGACGATGGCGAGCGCTTCACGACGGATTGTGCCTGATGGAGTTCTTTTTGGTAGGCGGAGCGGTCCGCGACGAGTTGCTCGGGTTGCCGGTGCACGAACGGGATTGGGTTGTGGTGGGTGCCACGCCAGAGGCGATGGTCAAGCTGGGCTATCGGCCGGTGGGGCGGGACTTTCCTGTCTTCATCAAGCCTGCCAGCGGCGAGGAGTACGCTCTGGCGCGGACCGAGCGCAAGACCGCGCCGGGGCATCAGGGATTCAGCTTTCACGCTGCAGCAGACGTCAGCCTCGAAGAGGATCTGGCCCGCCGTGACCTGACCATCAATGCCATGGCCCGGGCGGCGGACGGCCGTCTGATTGATCCCTATGGCGGACGGGCTGACCTTCAGGCACGAATCCTGCGCCATGTGTCGTCGGCCTTCGTGGAGGATCCGCTGCGAGTGCTGCGGGTGGCGCGCTTTGCCGCCCGCTTCCATGGCCTGGGCTTTGAGATCGCGCCAGAGACGCGTGAACTCATGGCTGAACTGGTGGCGTCCGGCGAGCTTGCCGCCCTGACGCCGGAGCGGGTCTGGAAGGAGCTCGAGCGCAGCCTGACGGGCCCGACGCCAGCTGTGTTCTTCGATGTGCTGCGGGACGTGGGTGCCCTGGCCCTGCTGCTGCCGCCCCTGGCAGACCTGCCGGCCGATCATCCGGCCTACCGAAGCCTGTCCTTCGATGATGGTCCTGCCGGTCAAGCTGAAGCGGGTTCTGCCAGCGAAAGGACAAGCGTCGTACCCTGGATGGCGCTGGTTGCCGCTGCCGTCCGCGACCAGCGCCGGCTCCCTGAAATGCTGGACATGCACGACCATGAAGCTGCCGGCCGTCTTGCGGCGGGTCTCAGCGAAAGTCTGCGCACACCCCGCGAGCACCGGGATGGCGCCCTGGCCCTGGCACGTTTGCTGACTCCGCTGACGGCGCCAGCGGGCCTCGATGCCGATACGCTGCTGCGGACAGCCGAACTGGCCGATGCTGCGCGCCGGCCCGAACGGCTCGAACGCCTGGCGGCGGCGACCTCACGATTGCTGCGGGCATTGAATGCCGACCCGGCCCGCCTGGGTCGTTCCAGGCAGATGCTGGTGGCTTTGCCAGACGCCATGCAGGTGGATGCTGCCGAATTGACCCGGGCCGGCCTTACGGGGGCCGCCATGGGCGCGGCGGTTCGCGAGCGGCGACTCCGCCAGGTCGCCGCCGTCCTGGATTCGCTGGCGGCTGGAGGTGGAAGGGATGTCTGAAGCGCGCCCCCTTGCCCTGGTCACAGGCGCGGCGCGGCGGGTGGGTGCCGCTATCGCGGCCCGTCTCCACGGCGAGGGTTTCGACCTGGCCCTGCACTATCGTCGGTCTCGGGGCGGTGCTGCGGCACTGGCGCAGCGGTTCAATGATGAACGGGCGGAGTCTGCCTGGCTGCTCGAAGGCGACCTCGCTGCCAGCGACGGACCGGCCCGGATTGCCGAGGCCTTTCTGACCCGCGCCAGCCACTGCGATCTGCTGGTTCACAATGCCTCGTCTTTCTATCCCACGGCCGTCGGTGAAGTGGACGCCAAGGTCTGGGACGATCTCATGGGCAGCAATCTGCGCGGGCCGTTCTTCCTGACCCAGGCACTGCTGCCCGCGCTCAGGGTTCGGGGTGGATCGGTGGTCAATCTCATCGACATCCACGCCGAGCGTCCGTTGGCCGAGTACCCGGTCTACAGCATCGCCAAGGCGGGCCTCGCCATGCTCACGCGCTCCCTGGCGCGGGAGCTGGCGCCGGAGATCCGGGTCAACGGCGTCGCCCCGGGCGCGATTCTGTGGCCCGAGGATCCCGAGGATGCCTTCGGCAAGCAACAGCAGGCGATCCTGCGGCGGATTCCGCTGGGCCGGACTGGCACCCCCGAGGACATCGCGGACGCTGTGTACTATCTGGCCAGCGCACCCTACGTCACCGGTCAGATCCTCGCCGTCGACGGTGGCCGCAGCGTCGTGATCTGACCCCGAGTCGGGATGGCTTTGTGCGGGAGCCCGCATTGTGGGCGATTGGCGCCGCCAGGCGCCCTGTCAACGCAGCAGGTTCGCCACTGGGAATGGCCTCTGTGGGAGCCCGCATTGCGGGCGATTGGCGCCGCCAGGTGCCCTGTCAACACAGCAGGTTCGCGACCGTGCCTGGGCCGCCGCGACGCTCTATGACCGCCGCTCGATGCTCAACCGGACCGGGGCCGCATCCCCAATAGCCCCAGGTTTCTGCACGCTGAGCCTGACCCAGGCTAGCTTGAATTCGCCCAGCAGATCGGCGGCCAGATCCTCGGCAAAGGTCTCAATGAGCAGCCGTTCGGAATCCGCCCCGAAGGCCCGGACCCGGGCCGCCACGGCGGTGTAGTCCAGCGCCCGGGTCAGATCGTCGCCGGCGGCGGCGGGCCGTATGTCCACCGGCAGCTCCAGATTAATCAGCAGGATCTGGCGCACCCGCCGTTCCCAGCCGTGGACGCCGATGCAGGTCGGAACGGCGAGATCGATGACTTCAAGGCGATCCGTCACGGCTGTGCCGGCACCGCAGGCAGGGTGTCCAGCGGCCAGCGGGCACGCGTCGAAACACCGAGTTCCGCTGTTTCGCCTGCAGCCAGCCGGCAGGCTCCGGCATAGGCGATCATGGCCCCGTTGTCGGTGCACAGCGCCGGCCGTGCGTAAAACACGGCGGCATCGATGCGCGCCAGGCGGGTTTCCAGCTCGGCCCGCAGGCGCTTGTTGGCGGACACGCCGCCAGCGATGACCAGCCGGCTGCGCTGGCATTCGGCCAGGGCGCGTTCGCATTTGATGGCCAGCGTTTCCACTACCGCTTCCTCGAAGCCGCGGGCAATATCGGCGCGGGTGGGCGCATCCATGTCCGCACCCTGTTTCTGCACCTCCGTTAGCACCCTGGTTTTGAGGCCGGAGAAGCTGAAGTCGAGACCTGGCCGGTCCGTCATGGGTCGGGGGAAGCGGAAACGGTTCGGATCGCCGGACTCCGCCAGCCGAGCCAGCTCCGGGCCGCCGGGGTAGGGCAGGCCGAGCAGCTTGGCCGTTTTGTCAAAGGCCTCACCGGCAGCGTCGTCCAGGGACTCCCCGAGCAATCGGTAGCGGCCGATCCCGGTCACGTCCACGAGCTGGGTGTGACCGCCGGAGACAAGCAGGGCGACAAAAGGAAAGTCCGGCGGCGTCGGTTCCAGCATGGGGGCCAGCAGATGCCCCTCCATATGGTGCACGCCGATGGCCGGAATCCCGAGAGCCCAGGCCAGACTGCGGCCGAAGGCCGCGCCGACCATGAGCGCGCCGATCAGGCCCGGACCGGCTGTGTAGGCGATGCCATCGAGGTCTTGGCGGCTCGAGCCGGCATCCGCCAGCACCTTTTCGATCAGGGGCAGCAGCCGCCGGATGTGGTCTCGGGAGGCGAGCTCCGGAACCACGCCGCCATAGGCGGCATGCAGGTCCACCTGACTGTGCAGGGCCTCGGCTAGGAGCCCGGCCTCGGTGTCATAGATGGCTAGACCTGTTTCGTCGCAGGATGTCTCGATACCAAGGACGCGCATGATGGCGGTGGTCTCGGTGGTTGGGCTTGGATTGCCAAGCGTCAGTTGGCGGTGGCGCAGGATACCATTGCCGAGGGATTCAATGCTTTGCATTCGGTGGAAGTGCGGGCTAGAATTCGCGCCCTTTCCAGTTCCACAGGTATTTCAAGCGTCCATGCCGACAGTCAAGGTGAAGGAAAACGAGCCGTTCGACGTGGCTCTGCGCCGCTTCAAGCGTTCCTGCGAGAAGGCAGGGGTCCTCTCCGAGGTCCGTCGTCGCGAGTACTACGAGAAGCCGACTTCCGTGCGTAAGCGCAAGCAAGCTGCCGCCGTGAAGCGTCACCTCAAGAAATTGCAGCGCGAACAGAAGAAACTCGAGCGCACTTTCTGAGCAGACCCCGAGAGGGCGTCGCCGTGGATCTCAAGACCCGCATCAATGAAGCCGTCAAGGACGCCATGCGCGCCCGCGATAAGCTGCGTCTGGGTGCTTTGCGCCTGATCATGGCGGAGATCAAACGGGTCGAAGTGGATGAGCGCATCGAGGTGGATGATGCGCGGGTCCTGGTAATCCTCGACAAGATGCTCAAACAACGGGCGGAATCCGAGCGTCAGTACCGCGATGCCAATCGCGCCGATCTCGCGGATGTCGAAGCTTTCGAAATCGCACTCATCCGTGAGTTCATGCCCGCTCCCCTCGACGAAGCAGAGATCGACGGCCTCATCGAGGCCGCCCTCACCGAGTCCGGTGCCGACGATATGCGCGGTATGGGCAAGGTCATGGCCATTCTCAAGCCCAAGCTCCAGGGGCGAGCCGATATGGCTGCCGTCAGCGCCCGGGTCAAGGCCCGCCTGGCCTGACTTCGATGCCAGGACACCAGCAGGCCGCGTGCTATCCTGCTGCGTTCTCGCGGTAACCCCGTTTCACTGACGACGCACGCTGGCATGTCCGGACGCATTCCCCAGGATTTCATCAATGACCTGCTCGAGCGAGTCGACATCGCCGAGGTCATCGGTGCGCGTCTGGAGTTGAAGCGGGTCGGCCGCGAATTCAAGGCGCTGTGTCCCTTCCACAACGAGAAGACCCCTTCCTTTCACGTCATCCCCGACAAAGGCTTCTATCACTGCTTCGGCTGTGGCGCGAACGGCACGGCGCTGAGCTTTCTGCTCGAGCAGGAGCGCATGCCGTTTCAGGAAGCCATCGGCTACCTGGCCGGCCTGGCGGGGGTGGAAGTACCCCAGGAAGCTGCCTCAGCTCCCCGGGACGAGCGTCGCGGGCGGTTGTACGACATCGTCGATCGCGCCGATCGCTGGTTCCGTCTTCAGCTTGCCCAGCATCCGAAGCGTGCCACGGCCGTGGACTACCTGCGCCGGCGCGGCGTCGACGGTCAGGCGGCAAAGACCTTCGGCATCGGTTTCGCGCCTCCGGGCCGGCAGGGCCTGCTCGAAGCCCTCGGCACCGATGATGCACACCGCGAACTCATGCTGGAGGCGGGCCTCATCGGTCAGGCCGACGACGGCAGGTTTTACGACCGCTTCCGCGACCGCATCATCTTTCCCATCCGCGATCAGCGCGGCCGTTCCATCGCCTTCGGCGGACGCATACTCGGCGACGGCCAGCCCAAGTATCTGAATTCTCCGGAGTCGCCCCTGTTCCACAAGGGCCGTGAACTCTATGGCTTCTGGGAGTGTCGCAATGCGGTCCGCGATCCCGAGCGGGTTCTGCTCGTGGAAGGCTACATGGACGTTGTGGGTCTGGCCCAGGGTGGCGTGCCTGAGGCCTGTGCCAGCCTGGGCACCGCCGCCACCCGGGATCATCTCGAAAAACTGTTCCGGCTCGCGCCGGAGGTGGTGTTCTGTTTCGATGGCGATGCCGCGGGCCTGCGCGCGGCCTGGAAGGCGGCCCGTACGGCGCTCGAAGTCCTCGAAGACGGCCGCGGCCTGAGGCTTTTGTTCCTGCCGGAGGGCGAGGACCCCGATACTTTGATCCGCAAGGAAGGTGCGGACGCCTTCCGGGCCCGGATCGCTTCGTCCACGCCGTTCTCCGAGTATCTTTTCAGTGAACTGGCCCGGGAGCTGGACCTTGGCTCCCTGGATGGACGGGCGCGGTTGGCCCACTTGGCGCGCCCCATGCTGGAACGGATTCCCGGCCGGCTGGTCCAAGCATTGATGATGCGACGCCTCGCCGATCTGGCCCAGATGCCGGTGGAGGACCTCGAACGCATCTATGCGGACCCAAGGGCCAACCCGGCGGCAGACGCTGCTGCGGAAAATGAGGTTCCAGAGCGGTTCCCGTTTCCAGATGAGGCGAGGCACCCTCCCGCGCGCCCACAGGGCGAGCGCCGCAGGGTCAGGCTCAGCCGCGAGGACATTGCCACGGCTTTGCTGTTGCGGCGCACGGATTTCGCAGCCGAGGTGGCTGCTATGGATCTCGATCGCCTGGGAGCTCTTGAGGCCCGAGGTGATCGTCAGGGCGTCCGGCTGCTGCGGGCCCTGGTGGCGCAGCTGCATGCCGAGCCCGAGTTGCCGGCAGCGGTGCTGATCAGCGCCTGGCTCGGTACCCCAGAACACGACCGGCTACGGCAGTTGATCACGGGTGCTGGGCTGCCGGCCCGGGAGCTGGCCGAAGGTGAACGCGCTCGCCTGCAGTTCCAGGAGATCGTCGCCATGCTGCTCGCTGAAGCGGACAGCCAGCGTCAGCGTGAGCTGATCGCGAAGATCCGCGCCCGCGAGGCAAGTGCCGAGGAGCATGCGGAATACTTCGCCCTGAAGCGGGCGGCTGCCGGTGTCGGGCCTGCGGCACAGACGTCGCCACAGCCCTGAAAGCAGAGCTTCCTGGTCTGTGTCAACTTGAACTTGGTGGAGGTCATCCCCACCTCCGGTTATAATGTTGGGCTACCCTGCGTCTGCTCCCGTCCGGGCAGTTGGTGCAGGCGCCAGGGCAGGACCACCCGGACCTGCTGCGGCCAGTCTTCGGGGCCTGCAACCGGCATCGGGTCGGCTCGCCTTCACGCTGAGGAGCACCATGTCCACGTCCACGGAACACGTTCAGCAACAATCCCAGCTCAAGGAACTGATCGCCAAAGGCAAGGAGCAGGGCTACCTGACCTATGCTGAAGTGAACGATCACCTTCCAGCTGACATCTCTGATCCGGATCAGATCGAGGACATCATCCGGATGATCACCGAGATGGGGATCTCGGTGTTCGAGTCGGCGCCGGATGCGGATGAGCTGTTGTCTGCCGGGGACGCTTCGGCCGACGAACTGGCGGCCGAAGAGGCTGCGGCCGCTCTCGCTGCGGTGGAAACCGAGGCTGGCCGCACCACCGACCCGGTCCGCATGTACATGCGTGAGATGGGTACCGTGGAATTGCTCACGCGCCAGGGCGAGATCGAGATCGCCAAGCGCATCGAGGAAGGTATCCGCGAGGTCATGGCGGCGATTTCCCGCTTCCCGAGCACGGTGCAATTCATTCTCGATGCCTATGACAAGGCCGTGGAAGACGAGCGGCTTTCTGACGTGCTCATCGGCTACCTCGATCCGACGGACGATGTGCCGGCAGCTCCCCAGGTTCAGCGCGATGGCCCGGCGGGCAGCAATGGCAAGCCGGCGGCGAACGGCAAGGAAAACAACAAGGACGACAGCGAAGACGATACCGAAAACAATGGCGACAGCGATGACGACGCCGAAGAGGAGATCAAGGGGCCGGATCCTGTTGAGGCCGCCGCTCGCTTCGAAGCCATCCGTAAGCAGCTCAAGAAAACCGAGCGCAACCTCAAGCGCTACGGCCGTGACAGCAATGCCGGCGAGAAGGATCTCGCGGCACTGGCGGACCTGTTTGCTTCCCTGAAGCTGACGCCTAAATTCTACGAAGAACTGGTCAGCAGGGTCCGTGCGCCGCTCGATCGCGTTCGCGAGCAGGAGCGGACCATTTCCACGGTCATGGTCCGTCGCGCTCGTATGCCGAAGAAGGTGTTCCTGTCTGAATTCCCTGGCAACGAAGTGAACAGCAAGTGGATGTCCAAGCAGCTTGATGGCAAGCAGGACTGGACGTCGCGCCTTCAGCCCCACAGGGAAGACCTGCTTCGCGCCCAGCGCAAGCTGCAGGGGGTGACCGAAGAAACCACCCTGTCCATCGTGCAGATCAAGGAGATCAATCGCGCCATGTCCATCGGTGAGGCCAAGGCCCGCCGCGCCAAGAAGGACATGGTGGAAGCCAACCTGCGGCTGGTGATCTCCATCGCCAAAAAGTACACGAACCGCGGGCTGCAGTTCCTGGACCTGATTCAGGAAGGCAACATCGGACTGATGAAGGCCGTGGACAAGTTCGAGTACCGCCGTGGTTACAAGTTCTCCACCTACGCGACGTGGTGGATTCGGCAGGCCATCACCCGCTCCATCGCCGACCAGGCGCGCACCATCCGTATTCCCGTGCATATGATCGAGACCATCAACAAGCTCAATCGTGTCTCGCGGCAGATGTTGCAGGAGATGGGGCGGGAGCCGACCCCCGAAGAGCTCGGCATTCGCATGGAGATGCCGGAAGACAAGGTGCGCAAGGTGCTGAAGATCGCCAAGGAGCCGATCTCCATGGAGACGCCCATCGGCGACGATGAAGACTCCCATCTCGGCGACTTCATCGAGGACGTGACCGCCGGTTCACCGGTGGACACTGCCACCGAGGAAGGCCTGCGCGAGGCCACCACCTCAGTGCTGTCCGGGCTCACCGCCCGGGAGGCCAAGGTGCTGCGCATGCGCTTCGGCATCGACATGAACACCGATCACACCCTCGAAGAAGTCGGCAAGCAGTTCGACGTCACTCGGGAGCGGATCAGACAAATAGAGGCCAAGGCGCTTCGAAAGTTGCGTCATCCAAGCCGCTCCGAACACCTCCGCAGCTTCCTCGACGAGTAACCGACCGCTTCCGCGGGAGCGTCGGCTCCCGCGGAAGCATCGCCGGGCGAAGCCTGGCGAAAAGGATGGTCACGGGTGAGATGCCCAGCCTGCCGAGGCCTGAATGGCCTGGGCAACCGGCGCTGGCCACTCGATTAAATCGTTTCACCTTCGCTCTCAAACGCCTCGAGCCAAGTCTTCATTGCCGCATGCTCGCAGTCCGTACCGAAGTCGCTTTGGCTGCTTGGGTGGGCGATGTTGGCGCCCATGGAACCTTTTTGCGTAAACGCTCGTTTAGATGGATGGGCAACATGGAAAGTCGCCTTCGCCTGCAGGGATCAGCGCGTCACTATCGCCGGGCGAGCGAATGATCAATGAGGTCCGATCCGGACCAGAGGAGGGCAAGCATGAAGATCCAGACCGCATTAGGTACGCTGCTGGCGTTCAGCGTACTGGGGGCGTCTCCCACCTTCGCCGAAACTGAAGACACCATGGTCGGCATTGACGAAGATGCCACGCCTGAAGAGGTCATGGAGCAAATCGGCTTGCCGGAAACCGCGTCAAAGGCCGCAGTGGAGGCTTCGGCGCGAGGCCTGGAGACTGCCAATGCAGCCCGTCGCGACGGCCGTGCCTTCGGTCAATCCCAGGCAGAGCGGGCTCGCGAGGATGAGCGAGCCATGGGGGCTCAGCGCGCTGAAGCCGCGCGAGAGCGCGCTGACGCCGCCCGCGATCAGGCGCAGCCGAGAGGTCGACCCGTCAACATCCCGCGACCCAACTGAAGATATCCGAACCAAGCTCCTGTTGAGGCATCTGGGCTCGACCCGGATGCCTCTTCTTCGTTCCATGACGGCGGCTGGCGAGACAGCAATATGGACCATCTCGCTTCGGCACCTCGATTGGGGTCCACGATGGGCGCAGATTTCGAAGTGAAGGATGCATTCGAGCGCCTGGCACGTCCGTATCTGACGGCCCTCTACCACAGCGCCTACCGCCTCACCGGCTCTTCTGCCGATGCCGAA
>SLTB01000021.1 GCA_007130155.1 Pseudomonadales bacterium
ACACCTTGGTGAAAGTTTTGAACAGACTGGCCCGATCCGCAGCTTCCAGGCCATCCGCCACCGCCAGCGCGGCCTCCCAGACTCCAGGGCCGGTCTCGCAATGGAGACCTTCAATGGCTACGCCGAAGTCGTCCATATAACTCATCAGAGCCGTGAACAGTTCGGCCTCGGCGGAGGCACGCAATACGGAATAGCCGAAGTTGCCGGGCGTCAGCGGTTCGAGATCACGGAACCCCTTGGCGCGCAGGGTCTGTGGCGTTTCGCGGAAAACGAAGAACTCGTATTCGAAGCCCAGCCGAGGCCGATAGCCCAGCGCCGCAGACCTGGCCAACACGCTTTGCAGGCGGCCGCGCGTGCAGGCGGGATGGCGAATCACCTGGCCAGCATTGTCGGCAATCACGAAGTCGCCGAGCAGGAACGGCGTGCCCTCCCCGGGAATCCGGCGTTCACTGCCCGCATCGAGGCGGAAGCGGACGTCGGGAAACCCCGTGTGCCAACCCGTGAGCCGGACATTGTCATAGAGCTGATCGGCGACATCCCAGCCGAGGACGCAGTCACAGAAGCCAGGGTCGCTGTCCAGGATTCCGGCAAACTTGTCCAGGGAGATGTACTTGCCACGCAGGACGCCGTCGACGTCCGCCAAGCCAAGCTTCACGCGTCGGTCACCAGCCTGCTGCCAGCCTGCCAGAGCCTGACCGAGGCCATCAGCGTTGGCGCTACGTTCCTCGGCCGTGATGCGTTCCGGATCGATGGCCATGCTCCATCCTTAATCGTTGCATCGCTGCTGGACTGCTGTGCAAGGCTGACCGACGCAGCGCATCAGCCCTCGGCATGAGTTGTCCACGGTGTCTGTGGATAACTCTCTGGATAACTCCTGCTCATTGCCACCGAGGTCAGGGATCGCCTGGAGCCGCTCGAACTGCTCAATTTTCCATCAACATAAAGAAGTTCCATTATATCAACGAGTTACGATGACCTCGTGAACCTCTCCTTGAAGGAACCGACACATCTTCGTGTCCTTATGCAAGCGCAGCCTGCGTGTGAATAACTCTCCTGGCACCTTCGTGAGTGCCCACTCACCGCAGGGGGTTAGGGCTACGGTAGCTCCAGTAGCCAGCCCTGCATTATCTCGCAGCTCGTGGCGTTTATTGTATGGCAGCGCTCAGCGTGGAGTGCGCACCACCATCAAGCGAATCTCCGTCATGTCCTCAATGGCGAAGCGGACCCCCTCTCGACCGAGACCGCTCTCCTTCACCCCACCATAGGGCATATTGTCCACCCGATAGGAAGGCACGTCGCCGATGACCACGCCACCCACCTCGAGCCGGTCCCAAGCCATCTGTGCCTTGTACAAATCCCGGGTAAAAACCCCGGCCTGAAGTCCGAACTGGCTGTCGTTGACCATCTCCAGCGCCTGCTCAAAGTCGCTGAAGCGGAACAGATTGGCCACCGGTCCGAATGCTTCCTCACAGTTGACTGCCGCACTTCCCGGCACGTTCTCCAGTAGGGTCGCATCGAGCATCGCGCCATCGCGCTGACCACCACATAGAAGGGTGGCCCCAGCCGCGACCGCCTGCTCCACCCAGCCCTGCAGACGCCGGGCCTCCTTCTCGGAGATCATCGGTCCGATGAAGGTCTGGCGGTCCTTGGGGTCGCCCTTTTTCAACTTCTTGGTGGCCGCTACCAGCCGATCACGGAAGTCCTCGTAGATCGCCTCGTGGACTATGATCCGCTGCACGCCGATGCAACTCTGGCCGGACTGATAGAACGCACCGAAGATGATGCGATCCACGGCATCGCCGAGGTCGGCATCCTCATCCACGATCACCGCCGCATTGCCGCCAAGCTCGAGCACCACCGGCTTCTTTCCGGCCTTTGCCTTCAATTCCCAGCCCACACCGGGCGAGCCGGTGAACGAAAGGAGCTTGAGCCGTTCGTCCGTGGTGAAAAGATTCGCCCCATCACGCCGGCAAGGCAGAATGGAGAATGCTCCCTTGGGCAGATCGGTCTCCGCGAGCACTTGGCCGATGATCAGGGCGCCGACGGGCGTCAGGCTTGCCGGCTTGAGCACGAACGGGCAACCCGCCGCCAACGCCGGTGCCACCTTGTGGGCGGCGAGATTGAGGGGAAAATTGAAGGGGCTGATGAACGAGCAGGGACCGATGGGCACCCGCTTGAAATAGCCCCGGTAGCCATGGGCGCGCGGCGAAATATCCAGGGGCAGCACCTCACCGCCCATGCGCACGCTCTCCTCGGCTGCGATCACGAAGGTGTCGATGAGGCGGGTCACCTCACCTTCGGCGTCCTTGATGGGTTTGCCCGCCTCGATGCACAGGCTCATGGCCAGTTCGTCGAAGCGTTCGCGGAAGCGCGCCACACAGTGTTCGATGACCGCCTTGCGGGCATAAGCTGGCATTTCCGCCATCGGCCGCGCCGCGTCCACGCTGGCGGCAATGGCGCGATCAATGTCCGCCGCTGAGGCCATGGCCACACGGGTAGCCACCTCACCGGTGTACTTGTCGATCACCTCGAGGTCCGCATTCGGTGCCTCGGCCGCATTGGCCAGATAGAACGGATAGCTGTTCTCGAGCATTGGCGTTCTCCTCGCTGCGCTTACCGAGCCCTGCTCTCCCAGCCTGGCTTCGGTAGCGAGACTGGATCGGGCATTGCTAGATTGGGCACTGAATGTTGCCCAGACGCTTGGTGAGCAGGGCATTCTCCCGATAGTCGATAGGTACGACCACCAGACTCGGGCCGGGCTCGGCAAACGATGCTTCCAGCGTCTCAGCGACGTCCCGACTGCGGGTGATGTGGTGGCCGTTCCAGCCGAATGCATCCGCGAGCTTCATCCAGTCCGGATTACCGAAATCGAGCTCCGTATGCCGGCCGAAGTGATTGTCCTGCTTCCACTTGATCAGCCCGTAGCCATGATCCTCCCAGACCATGACCGTGAAGTTGAGGTTCAAGCGGCGGGCAGTCTCCATCTCCTGCACGTTCATGAGGAAACCAGCATCGCCGCAGATGGCGAGGATGCGCCGGTCCGGATGCACCAGCGCTGCGGCCACCGCGCCAGGCAACGCGAAACCCATGGAACAGAAGCCGTTGGGAATCAGGCAGGTATTGGGTTCGTGGCACTGGTAATGACGGGCGATCCACATCTTGTGGGCACCCACGTCGGACAGCAGCACATCGTTGGGACCCATTACCTTACGTGCATCCCAAAGCACTTTCTGGGGCCTGATCAGGCCTTCCGTATCGTCGTCCTTGTAGTGCTCGAGCTCCAGCGCCATATCCCGCCGGGCCGCAGCCTGATTGGGCAGATCGAATTTCAGCCCGCCCATCGCGTCGACGCGTTCGTTCAGCATCCACAGCGCGTGGGCCAGATCGCCGACCACCTCCACCTCCGGATGGTAGTGCTCGTCGATTTCTGCGGGCAGGAAGTCGAGATGGACGATGCGCTTGTCCTTGGCATCGTTCCAAAGCATAGGGTGGTACTCGACCATGTCGTAGCCTAGCGTTACCACAACGTCGGCGGCGTCGATGGCGCAGGACACTACGTCCTTGGCCTGCAGACCCACTGTGTATAGACAGTAGGGCGCATCCATGTCGACGCAGCCCTTGGCCATGAAGGTGCTCGCCACTCCGATGCCCGTCTTCTCGCAGAAGATCCTGAGCTGTTTGGCCGCGCGTTTGCGGATGGCACCATTACCGGCAAGGATCACCGGCCGCTTGGCATTCTTGATCAGGTCGAAGGCCTGGTTGACGATCTTGTCCGCAGGGACCGGGCGCCGGAACCGGCGCGGGATCATCGGCGTCGCCGAAGTTTCGAGCTCGGCGATATCCTCGGGCAATTCGATATGAACCGCGCCCGGCTTTTCCGTGCGCGCCAGCCGCACGGCCTTGCGCACGATCTCAGGAATGTTGTTCGGGTGGATGACCTGAACCGCCCACTTCGTCACCGGCTCGAACATGTGCACGACGTCCATAACCTGGTGTGATTCCTTGTGCAGACGCGTCGATGCACCCTGACCCGTGAGCACCAGCATCGGCGCCCGGTCCATGTTGGCGTCGGCAACCCCGGTAATGAGATTGGTGGCACCCGGCCCGAGGGTGCCCAGACAGCCTGCCGGTTCTCCGGTGAGGCGGCCGTAGATCTCCGCCATAAAGGCGGCGCCCTGCTCGTGACGACAGAGCACAAAGCGAATCCTGCCGGACGCCTCCAGGGACATCATGAAATCCGCGTTTTCCTCTCCGGGCACACCGAAGATGTACTCGATACCTTCTTCCTCCAAACATTTCACGAACAGGTCTGATGCCTTCATCGCTCCGCCTCCCGGAATACTCTGCGTCTGGACGGCATCGGACAGCATTAGAGCCGCTGCTGATAACCGATCTGAAAGTCACAGGGCTGACACATCGACAGCCGAGTTCGTAGCCGAATCTCATCAGGACACAAGCGCCAGTTCCCCGCCGTGAGCGCTCCAACGAGCAGCCCCGTCGCGCCATCCAACCCTGGTGGGCCAGGCAGTCTTCATCGAGTCTACGCGCGGCCCTACTTTCGCGCCATGAAGAACGGAGCAGATGGCGCGAAGCGTATGCTGACCTTTCAGGACCGGCCGAAAAGGATGATGAGGCCGAGAACCAGAAGCAGGGCGCCTGCAACCAAAGCAATACGCGGGAGCGGCGATGCCGGAGGCATCGGTGGATCTTCGCTGATGGCCTGAAACCTGGGGTGGGTATCGTCGCCTTCAGCCACCGTATCGTGGCCGACAGCGGTGATATCGTTATCATCGTCATCGGCTGACGCATTTGGCGCAGTGCTGACGAACTCACCGCTCAGCATGCCTTCGATGGTGAGGGAGCGAATCATGCGATAGTCGTCGACACCCACCTCACCAGCAGCCCAACTCCGGGCGAGGGACCGTACGTGTGCACTCTCCTGGCTGAGGGTGAGCACGTCTACCCGACGGGTCACACCTTTTTTCGCTGAAGGCGCGTCAGCCATTGTCACGCTTCCTCACAACACGCAGCGACAATGATACTCACATTGTCTCGAGCACCCCGCTCGAGAGCCAGGTCGAGCAGACCCTGGGCGCGCTCCTGAACTGACGCGATGCCCAGCAGGACATCACGCATCTCATCCCTCTCGACTTCCCGGTAAAGGCCATCACTGCAAAGCAGATAGACATCGCCTGGCGCGATATCAAAAAGGATGCAGTCGAGACAAAGCTCAGGCTGGCCACCCACCGCACGGGTAATCACACTGGAGTCCGGATGATTGTCCGCTTCCTCCGGGGTGAGCACGCCGCGTTCCACAAGTTCCTCAAGGGGGTCGTGATCCCGAGAAACCTGGGTCAGCACACCTTCCCGCAACCGATAAAGTCTGGAATCCCCCGCCCACATGCAGACGCCGACGTTGGCAGCGCTGAGCATGACCACCACGGTACAACCCATGGTATGGCCACCGAAATACTCGTCGGCATGACCGCGAATATCCCGGTTGACATGAATCAAGGCATCGTCGACGCGATCAACGAACTCGGTAAAACTGCCGCCGGCTTCCAACGAGGCCAGGGTGTCCGTGAGCATACTGCTCGCCACATCGCCCGCCGCGTGACCTCCCATGCCGTCCGCAACCACCCAAAGTCTGGCCTCCGGGCGCGCCAGGATCGCATCCTCATTATGGGTACGGCGTTTTCCAGTATCGGTAAGCGCGGCCGAATCCCAGTGCAGTTCAAACACGCCCAACCCCCGGCAGATCACATGCCATGACTGCCATGCCCTCCGTTCCCCACCCAGCTGTCCCCGCTGAATACATGCATCAGGGGCAGGTGAAGTGGATCAGGTGCGGATTGCCTTTGGCGACGTCTTCCCCAAGAGCGATGGAGCCACTGCCCCATATCAGCAACTCCTCGCGGCGAAGGTAGACATTCTCTCCATCCGCAGTCCGCACGAAGGTGCCATTGGTACTCTGGTCGACAACGACAAACTTGCCGCGCCGAGACTCGAGGCGGCAATGCACCCTGGACGCCAGCGGCGCCTGGACCACGATGTCCGCCTGGGAGCCTCGCCCCAGCGTCACCACCGGACGCTCGCGGCCGCCCACTCTCACTTCCTGGCCCGCATAGCGCAGGACCAGCATGGCCTGCTCCATGCCGGGCCCGACCGTCGACGACACATTCATGGTCGTGACGTCATTGGCCTCCCAAAGAATCTCGCAAATCCGCAGCTCGACCGCTTTGCCCTTGATCGTGGCGCGATCGAACTCCCGGGCCATATCAGCCAGCTCATCATCGAGAAGTGCGACCGTATCGCCCGTAGTGATCACTTGCGTCGCCTTGGCGATGCCTGCCATGCGGGCCGCGACATTCACCGCATCACCGAACACGTCACCGTCATCGAGAATCGCCGCGCCATGGTGCAACCCGGCGCGCAGGGCAAGCCGGTGGCCAGAGTACTGCCGTCCAGATTCGTTCTCCTCCTGGATCTCACAGGCTGCCCGGACGGCCTGGCTCGCATCATCAAAGCGCACCATGATTTCGTCGCCGATCGTCTTGACGAGTGTGCCTCCATGCTGCTCTATGATCTCGAGCATGAATGCGATGCACTCACCGATGACCTGCTGGGCGCGCTGATCACCCAGAGTTTCGTATAGACGCGTACTCCCGCATACATCGGCGAAGAGAATCGATACGTTGACATTCTCCGCCATCTTTCAGCCGCATCCCCCAGGGTTCATCCAGAAGACTACCTGACTGCCCCCGCCCTGCGCGAGCCTCCAGTCATGTCCGCGTGAGGCTTGTATCAAAGCGCACGCCGCAATTCATCTGCGGCAGCCGCGAACGCCTGCGGGCGATAGGTCTCGTCGTTCTCCACAGTGGCAAAGATGGCGTCCATGCGCTCTTTGAAGTCATCCCAGCGCTCGATGGAAATCAACAGTACGTCCATCGCCATCGCGGCCTGTTCCGCCGCAACGTAGTCTCTGTAGTCTCCCCGCGCAGCACGCCTTAATACGCCTTCCAGTATTCGTTGGCGCGCCGCAAGATCTGCACCGCGGGCGCTGGCTGCTTCGAGCTCATCGACCACCGAACCAAGTTGTCGACTCGCCTCTGCCACAGCATCGCGACTGAGCATCACAGAATGATTCAGTCCAAGAATACGCTGGAGCAATCTGTCGTGAAGTGGCCCAGCCAGAACCTCAGCCAGCGGCAGCAACAGGACGAAATTCGCATCATTGAGCCGGATGGCGCCAGGCTCGAGCCCCTCTGTGAGCACGGTGGGTTGCCAGTCCAGGCTACTCATGGGCTGATGGCAGGAATGGCAATCGAACAACGCGATCTCGGGAAACAAACCCCTGCCATGCAGCAACGGCCCCTGCAGCAGCGCGATGTTCTCCCTTGCCGCCACCATCAGTCCAAGCGTCCAGGTGTCGAACTCGCTGACGATACCCTTACGCTGATCGTAGTCGGCATCGAAAGACCAATGAGGTGGCTGCAAGGCACTGAAGGTACTGAGCTCGAATGCCAGACGCGGATGCCCCGCACCCATGATACGGTGCGTCGCAAATTTGTCCGCAGTCCCGAGATGGCAGGACAGGCACAGCTGTGCCCTGGCCTCGACGCTGGAAGTCGGGTAAAGACCCCGATCAAGGTTGTCCTGATGGCTGGTCCCGGGCGCAGTGTGGCTGGAAAGCCAGTTCTCCGAACCGCCATGGCAGGCCTCGCAGCCCACGCCGTCACTGATCTGGAAATCCGCGCCGCGCTGTTCCGGTGGCACATTGTCGGCATGGCAATCGAGACAGATTGCGGCCTCATGGGCATTGGGAAGTCCCAGGTTGCGCGCAATCCGCTGTGATTCCTCCGTGAGCAGCGTCCGGTAGGCGTTGGCGTGCCCATCGAGTCGCGTCCAAGTCACGTACTCATTCTGGAGCACGTTGGTGGAGCTGCGCTCAGTGGCAGAGCCATGGCAGACGCCCGACGCGCAGGAGGCTACCCCCTGGTGCACGTAACCGTCGTACTGCGGCAGGTCAGCCGCCGCCACCCCTTGCAGACCCGCTGCAAGCAGGCACAGGGCACCGAGAACGGTCCGAATCCCCCGTCTACTCGCCACCGCCGTGCTTCCGCGGTTGTGCGTTGTCATCCTGCTGCTCCCCTGCTGCCCGCCATTGCGGGACTTCCTTTGCCAACGCGCGCTCTGTTCCCCTCGTGGGGTTGTCCTGAACTGTCCAGAGCGAACCGTCCTCATTCATATACATCCGCCGCACCACTTCAATTTCCAACGGGCCGGACCCACGCCTCCCAAAGACCGCGATCTGGTGCCCGGTCTCGTCCATGAAGCGATCGCGTTCGAGAGCCCGGGTCAACGCCAATGCCGGCGAGCTCGTCGGATAGCTGGCAATCAACTGGGGTTTCGGATCCGGACTGAAACCATAGAAGCCGGGAACCGTATCGGGCGCCGTCAGCTGCAGCACTTTCAAGCCCGCGACCCCGTCCGCCACGTAGGCAAACAAAGAGGCATTGGTATGGGCAATGGAGACGTCCCGGGCGTCGACGATGCCCTCGGCCGAACTCAGACGGCCATACTCGAACATGTTTTCGGGACGCTCCATGTCGACGATCACCAGACCTTCGTGGGCGGCCGCAACATAGGCAAAGGTGCGGGTCACAAACACGCCGCGGGCGTCTTCGAGAGCGATGATGTTGTCCTCGACCAGCCGGGGCTGCTGAGGATGGCTGACGTCCACGACCTTCAGACCATCAGCATCCGTCACGAACAGATAGCGGAACTGCAGCGCTGAAGCACGCCCGTCGTTGAGGGGGACCACCGCCGCCAGCCGCGGATCCAGCGGCCGATCGAGATCAAGGACAACAAGGCCGGCATCGGCAATGATGTAGGCCCAAGTCCCGCCCATGGTGATGTGGCGGGCACCATCGAGAATGCCCGCAGCATTCCAGGTCAACGCCCGACTGAAGAAATTGTTGCGTGGCTCACCATCCGCCAAGGTCTCGATGTCGACAAGAATAAGGCCCTCCTCGGAATCCGTGATGAGCGCATAGCGGTAGATCGGGTGAAACGGCCGCTCCTCGTTGTCGATGCGCATCAGGTCACCCTGATTGCGATTGACGGCAATGGGTTGGGTGGTACTGACCGAAACGCAAGTAGCGTTCTTCGATGGCACGTGGGTGCGATGGCCCAGCGGACCGAAGGGACCCGTAAGAATCCGGTAACTCACGCCCTTGTTGGCAATGCTGGCAATGTCATAGGCACGGAATCCATCCCTGCCACCAGCGGTGAAGAGATACTCCCCACGATGCTGCAGGCAGGTGATCGCATCCTTGGACCGGTTGGCGTGATGTTGCGTTTTGAGGACCCGATCATTGTCCTCATGCGCCCTATACCAGTCTGGATAGGCATAGCGATGCAGGTAACTTCCGATCACCGCCTGCGGTTCGTCCCATTCGGTGACCTGCACGGCTTCCACGGCACGCTCGGTGCCGAGGTAGGCCATATAACCGAGGAAGTCGATGTACTTGGTGCCAAGCCCGAGGGTCTGCGCCACGATGGCATTGTTATCACCATCTGCCGACAGGTGACAGTCACTGCAGGTCTTGGTCTCAGTCTTACGCACCGTGTGGGCAAAATGCGGATTCATAGCCTGAGAGGAGTAGCCGCTGGCCGCAATGGGTGGCTGCTGAATGTAGATCTTTTCCCGGTTGGCATTGGTCGACGACAGAACCAGCGCCGAACTCGAACGGATAGGCGCAATCTTACCGCCCTTCACCTTACCGCGGCGGCCGATCATGAAGATCTCGTCGCGCACGACCTGGGGATTGTAGGTGGCATAATTGCGCGAGACACCGCCCTCGTAGTGATACCTTTCCGTCATCCAGTTCGCCTCAATGGGCAGGTGACAACCACCACAACTGGTGGTCCACGCCGTGTGGCAGGTGTAACACTCCATCTCCGAGTAGTCGTGGGCGCGATCCGCGGCCGCCACATCCAACCCCCACTTCTGGGTTTCAGTATCGCGGCTCATGAGCTTGGCGCGGGCCGCCTTCTCGTTGAAGTCGCGATGTCCACCGGTGACAGAATCCTTGACCAGGCTGACCTCCCACTCCATGCCCGGATTGACCAGGCTGCGCTGGATAAGCCTGTCGCCCATCCACTCGAAACGCGGCTTGCCGTCAGGGTTGCGGATCAGGCGCAGATCGTGGCCGCCCGGAGGGGCAGCAGGGCCCGAAGTGAAGAGCGTCGGATAATGGTCGGGCGTGCCGTGGCAGTCGGCGCAATCGATCTCTATGGCATGGGCCACCTCGCCATAGAGAAAGCCATTACCGTGGCTGTCCTGGGCAAAGTGGCAATCGACGCAGTGCATGCCCACGTCGAGGTGGATATCCGCCATGTGTACCGACTTGTCGAAGCGGTCGGGATCGTCGAAATCGACGATAGCACCGTCCGCGTCAAGCAGGTTGCCCTTGCGGTCACGCTTGTAGATGGCGCGAAAATTCCAGCCGTGCCCGTGATAGTCGGCAAACTGAGTGTGCTCCATCTCGTCGTTACGCTCCCAGACCGAGCGCAGGAAATCCACATCGGCCCATTTGCCCCTGGGCGCAGCACCTTCAGGGTTGCGGGCATTGACCTCCCGAATCTCCGAACTGGTGGGATAACGCTGCTCCTCGGGCCACATGCGCGGCGCATCCGACTCGTAGTCCCACATGGTGTAGCCGAGATAGCTGTTTACGAAAACGTTCGGCTGGTGCATGTGGCAGGACATGCACTGACTGCTGGGGATGGCCCGCGTGAATTCGTGGCGGATGGGGTGTCCTGGTTCGTCACGTGGAATCGTCGGGTCCACACTGGCCGTTTCGCCCATGTGCCCGTATTTGGCCCAGGGACCGGAGTGGCGTGGATCACGGTCGTTGGCATAGGGTACGTGGCAGGCAGCGCAGCCTGAGGAACGGAAGTCGCCGGGCTGCTCGTTGGTGCCGAGGAACCACATCAATGGATCGTTGAGCCGGGTCTTGGTGATGTTGATCAGCGGCACCGAGATACTCTGACCGGTACCGGGACCTCGATTCGACTGACGGAAGTCCGGACGGCCAGGCTCCTCCAGCCGCTGTATCAGGCCAATGACATTGGGGACTCCCGTTTCCGGGAACAGGTTGATGATGTTACGGCCGCCACGCTCGAAGACTCTGAAGATGTCGCCAGGCTTGACGGTCTCCCAGGCCGGAAGCGGTGCGAGCTGGGGCAGGATGCCGTGCTCTCGCATGGCCCGCTCCGGATCATCCAGAGGCGGCCCCTCGATCAGCGCACCGACGCCATCACGGGTGTAGGCCTCACCCAGGATGTAGTTCTTGAACGGCAAAATCCCATTGTTATAGGCGGCCCCCCCCCAAAGCATGGCTGTAGTCGCCATGATGCTGCGCTTGGCAGCCTGGACGATGGGCAGGTGGCAGGCCCCACAGGCTTCCAGCGCCACCCGATAGTCCGAGGGATTCTTGAAGCGGACGAACTCCGGACTCTCTCTATTGAGGAGGGTATAACTGCGCACAGGATTACGCGACTTCGGATATCCCCAATCGTCCGGGTACAGCGGCAGGACGTGGGCAGCTTCCATCACTGCCATGTAGCCGGAGGCCGATCTGTCCAGCCCCCCCTCGTTGAAGACAGCAGGGTCACCACCGTGACAATCCACGCAGCCGAGCACCACGCCAGGATTTCTGTGCATCGTTTTGGCATCGGTAGCCGTATGACAACTCATGCAGCCCGCCGATTTCGCCTCTGCCTGCTCGGGATGCTGACCAGCGGGTGCCGGAGGGTAATGCGGATAGTTGCGTTCGACCGGCTTCGCTGCGGCCGCAGCGTGACCGAGCAAGGGCAGGAGAAACAAAAGCAGCAGCAGGAGTAATAGACCGCTGCGCGCTTCGAACCTTGGGGATGCGGATGAATTCATGGTGTCCGCCTTCAGTACATCAATACGAGATTGGCGAGAATCGAATACGGCGTCTGCCGGTCCTGTCCGAACAGGTCATCGAAGCCGCTACCCGCCAACAGCGTCGCCCCCGACAGTCGGAACACCACGTTCTGAGACATGAACGGACGCCATATCATGGCCACCGAAAGATCCATGCCGATGTTGCGACTGATGTTGCCCTGCTGCCGCACCGACTCGAGCACCGCCGTGTGGTCGAACCAAAGTTGATTGGCGTTGAAGCTCACCCGCAGCTCCGGCGTGATGTCGAAGTCGGCCCCTACACCCAGCAATCGCGTACCGGGGTTGATGAAGTTCGACTGGCCCAATTCCTTGCTGGAACGCAAGTTATTGAGAAGGCCATTACGCTGGGACAGGTTGACGATGCCGCCGCCAATGAGCGGCACGGGTTGGCGAATCCAGAAGCTGGTGTCAGACCCGGCAAAGAGAGGATTTTCGAAGATGGCATCGAAGCCGGTGGCCTTGCCATCGAAAGGATCATTGTCACCGCTGGCCCACAGCGCCGACAGGCGCCAGCGGGTCCAGTCCCAGTCACGGGAGATCTCCGCCGCAACGAAATGGGCGCGGATCTTGTCTTTGGCATCCGGAAAGCGATCGTTGGTCTGCTCGCCGAAGGCGTAATAAGCCGACGCGGTAAGGTTCATCAGGCCAATACGGCCGTCGCCATTGAGTCCAAGATAAGTCACGTCGTAGTTGCGGGAGAAGCGTTCCGCGAACAATGACGATGGACGGGCAATGAAGCCGTTGTCGTCGAACTTGAACGAGCCCTTCTCCCGATTACGGTTGTGCACTACTGTGCCCTGGGAAAAGAATCCCTTCACCGGAAAATCCTGCCAGTAGAGGTTGGCGACGAATACGTCATCGTCGCGCAACCTCGCAGACAAGTTATTCAGGCCCGTGTTGGTGTCTTTCTCGAGGCGGCGGAACCACGCCAGGTTGTACTGAAAGATGTTGTTATCGCGGGTGCCGAACAGACGAATGCCGAGCTGCTGGTCCTGGAAGAGGAAACCGCGCCAGTCGGTGGTGAAGGGCTGAATACCAATGCGAATGGAGTCAAAGTCATAACGGTCCGAAACATTCCAGAGATGCTTGTCGACGAACAGCCCCTGAACGCCAAAATGCGAATCCCGGCGTTGACGCCCGGACTTCGCCTGGCGGTCACCCGTCGGTTCCACCCGCAGGACGGCGCGCTCGTCGAAATACACCTGATTGAAGTTGAACACCGGAATGAAGCGGAACTCCCAGTCCGGCGGTCGGAAGGTCGTGTCACCCTGGTAAACCACGAACTCCGTCAACAAGGTCTGAGCGAATACGTAGCCATCACCGTTGGCAACCAGATCGAGTCCGTCCGGCCGGACCGTGGTCGCATTGCCCACCGGAATCGGGAAGGTGCGCGGCTCGATGATGGTGTCGGAGATCGCCGTGATGGCGAAGAACCAGTCCTCACCAAACAACGGCATGTCACCCTTCAGCGGATTGTGACCCGCGTAGGGATCCCTGATCTGTTCCCGATAACCGAGGGCCTGCACGATGCGCCAGCGATCAGGCACAGCAGGACCTAACTCGATCTGCTTGGTCCATGGCTCGATGCGATGTGGATCGCAGGGCGGCAGCTCATAGGCCAGAACCGGACCGGTTCCGCCAGGACGACGCCGCTGCGTAGCGAGCGCCTCGGGCGTGGCGCACAGCGCCGTCGCCGGCGGCATGCGGGGCGCGGCGACTTTCTCCTCGGAGGCAGGCATGCCTGTGGTGTCGTCTGCCACAGCGTAAGCGGTGGACACAAGCAGGGCACAGCTGCAGCACCAGAACAGCAGGCGACTCAGCAGATCATGCGCGCAGCCTTCATTCTTCGATCCGGCGCTGCCGACCGTCAGTTCCATGACTGTCACTGAACTTCTCCGTCCGCGCGCGCGCAGACACCATCTTCACTGGTGTCATTGAACGGTGCCTGCGGGCAGTTGACATAACGCAGGCGCTCTCGATCGGGCGCACCCACCGGCTCGATGCGGTCCGAGCGAATGACACGAGGCGCGTTGCCAATGCCCGTTCCCAGCGCCTGCCCGGCATTGTGCGTGCCCAGGAAGGCCACCATGTCGTCCTGATCGACCCCATCGCCGGAGACGCCGAAGCCTCCAACCAGCAGGTCCCCCCGATAGATCGGCACAGCCCCTGGGAAGATCTGAATGCCATTGGCGATGGCCATGACGGGAACCGGGGTCTCGAACAGGGCACCCGGGTTGAATCCGGTATTGCCGACACAGGTGGTCGGCGCATCACTGATGTTCAGGACGACGCCCGCCCCGGTGTCAATGACAGGGGGCAGGGCGACGAACGCGACATGGTTGATGATGGCGTTGTAGACGAGATCGAGCTGCAGCCCGACGCTGAAGATGCTCCAGTCGTTGCGAGGCTTGCTGAGTGGACCTGGTGGCGAGCCCTCGACCCCGTCCGGATAGAAGGGTCGATGCAGATTGCCAACGGCGCGATTGCTCATCGCAACAGGACTCCCGATGGCCGTGAGCAGATTCGCCTCGCCAGTGAACACCTGCAGCGCCTGAAGATAGTCGGCAATGGAAGGCGCAGGCATGGCGCCGATGGCATCGAGCAGCGCCTCGACCAGATCGAAGCCGGGATTCACCGCAAACCGACCCGGATTCTCGATGGCCTCCAGATAGCGAGGCCTCGGCGCCACAGCCAAGACCGCTGCCGGCTCTGGATCGCCCACGCGTCCAGTGCCAGAAAAGAATGCCGAGGTTCGCGCTTTCTGCAGCGACACGTCGGCACCAAACACCGGACCGTCCCGCGTGCGGGCGATGCCAAGGATTTCGCCGTTGCCGTCAACGATGGTGACGGTGACTCGGGCTGGGGTCCCGAGAGGCCTACGGATCTGCGCCCGGGCACGGTTCGCGATGGCCAGTCCCTCAGAGATCAAGCGTCGCACTTCAGTTGCAGTGAGTGCATTGGCGGCATCCCCACCCGGCGTGTCGGTACCGTCCCTGGGTGGGAAACGATTGACATTGGCGGCATCGACGAAAACGAAGGCATCAAGATCATTGCCGTTGGCATCCACGTATTCACCAGGCGCGGCCGGCCTGATGCCCGATGACGGATGCCCGAAGGGGGTGCCGCTCAGCACTGCCCCACCAGCATAGTAGCCGTTGACGGCCGGCAAGCTCCCAGCTCCACCGCTGATGAGTGAATCGAGGGACGGCGCAGATTCAGGACTGCTGAGCAGTTGAGTGAAGGCAACGTCTGTGTAGCGCAGGGTCTTGCCTACCGCCGTGATGACGTCGGCCTTGCGGTCGGGATTGGGAGCGAACCCAAACGTGCCGGCCAGCGCCGCGATCTCATCAAGGCTGAACTCAAAGCCTTCAGGCCCATCAGTGGTGGGAGAGAGCTTGTCCAGACTGTAAGTGCCATCACCGATGACACCGATGCCACCTACGACCGTACCTCGCTTGTAAAGCGGGAGGCCACCGGCATCTGCGGACAGACCAAGCGGCGAACGATGAGGGCCGGGGCTCGGGCCGGCACCCGGCTCGAAACGGGCCACGAAGTCTCCACAGGGCAGCTGGCTGAACTGAACACCGAACAAAGGCCCCGAGGGCTGATTGCGCTCGCCAGGGTTGAAGTTCTCCTGAACGATCTGGCTGGCTGTGCGCGTGGTGAAGGCATTGCCCTCAGTGGAGAGGTAGGCGCCGGTAATGGCCTTGGCGATGGCCGCCAGCTCCGCCGGGATGATGTTCACACCTTCCAGACCACCACTGACGGGCGCACCGACCACATCCGTGGAAGTGATGGTCACCTGGCGTGGCGCTCCATCCATGCGATACACCGCAAGGACGTTGCCGACACGATCCACCACAGCGATGGTCGCGGGCGCGTTGTGGGCCGCAGCCTCTGTGGCGGCCTGGGCAATCGCCCGCTGGACGTCGGCAGCGGTAAGGATGGTAGGCGTGTCGGCACAGAAACCCGTACATTGGCTTCCCGCCGTCCCTCCTCCCGGCAGTGGCGTCGTTCCCGCCCCTTCCTGGGCCCGCTCCTCGGCAGCTCGAGGCGCCCCTGTTCCGCCGCCACCGCAGCCCGTCATGAGCAGCAGTGCGAGCCCCAGCGCAACCATCAGAAGGAAAGCCCGAATCATCGGGAGCGCTCCTGATACGGCCTGCCCGACGGCCCCATGGCTCCACGCTCCATTCATGGCCGAGCCTTCACTGGGGTCATCTTGAACACCCGGTCACCCCGCATTTCATCAAGATCGGACCAGATCGGCCGCAGGCTCGCGCCGGGCTCATCCGGCCGCATCAACCCGGTATCCTTGAGGTGAAAGACGTGGCAGTCGATACAATCCGAGGCAAGCTTGTTGCGGGCATTGCCACCGCCATGACATTCCCGACAGGAAGCAATATCAGGCATCAGAACGTCCTGCGCGTAACTGGACGTCTCCGCTTCGTGGCAGTCCGAGCAGGCCATGGTGCGATGGGAGCTGTGGTCGAACCATCCCTTGGGCATCCAGACCTGCGCAAGGCGTACCGGGAGTACCTGCCATGGTGAGTCGCGACCGGCATCGTCGACCCGCTCCACCTCGTGACAGATGGCACAGGTCGAGCGCTCGAAGATGGTCTCGGCAACCTGGTGAGCCTGCTGCTGCGCGCGACCGATGGCCGCAGACCGTTCTGCCGCAGTCATGGCACCGGCCTGGCCGGGGCGTCGCGCGTCACGTATCGAACGCGAGGTGGCCGCGGGCTCACCGCCCAACAGCACCTCCCGGGAATAAAACTCCTCGAGCAGGCGAACAATCATGTCCGGCTGGCCGTGGGGCAGCACCCGATCTGGGACCGCCGGATCGAAGGTCAGCAGATGGCAGTCCGCGCAGTGACTCTCCATGGTCACAGGCTGCATGTAGGCCCCTCCCGCCTCAGGGCGGTGGCAGTCGCTGCAGACCATCTGGACTCTACCGGAGGGGCCTTCGATACCGGCGCCGTCGAGGTGAACGTCATGGGGAAACTTCAGGTTGGACTGCTCTACGAGCCCGGGATCATTGACAGGAACGCGCTCGACCTCCCAGGTCATGTCCAGGGCCCCGCCAGAAGGCACCAGCAGCGACAGCTTGAACTCGGGATGGTGATGTTCGAAGTCAGAAGCATCGTCGACTGTGATCGGCGAAACGCTGCTGGCCATCAGATTGCCGTGGCAATCGCCACAAAGGCCCTGATCACTGCGCACCAGCACCGATGGTTCCTTGTGCTCTTTATGACAGGTGGCACAGCGGGTTTCTTCGAGCTGGGCGAACTGGTGCACAAGAGGGTCGACGTGATGGGTGACTGAGACGTGACAGGCGATGCATTCCTGATCGCGCACACGAACAAAGGGCTCAACGTGGCAGGCGTTACAATTATCACCCATGAAACGGTGCGCGGCATGCATGGGCCCGGACAGCCAGAGGCCATCGTCCGGTAGCGGCAGCCGACGCAGTTCCGCCGCGACATCCCTGTCGAACAACCCAATCGCGGGGATGACCAGGAACAGGATCAGCACCACCAGCGACAGGCTCCAGGACAGTTGCCGCTTGGACAGGCGCGACTGCTCCAGGCTTTGCCGGAAGCCTGCGCCGAAGCTGGCCTCCTGCTCACCGAGCTCACCGACTTCGACATCGAGCGCAAAGTCATGATCCGCCGTACCCTGACGAACCGTGATCCGATAGGCGCCAATGTCGATCTCGTCGCCGACGACGACCCGCGCGGCGCGGGTACGCTTGCCGTTGACGAACAATTGCTGATCGCCCTGGGCGCGGAGCGACAGATTGCGGCCGGATTGGCGCAGCTCGGAATGAGACAGAGCGAGCTGACGATCCTGCAGCTGCAATACTTGATCGGTAGCCCTGCCGATGGTCAGGACGTCACCATCGAAGGTCGAATCCGCATGCTCGAAGCTGTCGCCGGCGGAGCGTCGTATTTCTCTGATCAGAACTCGCATGGCGCCGTCACCAGTACACGAACACGGAGATCACATGCACCACCAGCGCCGCCACGCAAGCGAACGCCAAAGGCACGTGAAAGTAGAGCCAGATTCGCAGCAGCCCCTGAATCTGAACGTCACGCCTTATCCGCCGCAGCAGGAGCGCCCTGGCCCCGATCAGGTTGGACATCTCCCGCAAC
>SLTB01000106.1 GCA_007130155.1 Pseudomonadales bacterium
AAGCAGGAATACATGCAGTCGGCATGCAGCGGCGGCACCGGGACCTTCATCGAAAAGACCGCGCGCAAGCTTCAGATCGCCCCGGAAGCGCTCGCCGCCATGCCCTACGCCGGCGTCAGCCTGCACAAGGTCAGCTCTAAGTGTGGGATTTTCGCCGAGGCCGACGCCAACAGCCTGCTAAAGGGCGGTGTGCCGGTCGAAGAGATCATCGCCAGTCTGTTCGATGCGGTGGTGTCGCAGAATCTTTCCACCCTCACCAAGGGCAACACACCCCGGCCACAGGTGCTGCTGCTGGGTGGTCCGAACCTGTTCTTCAAGGGGCTCCGGGAAGCCTGGGAACACCATCTGATGAACCTTTGGTCCGAACGTGGCATCGAGCTGGCCGCTGATGCCGCGATGGAAGACGTCATCCTGGTGCCCGACGAGGCGCTCTATTACGCCGCACTCGGCTGCGTCGATATCGGCCTTAACGAGGCCGAGGGCGTCGGGGTCTACCTCGGCGCCGACAAGATCCGCTGGTGGATCGATGAGGGCCAGCATGAGGAGAAACTGCAGTCCGGTGGCAGAGGACTGGTCGGCACACCCGAGGACCTCGCGACTTTCCGCGACGTCTATGCTGCGGAACCCCTGTGCCGTGAGCAGGGCCCCAGCTTCGAAGCAGCTGCCGGCCGAGTCAACGGTCCGGTGGTCATCGGCTGCGACTTCGGGTCAACCACGGCCAAGGCTGTACTGCTGTCGCCGGATGGCGACATGCTCGACAGCGTCTATGTGCCGTCCAGGGGTAATCCCATCGAGGACGCCAAGGCCCTGTTCCGTCACGTACGCGATACGGGTGCCACCGAGATCGTCGGCTTGTCGCTCACCGGCTACGGCAAGGACCTGTTGATGGACGTTCTCGGCGCCGACGTCGGCATCGTGGAGACCGTAGCCCACGCACGTTCGGCCATGGCGATCTTCCCGGACGCTGACGTCATCTGCGACGTGGGCGGAACGGACGTGAAGATCATGTTGCTCCGGCAAGGCACGGTGGCGGACTTCCGCCTCAACTCCCAGTGCTCCTCCGGCAATGGCGCATTTCTTCAAGGCGTCGCCGAACGCTATGACATTCCGCTCGAGGAGTATGCGGACAAGGCTTTCGCGGCGAGATCCATGCCGACGCTGGCCATGGGCTGCGGGGTATTCCTGCAGTCGGATATCGTCAATCAACAGCGCAAGGGCTGGTCGGCCGAGGAGATCATGGCGTCACTGGCATCGGTGCTGCCGCACAACGTCTGGATCTATGCCGGGCAGTTGCAGAACCTGCGCGCGGCCGGACGTAACTTCGTGCTGCAGGGCGGCACCCATCGCAACCTCGCCGTGGTCAAGGCCCAGGTGGACTTCATCAAGGCACGCGTCCCCGGCGCCGAAGTGGTGGTGCACCCACACTCCGGTGAGGCGGGAGCGATCGGCGCCGCACTCTGCCTGGTCGATACCCTCGATCGAAGCGAAGGCAGCCGCTTCCGCGGCTTCGACTTCATCGAGGCGCTCAACTATCAGTCCACCACCAGCCAGGACACGATCTGCAACTGGTGCCCCGTGAACTGCAAGCGTGCATTCATCGACGTCGAGCTCGAGGGCGCGAAGGGCAGGCCGTGGAGCAAGGTGCCGCTTCCGCCCGGCTGGCAGCGCATCATAAGCGGCAATTCCTGCCCTAAGGGTCTGCTCGAGGATGTCGACGAAATGCGGGTGGTGAAGGCGGAAATCGAGGAGCAGCGACGTGTCTATCCAAACATTGGTGAAATGGTTCGGGACACAGCATTCCGGCGCGCCCGGAACTCGGAGCGAAAACCCGCCTGAGCAGAAACCGCGGGCGAAACTCCGGATTGGGATTCCGAAGATCCTCAACGTCTGGACCACCCACCAGTTCTGGCTCGGGTTCTTCGGCGCGCTCGGCGTGCCGAACAGCCGGGTGATCTTCTCCCAGGACACCACGGAGGAGCAGGGGAAGACACACGGCAAGGGTCGCGGCACAGTGGACTGCTGCTATCCAGTGAAGTGCGGCGCCGGGCACTACGGCGAGCTGACGTTCGGGCAGAAGCGCGACATCGACATTCTGTTCTCGCCGATGATCCTCTCCCTGCATTCCTTCCTCGGCGGCCACGTGGTGGACTCACTGTCCTGCCCGCGGGTGGCGGCGGGGCCGGAGAACATCAAGGCGGGTTTCCTGCGGGAAAAGGACGTATTCGCGGAGCGCGGGATCCGTTACGTATCGCCGCTGGTATCCCTCGGTGAACCCGACTTGGTGCCGCGGCAACTGTTCGAATCGCTGGAGGACGCCCTGCCAGGACTTACCCTGGCCGAAACCACCGCCGCGGTGGACGTCGGCTTCCGCACCCTGCAGCGCTTCGACGAGGAGATGCGTGGGCGCAGCCGCGAGGTCCTGAAGTGGTGCGCCGGGAACGACCGCCCCTGCGTTCTCGTGCTGGCCCGGCCTTATCACATGGATTCCGGCATCGGCCACGAGATCGAGGCCGACCTGCAGGCCTATGGCTACCCGATCCTGTGGGCGCAGTACTTTCCCCTCGACGATGGCTTGATGGACTGGATCTTCGGCCCAGACATCGAGGCTGGCCACATCAAATCGGCGCTGGACATCCATGACGTCTGGCCCTCGTCCTACAGCGCCAATACCAACGAGATCCTGTGGGGTGCGAAGGTGGCAGCGCGGGTGCCCTGGATCACCTGCGCGATCCGCCTGACGAGTTACGAATGCGGCATGGACCAGCCCACGTTCACGCCGGTGCAGCAGATCGTGGAACGCTCGGGCACCCTGTTCTTTTCATTCCAGGAGCTCGACTCGACCAAGGCCGGGGGCTCGGTGAAGATCCGCGTCGAGACCATCGCCCACTATCTCGAGCGCTCATCGTCGCGAATCATCGCTGAGAAGAAGGCAGCGCTGCCGGCGCTGGCAGGCGGGACGGGGGGGCAGGCCCTGCCGTAGGGCGGGCCTGCAGCAGCGCGCTCCGCCAGCGGCAGCTCAGCCAGGTCTGATCCTTGGGGTCAGATACAGCCTTACATTGATGACACGAAGCGGTGGATGCGTCGGGCTGCCTCGATGCATTCCTCCCGCGTGGCGACCAGGGCCATGCGTACGCGCTTCGCACCCGGGTCGCGGCTGGAGGACGGCCGGGACAGGTAGCGCCCGGGCAAGACGGTCACGTGCTCCCTGCGGAACAGCTCCCGGGCGAAGGTCTCGTCGTCGATGGGCGTTTTCGGCCAGAGATAGAACCCGGCTTCGGGTCGCGCTACATCGAGTACCGGCTGGAGGATGGGAAGGACGGCGTCGAACTTGGCCCGGTAGGCGTCCCGATTGGCGAGGACATGGTTCTCGTCGGACCAGGCCAGTGCGCTTGCGTCCTGCACGGATGTGGGCATGGCGCAGCCGTGGTAGGTCCGGTAGCGCAGGAAGCGTGCGATCAGGTTGCGATCACCGGCGACGAATCCCGAGCGCAGGCCGGGCAGGCTCGAGCGCTTGGAAAGGCTGTGGAACACCATGCAGCGCTCGAAGCCGCTGCGGCCGAGTTGCTGACAGGCTTCGAGAAGACCGAGAGGTGGCTTGGTCTCGTCGCCGTAGAGCTCCGAGTAGCACTCGTCGGCAGCAATGACGAAGTCGTGGCGATCAGCCAGTTTGAGCACCTCCCGCCAGGCGTCCAGGGTCATGACCGCGCCGGTGGGATTGCCGGGTGAGCAGACGTAGAGCAGGGCACAGCGATTCCAGATGGCGGCTTCGATGCCTGCGTGGCTGGCCAGGAAGCCGTTATCTGCCGGGCAGTCGGCGTAGACAGGCTCAGCGCCAGCGAGCAGGGCTGCCCCTTCGTAGATCTGATAAAAGGGGTTCGGCAGCACCACCGCTGGCGTCGGTGTCGCCGTGCCGTCGATCACGGCCTGGGCGAAGGCGAACAGAGCCTCCCGGGTACCGTTCACCGGCAGCACTGCATCGCCTCCGAGCGCGCCGGTGGGAAGTTGGAATCGGCGCTCGGCCCAGGCGGCCAGGACCGAGCGCAGGGCATCGCTGCCGCGGGTCAGCGGATAGCTGCCCAGGGCTGCAGCTGTGCGGGCAGGATCGGCAAGATGATCCACCACGAACGCCGGTGGCGCGTGTTTCGGTTCGCCGATGGACAGCGCGATGTGGGCCAGATCGGGGTTCGGTTGGATGCCATCCTTGAGCGCGGCGAGGCGTTCGAAGGGGTAGGGGTGGAGGCGATCGATGCGTGGATTCATGACAGCCCCACCTGCTCGTCAAGTTGGCTGCAGATGGCCTGGCGCAAGGATGCGGTACGCTCGGCGGCCTCGATGGGACGATTGGCCTCGTCGGTGACGAAGAACACGTCGTCGATGCGCTCACCGAGGGTGGCGATCTTGGCATTGTGCACGACGATACCCTCTTCCATGAAGATCAGGCCGAGGCGCGCGAGCAGCCCGGGCCGGTCCGCGGCCACCACCCGGATTTCCGTATGGGGGGAGTTCTGTTCGTTGACGATCTCGACGCTGGTGGGGATGCGGAAGTGGCGCAGGGTCCGCGGCAGGCGGCGCTTGACGATGGCCGGAAACTCCTCGGGCTGGAGCAGGACCCGTGTCAACGTCTCCTGAATGCGTGCGACCTTGGCTGCGTCGCCGCCCACCGGCCGATCCTGCTCATCGAGAACCATCAGGGTGTTGAAGCAGAGGTCGTCACTGGAGGTATGAATCCGTGCGTCGAGTACCGACAGGTTGAGCTGGTCCAGCGCCGCCACCGTGGCCGCGAACAGGTTGGGGTGGTCACGAGTGTAGATGAAGATCTGGGTGGCGCCCTCGTGTGGCGCACCAACGTTCGCAGCGGCTTCGCCGAGCTGATCGCGAACCCGGACCAACGGCCCTTCGCGATCGAGATCGTGTTGTGTCACCGCTTCCATCTGCCAAGCGATGTCCTGGTGGTCGTGCTTGAGGAAATAGTCCTCGTCGGTGTGCTGCCAGAGCTTCAGGATCTGCTCCCGGTCCAGGCCCTTGTCCATCAGCTCGTTCAGGGCGGCATCGCGGGTTTCGCCGATCCACTCCTGGCGGTCCACCTCCCGATCCACTCCGGCGCTGAGGAAGCGGGTGGTTTCCCGGTAGAGCTGACGCATGAGGGTGGCGCGCCAGCTGTTCCAGAGCGTGGGGTTGGTGGCATTGATGTCCGCGACGGTGAGGGCGTAGAGATAGTTCAGGCGCTCTTCGGTGCGTACTTCCCGGGCGAATTCGGCGATGACCTCCGGGTCGTTGATGTCCTTGCGCTGGGCGACTGCCGACATCAGCAGGTGGGCCTCGACCAGCCAGGCCACCAGCTCGGTATCCTCGTCGGCAAGTCCGTGGCGCTCACAGAACGCACGGGCATCCACGGCGCCGAGTTCGGAGTGGTCGCCGCCGCGACCCTTGGCGATATCGTGGTAGAGGCCGGCCACATACAGCAGCTCGGGTTTGGCGATGGCGCGCACGCAGCGATGGGCGACCGGATAGCGCTCCTCGCTGGACGCGTAGCCGAAGCGGCGCAGGTTGCGGATCAGCAGCATGGTGTGGGCGTCCACGGTGTAGATGTGGAACAGATCGTGCTGCATCTGGCCGATGATGCGGCCGAACTCCGGCAGATAGCGTCCGAGCACACCATAGCGGCGCATGCGGGTGAGCTGGGACACGAGCCGGTAGGGTGAACGCAACAGGTCCATGAACAGCCGGGCGTTGTACGGATCGCTGCGGAAATCGTCGTCGATCAGGTCGAGGTTGTCGCGGATGGCGCGAATGGTCGCTGCACGGACGCCTTCGACCCTTTCGTGATTGGCCATGAGCAAGAAGACTTCGAGCAAGGCTGATGGCGTCGTGCGGAATACGTCCGGGCTCGTGACCTCCATGTAGTCATTGTGAATCTGGAAGCGCGGGTTGACCGGCTCGATGCGGGTCTCCTCGCCGGCGCGGACGATGGCCTCGTCGAAGTGTTGCAGCACCACGTCGTTGAGTTCCCGCAGCGCCAGCACGTGGCGGTAGTAGTCGAGCATGAAGCGCTCGACGGCAAGCATGCCCTCGGCTTCCTCGTAGCCAAACAGGATGGCCAACTCCCGCTGATGATCGAGCAGCAGCCGGTCCTCGCCTCGGCCGGAGAGCATGTGCAAGCCCCAGCGCACCTTCCACAAAAACTGTCGACCCTCGATCAGGGCGATCAGTTCGCCGGCCGACAGAAAGCCCAGACCGATCAAATGTTCGAAGTCGGAGGTGCCGAAATGGCGCTTGGCCACCCAGCCCAGCATCTGAATGTCCCGCAGCCCGCCGGGGGAGCTCTTGACGTTGGGTTCGAGGTTGTACTCGGTGTTGTCGTGGCGCCGGTGGCGTGCCGACTGCTCGGCCACCTTGGCTTCGAAGAAATCCTTGGCGGGCCAGATCTTGTCCGTGGCCACGGCCTCGTTCATGGACAGCCGCAGACGCTCGGGGCCGGCGATGGTTCGCGACTCGAGCAGATTGGTCATCACCGTAACGTCCTTGGCCGCCTCTTCCCTGCACTGTTCCACGGTGCGCACCGAATGGCCGATGGTCAGGCCGAGGTCCCACATGCACAGCAGGTACTGCTCGACCACAGCGGTCGTGGCAGGGTCCTCATCGTCCAGCAGTATCAGCAGGTCGATATCGGAATGGGGATGCAATTCACCGCGGCCGTAGCCGCCCACTGCGATGACGGCCACCGTCGGTGCCCCATCGCGACCTAAGGGCCAGGCTTCGGCGTGATAGAGCTCGGAGATGATGCCGTCGAAGAAATGGGCCCGACCCCGGATCAGGGCCGACACCTCGGCGCCCTGCCGGAACTGCTGGTCGAAATGGGCCTGGGCGAGTCGAATGCGTTGCTTGGGGCTGACGATTTCCGGGTTGGCGTCGGCGCCGCTCATGCCGGCAGCTCTTCTTCGGCACGGCGGGTGAGCACCTCCACCCCATCGGCGGTTACCAGCAGGGTGTGCTCCCATTGAGCCGAGGGCTTGCTGTCGTGAGTGACCACGGTCCAGTGGTCGGCCAGCATGCGTATGCGGGCTTTGCCAGCGTTGATCATCGGCTCGATGGTGAAGGTCATGCCCTCCTGCAGGGCCAAGCCTTCACCGCGGCGGCCGTAGTGCAGAACCTGGGGCGCCTCGTGGAAGGCCCTGCCGATGCCGTGACCGCAGAACTCCTTGACCACGCTGAAGCGCTCTTTCTCGGCGTGTGCCTGGATGGCGTGACCGATGTCGCCCAGTGTCGCCCCGGGCCGCACCTCTTTGATTCCGCGATAAAGGCACTCCTGGGTCACACGGGCCAGCCTTTCGCCCAGAACGCTGGCGCCACCACCCACCAGGAACATCTTGGAGGTGTCGCCGTGCCAGCCGTCCTTGATGACGGTGACGTCGATGTTGAGCAGGTCGCCCTTCTTGAGCTTTTTGCTGTCAGAGGGGATGCCGTGGCAGACCACCTGATTCACTGACGTGCAGATCGAGCGTGGGAACGGTGGCTGACCTGGAGACCCGCGGTAGTTCAGCGGCGCGGGTATGCAGCCTAGCTCGTCGACGATGAAGGCGTGGCAGATTCGGTCGAGCTCGCCAGTGCTGATGCCGGGTTGCACGTGCTCGCCGATCATCTCGAGCACGCTGGCAGCAAGGCGCCCGGCGGTGCGCATGCCCTCGATCTCGGGGCCGGTCTTGATGGAGATCTGCATGCTAGCTCGGAAATCTCAGCGGTCGGCCGGCGCCTGGCGCGCAAGCCTTTGATAGGATTATTGAAATCATCATTTTGGACAGTCCTTGGTGAAATACAGTTTTTCCGGCGCCGACCTGTAACGGTTCATGCGGTTTCTCGCTCGCCCTGGCTGGCTCTTCACTCGAGCGGTAGCTGCGGCTACCACTTTCGCTGCAGAGCGGCTGCGAATTCCGCCTGAATCCCGCGATCCCGCTGAGATTTCCGGGCTTATCCAAGGTCAAGCCGGCCGCGTCAAACGCCGGGGTCTGGTTCCAGTGCGAAGCGCGCTATGGTATAAACCGCGCCGCTTGGGAGCAATCACAACCCGGTCCGCCGCAATGCGGGCCGGCAGTGGCTCCAGGGCAACCATGCATGATCCATTAACCCATGACTTCGCACACGGTTCGACACACGCCCCTGGGTGCCCTTCGCAATGATGTTGAGGGTTGGGACGTGGGAATCGTGGAGGCTCAACCCGGAGACTAGACATGACCGATATTTCGATGCGGGACCTGCTGCAGGCAGGCGTGCATTTCGGGCACCAGACCCGTTACTGGAATCCAAAGATGGCTCCGTTCATCTTTGGGGCCCGCAACAAGATCCACATCATCAATCTCGAACAGACCCTGCCGCGTCTGCATACCGCGCTGGACTATGCTCGCAAGGGCGCAGCCAAGAAGCAGAAGATTCTCTTCGTCGGCACCAAGCGGGCGGCGCAGAAGATCATCCGCGAGCAGGCGACCCGCGTTGGCATGCCCTATGTCGATCACCGCTGGCTGGGCGGCATGCTCACCAACTACAAGACCATCCGCCAGTCCATCAAGCGTTATCGTGACCTCGAGACCGAGGCTGGCGATGGCACCTTTGACAAGTTGACCAAGCGCGAGGCGCTGACCCGCCAGCGCGAGATGGAGAAGCTCGAACGCTCCATCGGCGGCATCAAGGACATGGGCGGCCTGCCGGATGCCCTGTTCGTCATCGACGTGGAGCATGAGCGCATCGCCATCAGCGAGGCCAACAAGCTCGGCATTCCGGTAATCGCGGTGGTGGACAGCAATAGCGATCCTTTCGGTGTCGATTTCGTGATTCCTGGCAACGATGATGCCATCCGTGCCCTGCGCCTTTATGTGACGGCCATGGCCGATGCCATTCTCGAAGGCAAGAATCAGGCGGCCGGTGGTGTCTCCCCGGACGAGTTCGTCGAGGTGGAGGAAGATCCGACAGCGGAAGTGACGGCTGCCGAGACGACAGGCGGCAACTGAACGCCGGCCTGGCGGGTGAGCCCCGCCAAGGCCTGACGACCGCGCCGGGCCCCTTGCGGGGCGCGGCGCGTTGGCGATGGGCGACATCAGATCAGAGGAATCCAAGGCAATGGCGATCACCGCAGCAATGGTGAAGGAACTCCGGGAGCGCACCGGGGTGGGCATGATGGACTGCAAAAAGGCTCTCGATGAGACGGGCGGCGATATGGAAGCTGCCATCGACAAGCTGCGCAAGGAAAGTGGCCTGAAGGCCGCGAAGAAGGCCGGTCGCACGGCGGCTGAAGGCCTGCTTGGCCTGAAGGTTGCGGACGACAACGGCAGCGCAGTCATCGCGGAGGTCAATTCTGAGACCGATTTCGCGGCCCGCAACGACAAGTTCATCGCCTTCGTCCAGCAGGTGGCGGATACGGCGTTCGACCAGCAGACCGACGACCTCAAGGTGCTGCTCGACGGCGGCCTCGAGGCGGCTCGTGAGGCCCTGGTTCAGGGCATCGGCGAGAACATGTCGGTCCGCCGCGTCGCCCGTATCGAAGGTCCGGTGGTGGGTGCCTACCTGCATGCCGACAGCAAGAAGGGCGCGGTAGTCACCCTCGAGGGGGGTTCACCGGAACTCGCCCGGGATCTGGCCATGCACGTGGTGGCGATTGCGCCCCAGGTGGTGGCGCCCGAGGATCTCGACCCGGAAGTGCTCGCCCGGGAGCAGTCCATCTTCGAGGCACAGGCTGCGGAGAGCGGCAAACCGCCCGAGATCGTCGCCAAGATGGTCGAAGGTCGTCTCACCAAGTTCAAGGCCGAGGTCAGTCTGCTCGAGCAGCCTTTCGTCAAGGACGGCGATAAGCGCGTCAAGCAACTGCTGTCGGCGGCCGGTGCCAAGTGTCTCGGCTTCGTGCGCTACGAGGTGGGTGAGGGCATCGAGCGCGAAATCACCGATTTCGCCGCTGAGGTGGCGGCCCAGGCCCGCGGCCAGGGCTGAAGGCATGGCCGGGGCCAGAGACAAAGACAGCCGAACGCCGCATTACGGCCGTATTCTGCTCAAGCTCAGCGGCGAAGCTTTGATGGGAGAGCAGAACTTCGGGATCGATCCGAAGGTGCTGGACCGGATGGCCGTGGAAATCGGCCAACTCATTGCCATGGGTGTCCAGGTCGGGCTGGTGGTGGGGGGCGGCAACCTGTTCCGGGGTGCCGCCCTGAGCGCGGCCGGACTCGATCGGGTCACCGGTGATCATATGGGCATGCTGGCTACGGTCATGAACGCTCTGGCCATGCGCGATGCCCTGGAGCGGGCCAATATCCGCGCCACTGTGATGTCCGCCATTCCAATGAGCGGCGTCGTCGAGCATTATGATAGGCGACGGGCGATGCGTTACCTGAATGCCGGCGACGTAGTACTGTTTGCGGCGGGAACGGGCAATCCCTTCTTCACCACGGATTCAGCCGCCTGTTTGCGTGGGATCGAGATCCAGGCTGATCTGGTGCTCAAGGCGACCAAGGTCGATGGTGTCTACACGGCTGATCCTAAGCAGGTGGCCGATGCCGTTCTGCTCGAAAAAGTGACCTTTCAGGAGGTTCTCGAGCAGGATCTCGGAGTCATGGACCTGACGGCCATCTGTCTTTGCAGGGACCATGACATGCCGGTGCGGGTGTTCAACATGACCAAGGTGGGTGTGCTCCAGCGCCTGATGTATGGCGAGCAGGAAGGTACGCTCATCCACGGAGGCAGGGCGTGATCAACGATATTCTCAAACAGACCGAAAAGCGCATGGAGAAGGGCATCGATGCGCTCAAGCAGGCCTTTGCCCGAATTCGTACCGGTCGTGCGAGTCCAGCGCTGCTCGATGAAATCACCTTGGACTACTACGGCACACCCACGCCCCTGAATCAGGTGGCGAGCATCATGGTCGAAGATGCCCGGGCCCTGTTGATCTCGCCCTGGGAAAAGAAGATGGTGCCTGTGATCGAAAAGGCGATCCTTAAGAGCGATCTCGGGTTGACCCCATCGACCACTGCGGACGTGGTGCGGCTGCCCATGCCGCCGCTGACTGAAGAGAGTCGTAAACAACTTGGCAAAACGGCCCGCGCCGAAGCCGAAAACGCTCGGGTCGCCATGCGCAGTGCGCGTCGCGATGCCAATGCGGAAGCCAAGGGGCTCCTCAAGGACAAGGCGATCAGCGAAGACGAGGAGCGTCGCGCCGAAGACGCCATCCAGAAGCTCACGGATCGTTTCGTGGCGCGGGTGGACGAATTGTTGCAGGAGAAAGAAGCGGATCTCATGGAGATCTGAATTCGCACGCTCTGCGAGCGAGCGAGTCTCGGCGCACGTCCAATGGAGCCTGTCGGGTTTGGGCGATCGCTGCGAGCCGAGTGGGAGGGCGAGGGCGGATGCTTTCGCTTTTGAGGAGCATAGTGGTTTCTATGTAACGAGAAAGCGGGCTGTTATGGGCCGCGATCCTATTCGGCGCAGTAGATCAGTTCCAGGTTCGACAGGCGCCTAAGGCCAGGAGCAGGTACGGGAAGCTTGAATGAAGGAATCTGTCGCTCTCACTCCGATCGTCGATCCGGTCCTTGTTCCGCGACATCTTGCGATCATCATGGACGGCAATCATCGCTGGGCGCGAGCCCGTGGTCTGCCGGGTTCGGCGGGACACCGCGCCGGTGCGAGGACGATACGTCCAGTAGCCGAGCAGGCGGCAGAGCTCGGTATCGAGGTGCTCACGCTGTTCGCCTTCTCCACCGAGAACTGGAGTCGGCCCAGGCGTGAAGTGACGCTGCTGCTCGAACTCATGAAGCGCATGCTGCGCGATGACGTCGACGAGCTTGATCGCAATGACATCGAGGTGCGCATCATCGGCGACCGCAGCCGATTTTCACCCGATATCCGTCAGCTCATGTACATGGCTGAAGAGCGCACTCGCGGTAATGGCCGGATGACGCTCATGATCGCCGCCAATTACGGCGGGCGCTGGGATATCGTCAATGCCTGCCGCGACCTGGCGCGACGGGCTCAGGCCGGCAGCATCGATCCGGACGCCATTGACGAGGCGCTGGTGGCTGGTGCCACCGCCCTCGGCGACATGCCCTCCCCTGATCTCTGCATCCGTACGGGTGGCGACTGCCGCATTTCCAACTTCCTGCTCTGGCAGCTCGCCTACTCGGAGCTCTACTTCACCGAAACCTTTTGGCCAGATTTCGACGATGCGGCCCTGCGGGCGGCCATCGAGAGCTACGGTTGTCGTCAGCGCCGGTTTGGACGGCGGCAGGAACAGTGAGCAACCTCGGCCGTCGGGTCGTGACGGCACTGATCCTGGTGCCGCTTTTTCTGGCGGCCTTGTTTCTGCTCTCGGGCTGGGTTTTTGCCGGTTTCCTTGGTTTGATTCTCCTTCTGGGCGCCTGGGAGTGGGGTGGGTTGTGCGAACTCGACCCGACCCGCCGCAGTCTGTGGCTATTGGCCTGCACCCTGCTGGCTGCCGGGCTCTACCTGGTGCATGGCTTAGGGCTGGCCGTCATCATCGGCGTGGTGTTCTGGATTGGCGCCATCGCCGCCGTCATCGCCTTTCCCCGTGGCCGGACGTTTTGGGCGACCCGCTCGGTCCGGCTGTCGGCCGGGATCCTGGTGTTGATCCCGGCCTGGGCCGCGCTCTTGATGCTGCAGGCCATGCCCCAGGGGCCCTGGCTGGTGTTGTGGACCATGCTGATGGTGTGGGGATCGGATATCGGAGGGTATTTCTTCGGCCGCGCCATGGGGCGGCACAAGCTGGCACCGTCGGTAAGTCCGGGCAAGACGGTCGAGGGTCTGTTCGGTGGTGTTGGCGTCGCGCTGCTGCTGTCGCTGATCATGGTGGTGGCGGCCGGCCTGCCGGCCTCCGCACTGTTCGGAGTGATCGTCATTACGCTGTTGGTAGTGGCGGCTGCCGTATTCGGTGATCTGTTCGAAAGCCTGATCAAGCGGGTCTCGGGTGTGAAGGACTCTGGCAATCTTCTGCCCGGCCATGGCGGCGTGCTGGATCGGGTCGATGCCGTGCTGGCGGCGGCCCCGGTAGCGGCAGTGCTGTTGCATCAGTTTGGCGCGGAGATGCTGGCATGATTGCCTGCAGGCCTGATGACTCGCAGTCGGCAGGCTCGCGGCGTGCAGGGCTGCAGGCCAATCCTGTAATAGCTCATAACCCTTTGATTTGGAAGGTCGATCTGTGGGGCTGGCCGCGTGCGGTTGACCCGCGCCCCGGCGGCAAGCTCGCGGCGCGTTACACACGTGATCCGCATGCGGCTCACCCACGGAAAAAGCCCGGCCGCCATGCAGGCTCGCCTGCTTCTTTCGCGACAGCGCCCAATGCATTGGTGGCCCGCTGCAGAGCCTCCTCCAGATCGAAGGGGTTCGATGGGTTCCATGAGGTAGCGTGGGTCGGCAACTCTCGGCAGTTTCCGGAGTCGAAAGCCCTGGTCGACCTTCGAGGACGCTGATGGATCTGCTGCACACTTTACTGGCGCTGATCGTGACCATCGCCATTCTGGTCACCGTGCATGAGTACGGTCATCTGCTTGTGGCGCGCTGGTGCAACGTCAAGGTGCTGAAGTTCTCCGTCGGTATGGGCCCCTCCATCTGGAGCCGACGGGCCCGGAGCGGCATCGAATACAGCGTGGCCGCGCTGCCCATTGGTGGTTATGTGCGCATGCTCGATGAGCGCGAAGGGGGCGTGTCGCCGGCTGATCGACATCGTGCCTTTAACGCCAAGACGCCCTGGCAACGTATCGCCATTGCGCTGGGTGGCCCCGTAGCGAACCTGCTGCTTGCCATTGCGGTGTACTGGCTGATTTCGATTACCGGCGTGTCCGGGTTCGCGCCGATCATCGGTGACGTGCCGGAGGACTCCCCTCTCGGCCGCGCGGGTGTGCCGGCCAACGTCGAGATCATCGAAGTGGATGGCCGGGCCACACCCACCTGGCAGGTGCTCAACATGCGCCTGGTGCGTCGCCTTGGGGACACCGGTGAGATCGAGGTGGTTACCCGCCGCCCTGGCAGCGAGCGTAGCGAGCGTCATCAGGTCTCAGTCGAGCGCTGGCTGTCTGGTGTCGACGACCCGAATCTGCTGGCTGAACTGGGATTGCGCCCCTTCCCTGCCGTGCTCGGCGAGGTGGTTCCCGAAGGTGCTGCTGCACGTAGCGGTCTGCGCAATGGCGATCGGGTGCTCAGTGTCGATGGTGAGGCCGTGGACGGCTGGCGGGACTGGGTGGAGCGGGTGCAGCAGGCACCGGGAAGGTCGCTGGAGCTGGAAGTAGAGCGCGCCGGTCGTCATCTGATGCTGAGCCTGACTCCGGAACGTCGCATCCTCGACGACGGCCGCGAGATTGGTTTCGTGGGTACGGGACCGATCTATCGGATGTCCCGGTTTGGACCGCTGGAGGCACTGCCCCGGGCCCTTGGCCAGACCTGGGAGACCACGGTCCTGACTTTGGAAATACTGCGTAAGATGGTGGTCGGTCTGGTGTCGACCCGGAACTTGAGTGGCCCGATCACCATTGCTAAAGTTGCCGGCGATTCCGCCCAGTCCGGCCTGGAGACCTTCCTGGCGTTCCTGGCGCTTTTGAGCGTCAGTCTGGCCGTGCTCAATTTATTGCCGATCCCGGTGCTTGATGGAGGGCACATCCTCTACTGCCTGGTGGAGCTGGTCAAAGGCTCGCCGGTCTCGGAGCGTGCCCAGCGGCTCGGCATGCAGGTGGGTATCGTACTGGTCGCGGGTCTCATGCTGTTGGCGGTTTACAACGATCTGATGCGGCTGTAAACCAAGCCGGCGGCGTCCACGGGACGGTGGACAGGGAGAGTGACCAGCAGTGCTCCAGGCAGGAAGCGCCATGACGGCCTCATTGCGAGCGACGCTGGCAAAGCCATGCCGGAAGCGATGCAGGGCCTTCGGACATCAGCAGACTTATTCTTTTCAAAGGGCATTCTTCTTCTTGATGAATCCAGGTTGCACAATCCGGAAGCTCGCTCCGGCGGCGCCCGCCTTGGCGAACGAAGCCCATGTGGCACCAGCTTTGGTTCCGGCTTTAGCTCAGAACGCCCAGCACGACGGTGAGCGGCGACAGCGGTGGCCTCAGATCCTGGCGTTGGTTTTGTGCGCCTGGCTGCTGGCTTTTGGCAGCGATGCATGGGCCCAGCAGCCCTGGGCCGGGCCTTTTGTGGTCTCGGACATTCGCGTCCAGGGTCTGCAGCGAGTGTCGGCCGGCAATGTCTTCAACCTCCTGCCGGTGAACGTCGGCGATCGCATCGACCAGCGGGCTGGCCAGGAGATCATCCGTAGCCTGTTCGCCTCGGGCTTCTTCAGTGACATTCGCGTCGGTCGTGATGGTGATGTGCTGGTCATCATGTTGTCAGAGCGACCGGCTATCGACTCCATCGAGATCGACGGCAACAAATCCATTCCCACTCCCGCGCTGCTCGAAGGCCTGCGTGAGTCCGGCCTCGCGGAAGGGGAGATCTTCCGTCGTGCGACGCTGGAGCGTGTGGATCTGGAGCTGGAACGTCAATATGTGGGCCAGGGCCGCTACGGTGCCTCAATCGAATCGGTGGTGGAGGAGCTGCCGCGCAACCGGGTTGCCATCCGGATCAACATCACGGAGGGCGATGTCGCCAAGGTTCGGCACCTGAATATCGTCGGCAATTCCGTGTATTCCGATGTCGAGCTGCTCGATCAGTTCGAACTCAAACTGCGGAGCCCTTTGTTCTTCTGGCGAAGCGATGACCGCTATTCACGAGAGAAGCTCGGTGGCGATCTCGAGCGCCTCGAAGCCTTCTATCGGGATTCCGGCTACGTGAATTTCCGCATTGACTCGACCCAGGTTTCAGTCAATCCGGACAAGAGCGAGGTCTACATCACCATCAATGTCGACGAAGGTGAGAAGCACACCATCGGTGACGTGCAGATTGCCGGTGAACTGTCGGACGTCCCGGTCACGGCACTGGAACCCCTGCTGCTGGTGTTCCCTGGCCAGACCTTCTCGCAGGCCTTGATCACCTTCTCGGAGGAACGTCTGGTCGCTGCCCTTGGTAACGCCGGCTACACCTTCGCTAACGCTACCGGTGTGCCCCAGGTCAACGAAGAGGACCAGACTGTCGATATCCGCTTCTTCGTCGATGCTGGCCAGCGCGCTTATGTGCGGCGCATCGATTTCCGTGGCAACACCGCGACCCGGGATCAGGTGCTGCGGCGGGAAATGAGGCAGTTCGAGGGTGGCTGGGCGTCAACGGCGCAGATCGATCTGTCCAAGGTGCGTCTTGAGCGTCTCGGCTATTTCCGGGATGTGCGGGTGGAGACACCGGCGGTACCTGGCAGCGACAATCAGATTGATGTGTTGTTCTCCGTGCGGGAGCAGCCGTCCGGAAGCATTTCGGCCACGCTGGGCTACTCCCAGGTTTCCGGTGTGATCCTCGGCGCCCAGTACGAGGAGCGCAACGTCTTCGGCAGCGGCAATTCGCTCGGCCTCGGTATCAGTTGGTCCAGGTTCCAGCAGTCCGTGAGTTTCAATTTCTTCGATCCCTACTTCACGGTGGATGGGATCAGCCGGGGATTCAACGTCTTCGCCCGCCGCACCAATTTCGACGAGCGTAACATCGCCCGATTCTCCACCGATGCCTACGGCGCGGGTATGAACTTCGGCTATCCGATTTCCGAGACCCAGCGCGTGAGTTTCGGTCTCAGTACCGAATACACCAAGATCACCGAGGGTCGATTCCCTGCGCTGGAGATTGTCGAGTTTCTGGCGGAAGAGGGTGACCGATTCCTGAACTTCAGCGCCACCGCCGGCTGGAGTCAGAGCCGACTCGATCGTGGGTTGTTCCCCACGCGCGGCTCATCCCAGAATCTCTCTCTGCAGGCTTCCGTGCCGGGCAGTGACCTGTTGTTCTGGCGGTTGCGCTACGAGGGGCAGCGCTTCTTCCCGTTTGGAGAGGGCTTCTCGCTGCGGCTACACACCAAGCTGGGCTATGGAGATGGGTATGGCGGCACTGACAGCATGCCGTTCTTCGAGCATTTCTTCGCCGGCGGATTCGGCTCGGTTCGGGGTTACGAGACCAACACGCTGGGGCCGCGTGCAACGCCGGCGCCCAACGATCCCTTCATTCGCAACCGCATCCAGCCCTTCGGTGGCAATGTACTCGTCACTGGCGGTCTGGAGTTGATCATCCCCATGCCTTTCGTGGAGGATCAGCGCCAGTTCCGGCCAGTCCTGTTCCTTGATGCCGGCAACGTGTTCAACACCAGCTGTCCGCAGGTCAGTCAGTTCTGTGATGGGCCCACGCTCAGTGAAATCCGCTATACCGTAGGCATGGGTGTGACTTGGCTGACGGGTCTCGGGCCGATCACTGTCGGCATTGCACGGGCGCTGAACTCCAAACCCGGCGACGACACGGAGTTCTTCCAGTTCGAGCTTGGCCGGACGTTCTGATGCCTTGCGTTGCAGTTCAGTTCTCATTCACCACCGGGCTCGACAATGGCAGGCGTCGAAGCAGGTCCGGTCGATGTGTATAATTCGGGAAAGTTTCTGCTGCGGCTACCAATGGGTAGCCGCTGACGTTCACAGGAGTCCGCAAGTGAGAAAACTGATGACGGTGGTCGCGGTCGTCGCGGCGCTGATGATGGCTCAGGCGGCAACCGCGCAACTCAAGATTGCAGTCGTCGATGTCAATGAAGCGATCGGTCAGACTCGCGAGGCCCAGGAATTCCTGCGTCGTGTGCAGGAGGAATTGCGTCCCGACCAGGAGACTATCCGCAACCTCACGGCTGAACGGTCCCGCATCGAGGAGCGGGTCGAGCGCGATGGCGATGTCCTGAGCGAGCAGCAGCGTATCCGACTGTCTGAAGACTATGAGCGGATTACGGCCGATCTGCAGTTCCGCGCAGAGAACTACCAGAAGACTCTGCAGCGTCGGCGCAATGAGCTTTTCCGGCAGATGGGGCCGCGCGTTCAGGCCGCTCTCGACGAACTCGTACAGCGCGAGAGCTTGGATATGGTGGTTCCTGGTGGCGCGGTGATCTATGTCAATCCGCAGCACGACATCACCCGCAAGCTCACCGAGAGACTCGACGCAGCGGGCTGATCGGCTGCGCGCCCC
>SLTB01000177.1 GCA_007130155.1 Pseudomonadales bacterium
GCCACCAGGAGATCACCGTTCCCGGAAATGGTGCCGCCGGAGAAGCGCAGATTCTCGAGTGCGACGGTTTCCGCTGTGACCAGGACGAAGCCTCCGCTGACTTCGACGAAGCCGTTGCCGGAAAACGCGATGCCATCGGCCCAATTCTTGAGATCCGAGCCGGCGAAGTTGACCAATGCGCCCGTCTCGATGAAGTAGTTGGCCTCCTGAGTTGCCCCGCGAAGAAAGCGCAATTCACCCTCGAGGACGTTGATGTTGCCGAACATCCTGTTGGGTGTATCCACGGTAAGGATGTTTGCATTGCCGGACAGATTGAGCGTGGCCACGCCCCCGTGGGTGAACAGTGGGCTGCCGCCAGCCGCAACAATGCTCAGGTTCCCGTCGACCAGGTTTGCGTTGAGTGTCGCTCGATTGAATAGGCGCGCTGTTTCGCCCAAAACGATGTCGCCAGCATTCCATTCCATAAAGCCATCATTTAAGAGCAGCCAGTCACCGCGCAGGAATTTGTCGCTTGGGCCGGAGATGTCGAGGAGGGCGCTGTTGATGGCCAGGGTGCCGCTGCTGCCGACCGTGCCCACGGAGCCACCACTCCAGTCCATGCGGCTGGTGACGATGAGCTGGCCATCACCGCCGAGCGTGCCGCCGTTCAGGAACAGGTTGTCGACGATGATGGAACCATGGACGGCGGCAAGAGTCGCAGCCGGATCGACCTGAAGCGTACCAAGGCCCTCGAAGGAAACGCCCGACTCCGCAGTATGAAAGCCGCCCTCGAGCCGAAGCGTGCTGCCCTCCCCAATCCTCCAGAAGCGCCCTTCGACCGTGCTCGACGCCCTCAGCAGCCGCGTGAGGCCGTTATTGATCGTCATGATTCCGTCGTTGAGGGTGGTGACGCTGCTGGTCAGCGTGCCGGCACCTGAGTCGACGACAAACTGTCCACCCGCGGAGTTCAGGAGCAGGTTGTCCACGCCGCCGACCAGCGACTGTTGTCCGCCAGTCAGGAACGCTGTGAAGACACCCAGGTTGAGGATCTGGGCGTTATTAAAGAGGAGCACGTCACCGTCGAACCAATTGACCTCGCCAAGGTTCTCGAGCGTCCAGTCGCCACGCAGAAATTTGTCGCCGCTCCCGACTATGTCGAGCACCGCCAGGCTGCCGATGCTCAAGGTGCCGCTGCTATCGGACCTGCCGATCCCACCGCCCGTCCAGTCCATGCGCTCCGTGACGCTGAACTCGCCGATACCGCGGAGCGTGCCATCGCTGAACGTCAGGCGTGAAATGTCGGCTATACCATCGATGGCGAAGGTGCCGCCACTGATGGTCAGGTCGCCGACGCTCAGGTCGGCGAGCAAGACCTCAGAAGACGATCCGCTGCTGTTGAAAGACAGGGTGTTCACCAGCGTTTCGGCACCGAGCAAAGTGCCATCAACGACATCGATGCTGTTGGCCAGGAGGTCGTCGGAGAGTTGGAGTGTGGAATTGTTCAGTGTCAGTGTGTCGACGAGGGTGACGCCGTCAATAATTACTGTCGAAACGTTACTGATATCGAGGGCTTCCTCGACGAAAACGAAGCTGCCGACGTTGACGATTGAACTGGAAATGGATCCTTGGGCCATGTCCATGATGCCGCCGACGTTGACGTTGCTGCCATCGATTGTCAGGTCAAGGACGGCGTAAAGGTCACCGCTGATGCTGACGTCGGAGCCGGCAATCGAACCAAAACCGAGGTCGAGTCCACCCACTTCGACGGTACTCGTATCGATCGCCAGGTTGGAGGCTACGGACAGGAAGTTGCCGACCGTGACACTGGACCCAGTGATTAATGCGCTTCCGACCTCCACCTCGTCGGTGACAAAGAGGTTCGCTGACGACATGACCAGCGCACCACTGCCTTGGAAGGGGTTCACGCTCAGCGTGCCGTTCACGGTCAGGCTTGCGTCGTTTTGCAGCGTCAGCGCGTCCAGCGATGCGTCGCCGTCGACCAGGACGGAGAAGCCGTCGATGTTGGCACCACCGAAGAACGTACGCAGATTTCCACGGAGCGTGACGTCTGCGGAGAAAATGGCGTTGGCGCCCTGGCCAGAATTGATGATGATCAGACCATCGCCGAGGCCACCGGTATCGACGTCCGCGCCAAAGTCTACCAAGCCCGGCCCTATGATGAAGCCGTATTCGAGCGACTCGGGACCGGTGTTGATGATCGGCGCTTCGACGAAGATATTGTCGTCCGGGCCTGTATCCACGAAGAAATTGAGGACGAGTCCGGATTCCGTAGCATTGAAAGTGAGGGGAGCCAGGATGCGGATGCTGCCGGCCGTCTCGAAGGCCGTCTGGACCCAAACGGACGTGCCTGAATTGATGGCGTTCTCGATCAAGGTATTCTGAATGGTCGGCGCTTGTGCCTCGGGGTCGGCAGTGAAGATGCTAAGGCCTTCAAAATCCTGCTCAGTCACCTCGACGAGGTCATCCTCGCCGATCACCAGCAGATCAGGATCGATGAGCCACTGGCCCGGCGCGCCGTTGCTGGCGCCGGCATCGGGGGTGCGGGTCACCTCGATGAACGCGGCGGAGGTCTCGATGAAGCCGCCGTCGCCGCCGTTCGGGCCGCCGCGGGCGGTCAAGGTGCCGTAACTGCGGTTCAGGTCATTCGCATAGGCGATGATGGTGCCGCCGTCGCCGCTGTCGGTGGATGATGCCGAGACACGGGTGTCGGTGCCGATGAACACGGCTTTGGCGTTCGGCTCCGGCCCGAGGCCCGTGACGTTGCCGCCGATGAGGATCTCACCACCGTCGCCACTGCCCTCCGCACTGACCCGGGCCTGACCGAGCAGTCCCACCCGGTCGCCGAGCAGGCGGATGCGGCCACCGTGGCCGCTGCCGCCTTCGGCGAGAATCGTGCCGCCACTGAGCACACTACCCGTGCTGCTCTGTACCAGGATGTCGCCGCCGGTAGCGCCCGAGGCGCTGATCGTGCTGCCTGCGCGCAGGTCGATGTCGCCCTCGGCATAGAGTATGACGCTGCCGTCCTCGGCAAGGGCGGCGCCGCTGGCGCTGATCGCTCCGGAATGGGTCAGCGCCCCGGCGAAGGCGTGGATCGAGCCCTGGTCCGCGAGCAGCTGGCCGAGGTTGATGATCGAGTCGTCCGGTGCGGTGATTTCAAACTGGATGTCCGGCGCATCGAGGCTGCCGATGCGGATGCTGCGGCCGGCAGCAAGGACCAATGCGCCGCTCTCGGCGTGGATGATGCCGGCGTTCTCGATGTCCGGAGCGACGAAATAGACGTTGCCGGAGCGGGTGGTCAGATAGCCCTCATTGATGATGCGGCCACTGTCGCCGGCGAAACGGTAGTTGCCGTCGAGAAAGTCCTGATTCGTGATGTCGAGGGTGGAGGCAACAAAACCGGCGGTGTCGATGGTGGCGTTCTGGCCGAACACCATGCCGTTGGGGTTGATGAGGAACACGTGGCCGTTGGAGAGCAGCTGACCGAAGATCTCGGAGATTTCACCGCCGGTGACGCGGTTGAGCACTGCGCTCTGGGCGGACTGCTGCTGGAAGCGGGTGATCTCGTCCTGGGCAACGGAGAATGAGGACCAATTGATGATGGCGCCGGGGCTGTTATCGATCTGCAGCAGCCCGCCGTCCTGCATGAAGGTGGCTGCGCCGTGAGCCACAGACGCGCCGGACGGGTTCGCCATGGCGGGCATGACCGGGGCGAGGACGCCCGTAGCTGCGGCGCCCGTGCACAGCGCGATGCTCAGACTGAGCTGACGAAGCTTGAACGTTGGTGCCTGAGCCATGACCGCCGTGCCCCCGAAGATGCCCACTGCAAGGCATTACACTGGTCGGCCACGGCCCGCGCGGCGGCCCCAGAACCCCTTGTCCGGTCCTCCGTCAGCGCAGTTCATGCCGCCCACGGTCACGATGAGGCCCCGGGCGGTTTAGCTGTGTCGATGAAGTTACGGAGCTCCTGTTAACCCCATACTTACGCGTCGAGTATCGTCCTTTGATCCTGGCGGCGCAATCCTGTCGCCCAGGCCTCGTGAAAGAGCCCTGACGGATAGCCTGCAAACCCAGGCAGTCAGGGTCGAGCGCTGTCCCACGATAATGACAGGGCCGGCAGCCGCAGCTGCCCGCTTGTAACCCGCAAATCTCACCAAACCACGGCGCGGCGGTGTCGTGGACCACTTGCAACACTGGGCCAGGCGTCCTCTGAAGGCTCTGCAGGAGGCCAGTTCGACTCCTTCAGCCAGGCAATACACCCTTGCCAGCGGCAGGTGCTCGATGATGTGTTCGACGTGCATCCGCGCAACGCAGGCCTACGGCATCGGAAACGGCTCCGTGCAAGTGCGCTGCTGCCGACTTCGGAGACTTGTATTTGACAGCTTTAGAGTCAGCGGGCACCGTAAACACCGACTGGAAAGCAGCCCGGCTCTCCTGCCAATCTGCGCCACTTGTGATAGCTGGACCTAAGCAGGATTCGGGAGCAGGACCCGACCCCGCTGCTTCAGCTCGGAACTGAAACAGCATCGCCGCAGGGCATTCTGCGGCCCCGAGGGCCGCTCGCGAAACAGTTGCGTCAGCCACGGAGTCGGCGTGTGCTGAAGCATTCAGGACGAATGGGTCAGCGCGTCCTTAAAGGACTTCACGCCGTGCGCGGTGGGTCTGGCTGTGGCAAAGAGCTGCGGCAAAAAAGGGGTGCGGCAAAGAGGCGTGAGGACACGATGATCAGCAGGGAAAAGCTGCTCAAGGCGGGCATCTGGCTCGCCACCGCACCGCTTGCCAAGGCGACCCGGAAGCGACTGCGCCTGCAGGGTCGAAGCCGTATCGAACTCTCGCGCTGCCGGCGGGCTGATGCGGTGATCCTCTCTCGGGCCAAGAGCGGGAGAACTTGGCTGCGGGCGATGATCTCGGCCTGCTACCACGAGCGCTATGGTCTGCCCGAGAACCTGCTGCTGGAGTTCGATAACCTGCACCGTCTCGACCGCCGGGTGCCCAAGGTTTCCTTTGCTCACGGCCATGCTCTGACCGCTGCCTTCGATACGCCGGGACACGAACTCTGGCAGGAGGACAAACCGCTGGTGTTCCTGATCCGCCACCCCTGCGATGTGGCTGTATCGGAGTACTTTCAGTCCACCCGCCGGGCAAGCGCCTACAAGCGCGAGATGTGGGGTGTCGACACGGCCGCCCCGATGTTCGATTTCGTCATGAGTGGTCCGGTGGGTCTGCCGGTGATCATCGACTACATGAACACCCTGGCCCAACGGATCCAAGGGCTGCCCAGGGCCATCACGGTACGCTACGAAGACATGCGCGCAGAGCCGGAAAGCGCACTCGCCCGGATCGTCGCTCACATCGATTCGCCCTTCGAATCCGCCCAGATCGAGCGCGCCGTAGAGCAGTGCCGATTCGACGCCATGAAGCGCAGGGAGAAGGAAAACTTCTACCACAACTCACGCCTCTCCGCCCGCGACCCGAATGACCCGGATTCCTACAAGGTCCGGAGGGCAAAGGTCGGCGGTTATCGTGACTACTTCGACGAGGTCCAGATCCAGACGATGGAGCGCTACATGGCTGAAAACCTCGCTCCCTGCCTCGGTTACGGCAGCGCGGTGCCAGAGGCCGCGCCGTGAGCAGGACTCCAATCCTGATTCTCCCTTGCGAAACGCGGGTACGCGAATTCGATGCCAAGCTCCTGCTCGCCTGCCATGCGGTCGAACGCGGCTGGCGGGTCTTCGTCGGATACAAGCGAAGTCTCGATTTCCATGCGCCGCAGATCCCGCCAGGCATCTATGTCGGCAAGAGCCTGACCTACCGTAATGCGCGCTTCTACGGCATTGTCCGCGACCTCGGCCATCGGCTCACGGCCTGGGACGAGGAAGGTCTCGTCTACGCCAACCCCGACTTGTATCGCCTCACCAAGATCGGCGATGCGACTCTCAACATGCCGCAGCTTCTGCTGGCCTGGGGCGAGGAAAACGCCGCTGCCATAAGCGCGCACCCCGGCTTCGCGGGGCCTGATCTCGCGATTACTGGCAACCCCCGCAGCGACTTGCTGCGTCCGGAACTGCGGGGTTATTTCTCCGAGGAGGCTGACAAGCTGCGCGACGAATACGGTGATTTCCTTCTGATAAACACCAACTTTTCGCGCCTGAATCATTTCTTCGATCAGCAGAACCGGCAGCAACGGCTTCTGCGTGACGGCGGCGCTGTCGTCACCACGGCGGAAGACCCCAGGGTCGGTCTGGCGGCCCACAAGGCTGTGCTGTTCGAACACTTCCAGCGTCTCGTTCCGGAGCTGGCTCGGCACTTTCCTGATCTGCCGATCGTGGTCCGCCCCCATCCTTCAGAGAACTCGGAGATCTGGCACCGAATCGCATCCGACTTCGCCAACGTCCAGGTCGTACACCGGGGTAACATCGTGGCCTGGCTGCAGGCCGCCCGGGTGACCCTGCACAATGGTTGCACTACGGCGGTGGAGAGTTTTCTCCTCGACCGACCGGCAATCGCCTACCGCCCGGTGGTGTCCGAGCTTTTCGACTTCGACCTTCCGAATTCTCTGAGCCTGCCGGCCCACAACTGCGACAGCCTGCTTGCAGCGGTGGACAGGATATTGGCCGGTAACCGCGGCGAATTGGACGCCCTGCTCGCCTGTCGCCGGAGCAAGGTTCGCCAGCACATTGCCTCGGTCGATGGCCCCATGGCCTGCGAGCGTATCCTCGACGCGCTGGAGCCGGTGGCCGAGGCTCCTGCACCAGCCGTTTCGCTGGCGCAACGGTCAGCTGCCAGGATGCATTCCCGGGCACGCCGCGCCGTCCGCACGGCGCTCGGACTAATCCCGTTGAGCAAGCAGCATCCGCAATACCGCGCCCACATCTTCCCGGAGGTGGAACCATGCGAAGTGAATAAAGCCGTGGCGCGATTCGGCGCTCTATTGGGACGCTTCGACGGGATTCGCATACGGCATGTCGCCGAAAGTGCCTTCGAGCTCTCTCCGACAGGAAGCATTCGCAAGTGACATCGATGAGAGATCCGAGTCCAATGTCGTCGCCACTGCCGCGGCCGTTCAACGCCAGGCCCATCTACCGCGGCCTGCAGCTCCTCGCCCTGCCACGGCCTCTGTTGCATGGTCTGCTCAGCTCCGCCAAACGCATGGGCGTCCGCGAGCAGATCGCAAAACGCGCGGCTCTGGCGCAGGCGCTGCCTGAACCGGCTCCGGGCGCCATCGAACTCGAGAAGGAGCGCGCGTGCCTGCGTTTTCAGCCTGGCGAGCTTCCCGGAGCCGCAGAAACGGCGCAGCGCTGTGTGCAGATCTACGACGCCTTTCATGCCGACGGCAAGGGCGAGGCCCTGCTGCAGCGCAACCGCAACAAGCCCTTTCTGCTGTCTCTGCTGGCGGGCAATGAGTTCGCCGGCCATCCGGAACTGCTGCGCTTCGCCGTGGCCCGTCCGCTGCTGGATGCCGCAAGCCGGTATCTCGGTACTGTTCCGATCCTGGAAGGCATCGCGCTGTGGTGGACGCCACCGAACGATTCGTCGAAATCGAGCCAGGCTTGGCACATCGACGAGCTGGCTCCACGCCAGGTCAAGGTACAGCTGAACTGCCTGGAGGTAACCGTCGAACAGGGGCCCCTCCACTACATTCCCGCCTGGCGCTCACAGCAGGCGAGAGCGGAACTCGGCCATCGCGGTGGCCGTCTGAGCGATGCAGCGGTCGACGGTACCGGCGCCAGCCGCGATGCTGACCGCGTTCTCGGACCGGCAGGCAGCGGCGTGATCCTGGACAGCTCACGCTGCCTGCACTTTGGCAGCCGCGGCAATACGCGCGATCGGCTGGTGCTCACCTTCCACTACCTGCCGCTGGATGCTCCCACGGAGACTCGCTACAAACTGCAGCTCCCGGTACTGCCATCTGGGTGCGAGGACCTCGACGAGCTCCAACGCCTGGCTCTGGGTTTCAGCTGATCGCGGCTTGAGCCCCCTGATGGGACCAACGGTAACGGGTTGACTCGACTAGGAGTCTGCCGCGCAGCCCCCTAGCCCGCCTGTCTCACCGATGCGCGAAGCGAGGGCATGGAGATGCCGGTAAAGACAAGGCGGGCGACAGTTTGGGCGCGCAGGCGTACTTGACAGTACGTCGACCGATTCGCCGGGAGCGAGTCGGGTCGCACGCAGTGCGCCCGCAGGGTGCGCGCCATGGATGGTGCGCAACAGCGCAACCGCACCGGCAGACCGGCAGACCGGCAGACCGGCAGGATTTGCTGGAAGCTCCGCATCCGCAGCCGTGAATCGGTGAGATTTGCGGCCTAAAGGCGCTCGAACTCGACGCCCCATGCTCGCTCCAGCCAGACGGCAAAGCGGCGGGCACGGCCGCGGCGATCGCGGTCGAAGCGCACCATGAAATCGCCCGTTTCCCATTCCAGGAAAGCATCGCCCGCCAGCGGCGTCAGCCGGACACGACCACCGGTAGGCTGCTCCAGCCGCAGTCCCTGACCCTCGACAACAAGGGTGACCCCAGCCGCCAAAGCGGAGCTGTAGTAGTCACCTGCGTAACCTGCCAGTTCCCGGGCGGTAAGACGCGCCGGCTCCCGACGCTCCCCTTGCAGGCGCGTGTCGCCCAGCAGCAGCTCGAGGCCAGTGACCGCAGTATCGGACCCACGTTGGAAGGTCACGGCGCCAACCTGCCCAGCCAAAGTGCAGTGGTCAGGTTCGCGGCAGGCCAGGGCGTGACCGGTGCCCGTAATCAAGAGTGCCAGCTGACCGTCGACCACACGCAGCTTGACCACGCCACCATTGTCGAGAAGGTAGAGACCGGCAACATCAGCGGGGACAAAGTGCAGCGGGGACGATTCGGGCACTTCCGCGAAGCGTTCATCCAAAAGCCCCGCCTCCACAAGCGCGCGCTGCGCCAACGACTCGGCAACCGGGGCGGCGCGCAGATGACCACCGTTGGCCAGAACCGCCACGGCGAGCTGGGCTTCAGGCAGCAGCAACAGATGGGCCCGATACCCGGCCTGGGCACCACCGTGGTGGACGGTTCGCCAGCCTTCGAGTTCACCGAGGCCAAGGCCGAGGCCGTATGGAGGACGGCTCCCATCAGGCAGTTCGGCCGGCTCACTCAGGACGTCGAGCAACGGCACACCTTCATACTCCGTACGCAAGAGGTAGTCGGCGAAGCGCAGCAAGTCGTCGACTGTGGTCACGAGATTGCCGGATCCGTACACGCCGCTCATCAGCGCCTCGCGCAGAAAGTCGTGCCGCCGAGGCCCTTCGTCACCGACCCGTCGGTAGGAGTCCGCCAGCCCTTGAAGGACCACGCTGGGGTCGGTGACAACCAGGCTGGACGCCATGCCCAGTGGATCGAACACCTGTTCGGCCAGCCAGGTGTCCCAGCCCTGACCGGTCACACTTTCGACGATCTCCGCCAGCAGCAGATAACCCGTGTTGCTGTAAAGGTGCCGGCTGCCCGGCGCGAAATTCAGCTCCGGCTGACGCCGGACAAGTGCCAGGGCGGCGGCCTGGCTATGACGGTCACCGCTGTGGCGGCCGGCCAGAGCGGAGAGGGACCAGTAATCCCGAAGGCCGGAGCTGTGCAACAGGAGCTGCCGCAGCGTGATACCGCTGACATCAACCTCGAAGCCTTCGAGGTGGTCGATCAGTCGATCGTCCAGACCGAGCAGCCCCTGCTCTGCGAGGCGCAGGATCGTGTAGGCCATGAAAGGCTTGGCCACGGAACCGCTGTGCATGCGACTGTCACGCGCCAATGGCACCTGATGCTCCAGGTTGGCCAGGCCGTGCGCGGCGGCGGCGATCGTCTCGCCCTCCAGCATGACGGCGTAGACCAGTCCCGGCGCCCCGTTCCAGTCCCGCTGCTCAAGCTCGGCAAGCACCTCGCCAGCGTCAGCTGCACAGCGCCCACTGCTCAGCAACAAAACCAGGATCCATCCCATAGACCAGACGCACCTGGCCAGCAGTCGCCTTATCCGACCGGCAAACCGCCCGCTGTCTTGAGGCTCGGCCATCAGCCGCTCACTTGAGTGCGAATATCCAGCCGATGAGTCCGCCAAGCCCCTCCCAGGGTTCCAGGCTACCGGCTGCGCAGCGTGCGAGGTCGGGCTTGGAAGCACGTGCATGCTCTGGACACTCCTCTGCGCCAGGACTCGAGCCAGAAAGGAGGTGCTGAACCATTCGTCCTGAGGCCAACATTGCCCCATGAGCCTGAGCATAACCATGCTTCTCGGCATCGATCTTCGACAGTCCACAGCCAGTCAGCCGGATCAATCCGCCACCAACCGCCCAAGCTCAGGTTCCCTTGCCGCCCCCAACCCCCTATCCTCTCCAACCTCGACAGCCATGCCAGCTGCCCCATGACGCAGACCATCGCCACAGACAGCCCCTTCGGCCAGCAGCAACGGATACTGCTCACGACCCTGGCGGAGTGGATGATTCCGGCCGAAGATGGACTGCCATCTGCCGCCGATGCGACCATCCTCGAAGAAATCATCGTGGCGCTGGCAAGGCAACCCGAAGTCACGAACGCGGGGCTGCAGCGCCTGGACGCAATCGCGAAGGAACAGTTCCGTAGCCCCGTGCCCAAGGTGACCAGCAGCGAGCGGATCGAGCTGATCGCGGCGTTGCGCGCCGAGGCACCCGCGTTCGTCACGTTGTTCGAGTCCACCGTCGCCGCCTGCTATTACCGGGACGATCGAGTTCTACACTCCCTCGATCTGCCAGCGCGCGCGCCGTTCCCCGAAGGGAACAACGTAAGGCCCACCGACTGGAGCCTGCTGGACCCGGTTCGCCAGCGTGCGCCTTTCTACCGGAACGTCTGAAGATGCCGAACGACACCGTGGACGTCCTCATCATCGGCGCCGGTGCAGCGGGCGCCGCCGTAGCCTGGAGTCTGGTCGATACAAAAATGCGCGTCGTCTGCCTGGAGCAGGGCGAGTGGGTACGGCAGTCGGACTACCCCACCAACGGCCGCGATTGGGAATCGAGGTCCGACTTCTCGGCCGTCCCGAACCTGCGCCGACGGCCCGAAGACTATCCGGTGGACGATTCGGACTCGCCCATCAAGCCCGTGAACTTCAATGGCGTCGGCGGCAGCACCATTCTCTACATGGCTCACTTTCCGCGGTTTCACCCCTCGGACTTCCGCACCCGAACGCTGGACGGCGTCGGCGAGGACTGGCCCATTCGCTACCAGGACCTGGAGCCCTTCTTCGCCGAGAACGACCGCGTGATGGGTGTTGCCGGTCTGCCGGGGGATCCTGGCTGCCCCCCCAAGGACGGACTGCTGCCACCCGTAGCGCTCGGTGTTCTGGGCGAGACCGTTGCCTCCGGATTCAATGCGCTGGGCTGGCACTGGTGGCCGTCTGAAAGCGCCATTGCCACAGCGCCCCACAACGGCCGCGACAAGTGCCTCAACCTGGGACCCTGTGCCACAGGATGCGCCCAGGGGGCCAAGGCAAGCACGGACATCACCTACTGGCCGGAGGCAATCCGGCGAGGTGTGGAATTGCGGACGCGGTGCCGCGTCCGGGAGATCACGCTGGATGAACGCGGCTTCGCGCGCGGTGCGGTGTATCTAGACGCCGATGGCAACGAACACGAGCAGAAGGCGCACATCGTCATTCTCGCCTGCAGCGGTATGGGTACGCCACGCCTGCTGCTCAACTCCACGTCAAAACGCTTCCCGAACGGCTTGGCCAATTCTAGCGGCCTGGTCGGCAAAAACCTCATGCTGCATTGCATGACGCTGACGTCGGGCATCTTCGACCAGCCACTGCGAGGCTGGCAGGGCCCTATCGGCTGCGCGCTTTGGAGCAAGGAATTCTACGAGACCGATGCCGAGCGCGGCTACGCACGCGGCTACACATTCGAGATCGTGCGCGGCATGGGGCCCGTCGCTACAGCCCAGAGCGCACTGGCGCGGGGCGCACTGCCATGGGGTGAAAAGCATCATGGCGCTTTCCGGTCGATGTTCGACCGTAGCGCCAGCATCGTCGCCGTCGGCGAGGACTTGGCGGAGGAGTGCAACCGCATCACGCTGGATCACGCCCATCTCGACAGCGACGGCATGCCCGGTGTCCGCATCGAGTATCGCCTGGGCGAGAACAGCCGGCGCATGCTGGAACATTCCGGCGCACGGGCCACGGAAGTCCTCGAGGCCGCCGGCGCAGTGACTGTTGCGCCCACGGTGACGTCAGGCATCGCGAGCGGTCACATCATGGGAACGGCCCGAATGGGGAACGATCCAGATCGGTCCGTGACCAATGCCTGGGGACGTTGCCACGACGTGAAGAATCTCTTCATCGCGGACAGCAGCCTCTTTGTGACGTCGGGTGGCGTGAACCCCACCAGCACCCTTCAGGCCTTGGCACTCTATGTGTCCCACCAGATCAAGCAGCGATTGGACCGCCTGTTCGACTGAGCGTGTTGTCGAACCGTTCGCGACGGGTGAGGCCAACGGGACCCGATGCCCATCCATACGCTCAATCACTGGTTTGCCTTTATCTCGAACTCGGCGACGGACTTTCCTCCCCAGAAACGCACAGCCGCGCGAGATCGAACACCACGCCTCAGCGATCGCTGAGGTCGGTCCTGCGACCGTCGGTCGGGGCAGCGAATGTCATCGTCAGCGTGGCGCAAGGCAAGCTGAAAATGTCAGCCATCGCGCAGCGCTTGGCCAGCACTCCCAGCTGATAAATGGCAACTTCGGAGCTACATTGGGCCCCAAGGATCAGAGCAGCCTATGATGCCCCCAAGCAATCACGATGCCGGCATGGATACCCGTCGCACCCCAGGAGCTGGAACATGACTTTTGAGCCATCGCAACCTCGGAGTCCAGAGGGAGAGATAGCAGGAACGGAACCAGCCCTGGCCGTAGAGCAGTTATGCAAGCTGTATCAGAGTCAAGTCGAACTCGTTGGGGAACGTTTCGAATCCTTCATTCATGACACTCTGGATGACAACGATGACGTTCATGGCGTTTACCCCTACGTATCGATCGAAGTGCCAGCAAAGGAAGCCACGCTCACGAGCCATCTTGCCTATGGTCGCGTGACATCACGGTTCCATTTCTCCACCACGATTACGCATCCGGAACTGTTTCGCGACTACCTGACAAGCGAGCTCATGAAAATAATGGAGCGCTTCTCCGCGATCATCAGGGTCGGCCTGTCTGATCGCCCGATCCCCCTGTCCTTCGCACTGGAGTCCGCAGCGGCTGGCCTGACGCCCGACAAGCGGGACCAGCTTCAGCATCACTTCTTCACGCCCAACCTGGTCTCCACCAACGACGACATCGTCGACGGCAAGACCATCCTCGATCGCTCAGGATCCCTGCCGCTTTCCCTGTTTCCGGCTGAGCGAATCGATTACTCGCTCCACCGGATCCGCCACTACACCGCCACCAGCCCAGAGCATTTCCAGCCCTACATTCTCTTCACGAACTATCAGCGATATGTCGATGAGTTCGTTGAGTTTGCACGCGAGGAAGTCATGGCCGGAAATGCTCTGGCGCTGGTAGAGCCAGGCGACCGCATGACGAAGTCTGACGGGCGACCCTCGAAGCCACCGCTCGCCAAAGCACCACAGATGCCTGGCTATCACATGATCAAAGAAGGTCAGCGTGGCATCACGTTGATCAATATCGGTGTGGGACCGTCGAACGCCAAAACCATCACGGACCATCTTGCGGTGCTGCGGCCTCACGTTTGGCTGATGATCGGGCATTGCGGTGCCCTGCGCAGAACCCAGCGGCTTGGCGACTACGTGCTCGCCCATGCCTACCTTCGCGACGACCATGTACTCGACAAGGTGCTCTCGCCATCCATTCCGCTGCCAGCACTTGCCGAGGTGCAGCTCGCGCTGACAGAAGCCGTGGAGATCGAAACCGGGTTCTCTGGCTCGGCATTGAAAAAGCACCTCCGCACCGGAACAGTGGTGACCACCGACGACCGGAACTGGGAGCTCAGATTCGAAGAGCTTGCGGTTCACCTCAACCAGTCGCGCGCCATCGCCATCGACATGGAGTCGGCGACCGTTGCCGCCAATGGATACCGGTATCGCGTCCCCTACGGAACGCTGCTCTGCGCCACGGACAGGCCGCTTCACGGTGAAATCAAGCTACCCGGCATGGCCGATGTATTCTATCAGGAGCGTGTGGCTCAGCATCTGAAGATCGGATTGAGAGCCATGGAGCTTCTGAGATCCGAAGCGGAGGCCGGAACATTACACTCGCGGAAACTCCGGAGCTTCGATCAGCCATTGTTCCGATGAAGCCGGCGGACGCGCTGTTCTGCAGTGCCTGAGCGGCTTGTCGAAAGCGTCCATCCGGGTGAGGAGGCAAGGTCTTCAGAGTCAGCGTCCCGGAGATTCTTGGTCATTGCCAGGTTCGCCGGGCACTTCATGATCCGGCACCGGCCCGACTGTTGCGTCCCGCCCGCTCCGGAACGAGCCTCGGCGACTTTCGAGGCGCTCGGCGACGCCTTCCGCAAGCAAGAGACAGCGATCGAGAAAGCGTCGGGTCCGCACTGCATCCGGGGAGTCGTCGTTGAGCCAACGCGTGAAGGTGGCGAGGTAGATGGTCGTCAGCGCCGTTTCCTCCAATGCTCGGCGCAAGAACGTCGCCTGCAGGCCGGCAGCTTCGCGTATCCATTGCACTGTCCGGCTCACCCGGAGTAATCCTGGAATCTGCACATGCAGATGGCCGGGTTCGAGCTTGCCGACGATCATTTCGCGAACCGTGCGACGAAACGGCGCCAGCGCATCGAGCCAGGCCAGGATCAGCCACCGTAAGCGCTGCCTCGGTGACAGCGCCGCGAAATCCGGACTCTGCAAACTCTCCAGCATGGCAGCATCCGCGCGATCGAAGAACGCGTCGACCAGATCTTCCTTCTCAGCGAACTCGCGCCGCAGCGTATCGAGTCCGATTCCGAGCCTTCCCGCAACCTGGTGCAGCCGCACCGCCTCCCAGGACTGCTGGGCTGCCAACTCCAGTGCCGCGTCGAGGATCTGCTCCCTGAGCCAGGCGTCTTCGCTAGCCATTGCTCTTCTCCGGCAGGTCGCCGATCCAACCGTTTAACCCGGTCCCGGCCCAGGGTCAACCTGCCACGCCGATCGGAAACTTGACCACTACAGCCAGCACCGCCACAGCAAGAGGCGCCAGGAAACGGACCAGAGCCGGAACCTCGCAGGAAGTGGGCAAACGCGAGGGCAGCGTGAGTGCCGGTCCGGGTGAACGGGAACTATCCTGCAGGACCCTGGGCGCGGCCCACCGCAGTGTCACCACCTCGCGCCGTCGCGTTCAGTGTGAGGGCCGCAACCCGCGGATGACGCGGCCGAGGACCGGGACATGCTCGTAGAAGCCGCTGGCGGAGTCCCAGAAGTCCTTGTGAAGCAGAATGCGCAGCTCGTCATCGAAGCGAAACTGGCTGACGCCATGGCTCAGCAGCGGCTCGCCGCCCTTTAGCGCAGGGACTTCCATGTGCATGCGCCAGCGGACATAGACGTCGACGCCGTCAACGGCGATCGAGCGGAAATCCACCCGCAGGACGTCGGCACTCTCCAGCGCATCGAGGAAGTACGCCTCGATCGCCGGCGCCCCCTCGATAGCGGCGAGGGTGTCGTTCAGATAGGCGTCCTCGGCGTAGGTCGACGCGGCGAGCTCGCGGACACTCTCCGGAGTGACCGCTTCGAAGAAGCGCTGCGCGCGCCCGACTGCTTCAGCGAGGGCCTCGCTATTCTCGCCGAGGTCCCCCCGCGCTCGCTCTGAGCTCGCAGTGAGGGCGTTCTCGTAGCTCGCATCAAGCTGGGCGGCGGTCATGCCCGCACCGCAACCCGCAAGCCCGAAAATGGCGATCACGACAACGAAAGCCGTGGCGAGCGAGCGCTTCGCGTGGCGCAGTGGAAGAGCAGCGGGCCTGTTCGGGCTGGCCTCGGCCATGCCTGGCGACTCGATAGCGGTCAATGACGCGGGCCTTGCCTCCACAAGGCCCGCGCGCTGGGCGCGGCTACCCGTCGGTCGGCTCCGCATCGACCGGCTCTTCGAAGGCGATGAAAAGCAGGCAGTCTACGTCCGATCGGCATGCGGCCGTGTGCGGCAATTCTGGCGGACCATACGCATAGGTCCCCGCCCGCATCGTCACGGGGTCGTGACCGTCATTGTCGATGACGAATTCACCCTGAATCAGCACCATGCGCTCTGCAGACCTGTGCCAGTGATGCGGAACTTCGCTGTTGCCGGGGACGCGCAACAGCACATCCGCATTCTGTTCCGCAGGATTACCTTGAAGCACGGCCAAGCCGCAACCCTCGGGAAAAAATTCAGGGCATGGTCCCCACTCCAGATCGGGATCATCGGCCGTCCATTTGATCGGCTGGTTGGCGAAAGCGGTGCCGCCGATCAGCAGGCTGACCAGAATAGTCACGCTGACGGTGACTAAAGTGCTATTTTTTACGCACATTTCATGTCCTCCATCACAGTTGGTGGTCTGACGCCGACCATGTGCATGTCCGGGCGTCACTGCCTCAGACTCCCAAGTTACTAGCGGTAGAAAAAGACGCCAAGCCGGTCGACCATGCACTGATCGATGACCTGAAGCGCGAAGTCTTCCTTGCCGTCAGAGGAGTGGGAGAACGAGCCGTCGGGTACATTGGCACGCTAGAGCAGTGCTCGAACTCCCAGGTCGTCGTATCCGTGCACGAGCAGCATTGGCATGCCGGAGTCGCGCATGCGGCGCTAGCCAAGTGCCGCATCCGGCACATGCATGGACTAGGCTTCGGACACTGATAAATCAGCGTTTTCTGGGTGGGTTGGAGTTGGCCTCGTTCGGTCATACCGATTCGACCGCATCAGTCTAGCGATGCTCCAAACGTTACTCCTCTGGGGGGCCACGTCAAACTCGGCCCGCGACTCAGCCGCTTCACACGCTCTTCGGCGGTGCGGTGATATGCCGTTCGATCTCAGTATGGGTGCGTTGAGGGAGGTGCTGATGAAGGCCTGCACGGAAGCACCTGTCACCCGCGGCAGCAAGATCGAGTAAGGCTCTGGCGGGCAGCACCATTCATCGCTGAGCGCTGTGCTGGACATGATCGAGGAACTTGAGAAGGATGACGGAATCAATCCCGTCCGCCGGCGGCCTTGCCGAGACCATGCTGGGCCGGCAGACTCGACAACTCACGCATCCATGCACGGGAGGAATCCATGCCCCGCATGCTGCGATTCATCTTGACGGCACTCGGCATGGCCGGTCTTGGTGCATTCGGGATCGTCCAGGTGTGGCCAGGCAGCAACGGCGACGAACTGGCGCTGGACTCAGGAACGGTGCTGACGAAGCGCACGAGCGTTGCAGACTTCAATCTTGTTGACCAGTCAGGTCAACCGTTCACCCGCAAGGACCTGGAAAATCGCTGGAGTCTCCTGTTCGCGGGGTTCACTCATTGTCCCGACATCTGTCCCACCACGCTGGCCATGATGGCAAGGCTCGAGCAAAGGCTGCACGAGGCAGGCAAGCCGGTACAGGTGGTATTCCTGAGCGTCGACCCGGAAAGGGATACGCCGGAGCAGATGGCTGAGTACCTCGGCTATTTCAGCCCACGCCTGCGTGGTGCCACCGGCGACACGGCTGACATCAAGGCGTTCAGCGAAAGCCTGGGGCTTGCCTACGTGCGCGTACCGGGAAGCCGGGGGCACTATAGTGTGGATCACGCCTCCGCATTGGTGCTGATCGATCCTGAAGCGCGTATGGCGGGCCACTTCAGGCCACCCCTGGATCTCGACGCGCTGACCCGGGATCTTGGGAGGCTCTGAATTGGGTTCGCCCCGCTCTGGCCTTCAGAGGGCCTCTGGATCAAGGCTTTCGCGAAGGCGTGATGGCGCCACGTCGAGCGGATGCAACACAGAGCCAGGCACCCTCTGAGGGCCCCGCAGAGCTGCGGCGCATCCAGCTCAGAGCCTCGCTAGCCCAGAAATCTCACCAGTATCCCGAGAGCTGGCGAGGTTCGCAGCCGTTCTGGCGCCGCTCTGGACTGAAAGTCGTAGCCGTAGCTACGGGTTGAAGGAAGAGCAAGCCAGGGCGAGCGAGAACC
>SLTB01000242.1 GCA_007130155.1 Pseudomonadales bacterium
CATCTTCGTCGCCGGAGCGGCCATCAAGTGGCTGCGGGACAGGCTCGGCTTCATCCCTGATGCCGCCGCCTCCGAGGCCTGCGCCCGGCGCACCGGCGGCGATACCGGTGGGGTTTATCTGGTGCCGGCCTTCACCGGCCTCGGTGCGCCCTGGTGGGACAGCGAGGCCCGCGGCCTGTTCTGCGGCATGACCCTGGATACCGGGGTGGACCAACTGGTGACGGCGACCTTGCAATCAGTGGCCCTGCAGACCCGGGACCTGGTGGACGCCATGGCGGCAGATGGCGCCCGCCCCGACGTGCTGCGCATCGATGGCGGCATGGTGGTGAACGATTGGCTTTGTCAGTTGTTGGCAGATGTATTGGAAATGCCGGCGGAACGACCGCAGATTACCGAGACTACCGCGCTGGGCGCCGCCTATCTGGCCGGACTGGCCACCGGCGTCTATCGTGACGTAGACGAGCTTGGACAGCGCTGGCGTCTGCAGCGGCGCTTCGAACCGGCCATGCCCAGGGAGCGTCACCGGCTGCTGCTCGACGGCTGGCGCGAAGCGGTCCGGCGGGCGCGTTGAGCGCCGCGCCTTTGATGTGCGTAACGCGCATTCCACTTGCGATTCAATTACAATTCCTGAGAGCGGTTTGGGCTGCGGGATCAGTATCGGTGGGCTGCGGGGTCTGATCATGGGTGACCGTAACGACGAGCAGCGGCAAGCCCTGCGTCTGCGGCGCTCTCTGATGGGTGGGGTCGGAAGACTGGCGTTCGTGGTGTGGGCATGGACGGCGCGCGCAGTCCACCAGGTGGGCGTCCGGGCCGCCGGTTGCTGGCTGCTCTATGGGCCCTGGCTCCTCGGTTGTGCCGTCCTGCTGGCCCTGACATCCAATGGCCGCAACCAGGGTTGCAAAAATCCAAGGCTTAAGGAAGCTGCCGCGCATACCGCCAGCGGTCCAGTCAGTGTGGTCGGAGGCAACGCTTCATGAATGGAGCCGACCGTCGGAGTGAGCCCCGCCTGCAGGTCATGCTCGATGCCATTCTGCATCCGGAGAGTGGCCGCACTTGGCCTTGCACCATCCACGACTTCTGCGTCGGCGGCATGCTGCTCATGGGCGAGGAAGGTGCCCGCCGTACCCTGCGCTCATCCGGCTTCGACCCCCAGGTCAACGATGTGGTGCATATCCATTTCTCGGTGCCGGAGGTGGAGGACGCCCGCAATTTCCGCGTCACCGCCCAGGTGGCACGGGTCCTCGGCAACGGTCTCGGGGTCTATTTTCCCAACGGCATGGCGCTGCGGGCGTTCCGTGCCCTCGAAAGCTATGCTGCCTCCCGCGATTTCAGTCGCGAGAAGGTAGGGGGCGGCAGGGAGGCCGACGCTGAAACCAAGCCCAAGCTGGCCGAGCCCGATGCGGCGGTGGCCCGCAAGCTGGTTCACGATCTCAGCCGGCCGGCCCTTGACCAATTCCTCAAGACCACTTTCGATCGCGTGCGCGAAAACCTTCTGGTTCAGGCCCAGAATGCCAGCAACAACGTCCGCCAGAACCTCATGTTCGGCGGCATGAGTCTGCTCGACAAGTCCCAGCAGGACGTCATCGATCAGGTCGTGACTTCGGTGTTGGAACAGATCAACCATACCGTTGACATGGATCAGCTCTACAAGCGACGGCAGTTTCGGGGCAAGCAGGGCGAGAGCCGGCTCAGCCTGGTGGACACGGACCAGTTCGAGGACTGGTTGCTGGTGGCCGATGTCATCTCCCGGGCCGAGACGCGCTACTCGAAAGACCTCAGGGAGCTGAGTCTGCGGCTAGCCATGGTGGCACCGACCTGGGGCGAGAAGGACGCCTTGCCTATCGGACCCACAGTCCTGAGCGTGGCCTTCGATGATGCCATCAAGCCACTGGGGCTCGAGCGGGAGATCCGAGAGATCCTGTTCGACTGCTTCCGCGACGTACTCCTTGCTTTCCTGCGTCGATTCTATCCGGCCCTGCACAAGGCGCTGGAGAACAGCGGACTGTTTCCGTCCCTGGAAGAAATCGTCAGTGCTGCCAGCAAGGCTTCACGGCTCGCGCAGCAGAAGGAGCAGCAGCAGGAAGAGGCGCCGGAAGTCGAGCCTGATGTGGGCGCCTTCACCCAGGAGTTTGCGTTACCCGCTGCCACTCTGGCGGCGGCACGAGCCGAGTACGAAGCCCAGCAGGGCACCCCGTCGCAAGGCCCCCGCGGCGGTGGCTGGTACGGTACCCGTCAGGGCGCAGTGGGTCGGAGAAGTGCACGACATGCATCGGCGCCCATCGGCAATATTTACGGTGCTGCCCGGGAACTCATGCATCTGCAGCGGGCGCTGCCGGGTCCTGATGGCCTGCCGACAGAAGCGCCCTGGAGTGACGAGGTTCATGCCGCTCCCGATACGGTCTATCGGGAGGACGAACTCATTGCGGCCTTCGATCGCCTCGCCTCCCAGCCACGTCCAGCTTTGGGTGAGCCGCGGGCACCCATTCGTCGAAGGTTGGCGAAAGAGCTGGCCCAAAGCGGCGACGGGCGCACCTTGTCGCCCCAGCAGCGCGATGCGCTGGAAGTGGTGGACGGCCTGCTGGAGTCAGTCCGCGGTGACGGCTACCTGCCGCCGACTTTCGACAACTGGCTCGACAAACTCGAGGTCACCTACAACAAGCTGGCCACTGAAGACACCGAGTTTCTCGATACCAGCAAGGCACCGATGCACGCCGCGCTGCGCTTCCTCGATGGCTTGGCGGAGCTCGGCAGCCTCACCGATGCCGGTGACGGCATGGATCCGGCCATCCAGGCCCAGGTGGACAAACTGCTGCAACAGCTCGAGCGTGACTACGACGGTGGCCCGGCAGTGTTCGAGCATGGCCTGGAAGAGATCGAGCCGTTGCTGCAGCGCCAGCGCCGGCTGTTCGAGGGTAACCTGCAGCGGGTCGCCCGCCAGAGTGAGGGTTCCCAGCGCCTGCTGAGTGCCCGGCGCGCGGTGGTGCGGGAGCTTGGCAGCAAACTGTCCGGACGCGACGTGCCGGAGCTCGTACTCAAGCTTCTGAATCCGGGCTGGCGCAACCTGCTGGTGCACACTCAGCTCCGCCAAGGCAGCGACAGCGACGCCTGGCGTGACCAAGTCGATGTGGTCGACCAGCTCACCACAGCGCTCAGCGAAGGAGAAACGGCGCCCGCAGTGGCCCAGAAACTGATGGACGAAGTGTCCGTCGGGCTCGAGAGCATTGGCTTCGAGCCGGCCAAGCGTCAGCTGCTGCTCGATGCCCTGGCCCAGGCCCTGAACGGCAAGGGCGAAGCGGGCCCGGTTGTGAAGGTGGAAGAAGAGGCCACGGCGGAGCTGCTTGGCCTGGAGAACAAGCTTCCGGAAGCTCAGCCGGAGCCCGAAGGCGCCAAGAGTGATGCCGAGCGCCAACAGTGGGAGCGTTGGGTCGAGCGTGCCAAGGAACTGGAGGTGGGGACATGGCTCAGCGAGCGGGAGGACAGCGGTCGTTCACGCATTCTTACCGTGGCCTGGGTTGGTGACGATCACGCCGCCTTCACCCTGATCAACAGCAAGGGCGTGAAGGTCCACGACTTCGATCTGCGCGCTCTGGTGTCGGGCCTGAACGCCGGTCGCCTGACGATCCTGGATGAGGCCGATCAGCCGCTGACCGAGCGCGCCTCCCAGCGCATGCTCCAGAACATGCACAACCAGCTCGCCTATCAGGCCACCCATGACGCGCTCACGGGTCTGATGAACCGAAAGGAATACGAGCGGCGGGTGGAGCAGGCGGTCATCCAGGCTGAGACATCGGACGTGGAACACGCGGTGCTGTTCTTCGATCTCGATCAGTTCAAGATCATCAACAACACCAGTGGCCACGATGCCGGCGACGAGCTGCTGCGCTCCCTGGTGCCACGGCTGCGTCACGAGCTCAGAGGTACCCGCTCGATTCTGGCACGCCTGGGTGGTGACGAATTCGGCGTGCTGCTCGAGCGCTGCAGCAAGGACGAGGCGCTCGCCCTGGCCCAAAGCCTGCGCAAGAGCATCGGGGATTTCCGCTTCGAATGGGGTGACCGGGAGTATGCGGTCACCGCGTCCATGGGTTTCGTGGCCTTCCGCAACGACGGCCGGGAGGCGGCGACACTCATGCAGCAGGCGGATCAGGCCTGCTATGCCGCCAAGGACGGCGGTCGCAACCGCGTGCAGGTGTTCGAGGTGGGAGACAAGGAACTTGCTGCCCGCCGCGGCGTGATGGAGTGGGTCAGCGAAGTGGACCGGGTCCTGAAGCAGGACCGCATCCGCCTCACGGCCCAGCGTATCGCGCCCATTGGCCGAGCTGAGGCGCCGTCACATTACGAAGTTCTGATGACCGTGCTCGATGACAAGGGTAGGCCCATGCCCCCCATCGACTTCATCACTGCAGCGGAGACCTACGATCGCATGCCGGCGGTGGATCGCTGGATCGTGTCCCATACCCTGGGCTGGATGAGTCAGCATCTCGAGTGGCTGGACGAGGTTCATGGCTTCTCCATCAACCTCTCTGGCGCCTCGCTTACCGACGAGGGCTTCCTCGATTTCGTGATTGCCGAGCTCGAGCGCAGCAAAGTGCCCACCGACAAGGTCACCTTCGAGATTACCGAGACTACGGCCATCACCAGCATGGACGGAGCACGACGGTTCATGCGGCGGCTGAACGATTTAGGCTGCAAGTTCTCGCTGGACGATTTCGGCACAGGCCTCGCGTCCTATTCCTATCTGCGCAATCTCGAGGTGGACTTCGTCAAGATAGACGGCGTATTCGTCAAGGATCTGCTGAACAACCCGGCGGATTTCGCCGTGGTGAAGTCCGTCAATGAGATCGCCCACTTCATGGGCAAACAAACCATCGCCGAGTGCGTGGAGAATGCCGAGACGCTCGAGCGCCTGCGCGAAATCGGCGTCGACTACGCCCAGGGCTGGGGTATCGAACGACCCAAGGCGTTGGTGGATTTCTTCCGCTGATCTGCGAGCCCCTTGTGGGACCGCCCTACACTGTGGGAGCGGATTTATCCGCGAATGACACGCAGGTTATTGATTTCAAGCGCCGCGTTCGCGGCTGAAGAGGGTGTCGCAAAACTCAGCGTGGCGCCCCTGTGGGAGCGGATTTATCCGCGAATGACCCCGCAAGTCATTGATTTCTGGCAGTCCATTCGCGGCTGAAGCCGCTCCC
>SLTB01000233.1 GCA_007130155.1 Pseudomonadales bacterium
AGGCCGCCACCAGCTTCGCGACCTCACCTTCCTCACGAACGTCGGCACGGACGAAGGTAGCCTCACCGCCGCCCTCCCGAATGGCCGCCTGCACCATGGCCCCGCGCTCTTCACGCCTGCCGCAGAAACAGACCTTGGCACCTTCGCGGGCAAAGGCATGGGCAGTGGCCTCGCCAATTCCAGACGTCGCGCCAGTGATGAGCACCACCTGGCCCGCATAACGACCATCCTTGCGGGTGCGTCCCGTGGCATGCACCGCGCCCGCCGTCAGCGCCGCACCGGCCAGACCTGCCCCGCCCATCAGCAGCCGTCGCCGCGCAGGATCGGCAATGCCTTGGGGAGCCGTCCCAGGCACTTCGTGATCATCATGCATGACGGTCGACCTCCAGCTTTTCTGCCACAACGAAGGGCACCTTGCCACATCTCGATCCGGTCGTGGAGCCTGGCCCGGTCGGGCCGACACCACTCAACGCAGCCGATGGGTATACGCCGGGCCCCGGAAGACCGCATTGATGAACAACACATTCACGCTGTCCATAAAGCCACGGTAGTTGGGATCGCTGGCGAAACCCACCACCAGTGTTCTGACCAGCAACAACACCCCGCGCATGCCATGAATCCTCGTTCAAACCCTTTCAATAATGGTGGCAGTACCCATACCACCGCCTGTGCACATGGCGATGAGTGCCGTGCTGAGATCCCGGCGCTCAAGTTCGTCGAGCACGGTCTGGATCAGCATGCCACCCGTGGCGCCGATGGGATGACCCAGCGCAATGGCCCCGCCATTAACGTTGAAGCGGTCTCGAGGCACATCGATCTCCTTGAGGAACTTGAGCACCACCGAGGCGAAGGCCTCGTTGACTTCCCACAGGTCGATATCAGCCGCAGTCATGCCGGCCTTCTTCAGGCAGAGCTTCGCCGCCGGTGCGGGTGCAGTGAGCATGATGACGGGCTCACTGCCGGCGGTCGCCGACATGACGATGCGCGCCCGCGGTTTCAGGCCCAGTGCCTTCGCGTAGTCGTTGGAAGCCAGCAGCAGTGCGCTGGCGCCGTCCACCACGCCGGAGGAGTTGCCGCCGTGGTGAACGTGATCCAAGGCGCTGAGCTGCGAGTAGGCCGAGAGGGCGTACTCGTCGTAGGTTTTCTCTCTGCCCTCCGGCCGGGTCGTACCCATCTGCTCGAAGGAAGCCTTCAGGCCGGCCAGAGCCTCCAGGGTGGTACCAGGGCGGGGATGCTCGTCGCGATCGAGGGCCACCGTGCCATCGTCGTTGAGAATCGGCACCACGGAACGCGCGAAGCGGCCATCGGCGATGGCCTCGGCAGCCAAGCGCTGACTCTCCACCGCATAGGCATCGCAGTCACTGCGACTGAAGCCCTCGAGGGTGGCGATCAGGTCGGCGGATATACCCTGGGGGACCTGGGGATACCGGGCAAAGAGGTGGTCATTGTTCGCAGTGAAGCCATCCACGTGGGTCGGCGACCGGCGCGACATGAACTCGACGCCACCGCCGATCACCAGTTCCTGATGTCCCGCGAGAATCCCCATGGCCGCAAACGTGACGGCCTGCTGACCCGAACCGCAGAAGCGGTTCAGGGTGACGCCAGGGGTGCTTGTAGGCCAGCCCGCATCCAGTACGCTCATGCGGGCGATGTCCATGGCATGGTCGCCGGTACCTGAGGCACAGCCTGCAATCACATCCTCCACGTCGGCGGGATCAAACCCCACCCGGTCACGCAGACGGTTCAAGACCTGCGCCATGCAGCGCTGGGGGTGAATGTGGTGCAAGCCGCCACCAGGCTTGCCGCGACCGCGGGGGGACCGCACACCATCGATGATCAGGGCTTCGCGTCGGGACATGAGAGTCGACTCCGTGGACGGAAAAACTCCTTTGCTTACGCGGAGGCCTGCCTCCGGTCAAGAGCCGGGTCCGTCAGCAGGTGACGCGGCGACCGCGAGGCTGCATGGTTCAGTGAACGTATTGATGAAGGCCACCACGTCCAGCACAGCCTGGTCGTCCACCAGCGTGCCGACCATGGCCAGCATCTGCATGCCATAACTGTCCTCACGAACCTGACCGCGATACTGAGAACGATAGAGGTGCAGCTGGCGAGCCAGGTACCAGTCGTTCTGCCCCGCCAGGGCCGGAGCACCGAGACTCTGTTTGCCTTCCCCGCGCACACCGTGGCACTGGGCGCAGAGACTGTAGTGCTGTCGACCCCGATCCACGTTTCCGGTCAGGGTTGGCTGCGGGGGGGGAGCCTCCCTGGCGGCAAACCAGGCCGCGACGGACCCGACATGCTCTGCATCCAGCATCACCGCCATGGGGCGCATCTCTCGACCCTGATCGTCCGCAGCATGGGTCCCACGCCAGCCGCGCCGGAATGCCACCAACTGCCTTTCCAGATACCAGGGTTCCATACCGGCGATGCGCGGTGCTGCCACGGCTTCGTTGCCGCGCCCATCGGTGCCATGGCACAGCACACAATCGGCAATGACGCCAGCTGGCGGCGACGCGGCAAACACGGCGACACTGCAGGTGACAAGGCACAGGACAGCGCTCGCTGGCAGCATTTTTCCAAGCCCTTTTCGGCTGCGAGGAGTCCGATGCCTAGACGCCATGAAAAACGCAAACCGCTGCGGCGGCATCATCAGCGGCGAACGAAATTCGCCTCGATCTCGACGAGCATCCCCGGCGCGACCAGATCCGCCACACCCACTGTAGAGCGGGCAGGCAGGTTCATGCGCCCCGCGTCGGCGCCGAAGTACTGCCGATAGGCCTCCATGAAGCCGGCAAAATCCATGCGATTACCGATCTCCGGGTCGGGAACGAGAAACACCGTCATCTTGACGATGTCGTCCAGGCTCAAACCAAGATCTTCCAGCGACTCCACCATACGATCCATGACACTGATGGTCTGGGCACGGGTATCACCCCAGTACTCACGGCTGAAGCGCGGTGCATTCGGATCAAGGGGACGGGGTGTCAGGCCGCTGTGCCAGACCAAGCTGGATCCCGCCGGGATTTCAACAGCGCGCGCAATGGGAAAATCGCTGCCAATGAGATCGTGCTGGATTCGGATTTCAGCAGCAACATCCAAACTGGCGCCACCAATGGATGTGACCACCAGCGGACCGGCGAGTGTTCCGCGCAACTGGATTTCCTGGCTGGCCGATGCCATGGCCGCCAAGCCGAGGCCTGCGAGCAGCAGGGCCTTCGTACCTGCACTGTGTCGCATGTACTGCAGGGATTGCTTCACCATGAACTGCTCCTTGCCTGATTCAATGAAAATGGGGGTGGGCCAGACCATCGGGATTCAGGACCAGGCGCCCAGTGCCAGATCAGCCTGTACGCGGCGGTCGATGTCCGCCAGCGCGAAGTGGGCCGAGCGGACTGCACCTTCCTGCCAGCCCGAGTGGTAGCTGATCTGGTCGCCGACCATGTAGTGGGCCCCGACAGGCTGCTGCAGGCGCGGGTAGTGGACCTGGCGGTCCTCTGGGCGCCAACGTGCCGAACAGCCGAGCATGTGGTTCATGCGATGCCAGGGGACACTGACGCCGTTCTCGATGTAGTTGCGGTAGCCGGGATGCAGCCGCTCGCCCTGCTCGATAGCAACGCTGATGCGCTCGCTCGGTGACATGTCCGCAAACCTCTGGCCACCAGCATCACCGAAAGTGTAGGCACCAAGCAGGATGCCCTTGGGAGAGTGGAAGCCGACGGGCGGGTACCAGATCTGCGTGATGTCCTGACTGGTCCAGGAAATGCCGCCATAGATGTGCTCAGCTTCCCAGAAACGCTCTCGGGCCTGGAGACCGATCTTGAACAGCTTGCCGCGCTCCACCACCCGCAGGGCGTCGACGTAATCACGCGGGAAGTTGTGGTCGAGACCCGCGGTGAGGTGGGTAGGAATACTGTTGATGCAGTAGTCAGCCTCAATCCGCCGCTCCTCGCCGTGGAACGCATACGTAACGCTCACGCCTCGCTGTTCGAGGTGGATGCGGCGGACGATGGCTTCGAGCGTGACCAGATGCCCCATTCGGCCCATGAAGCCATTGACGATTGCGTCCATGCCGCCCACCGGCTGCATCATGGTCGCGGCCTGATCGTTGCTCTCGGCCCAGTGCATCTGGTAGCGCCAGAAGTTGCTGTTGAGCAACTCACTGAAATCGAAGGGTTCCTTGAGTTCACCGGGGGTAATGAAACCACCGTTGCGCAGGCCTGCACGGGACGAACCGCGGTAGAAGTGATTGCTGTCGAGGTCGCCGTAGGTACGGACGAAACCCAGCAGGCGCTCGGCATCCAGGGCGTCGAAGGGTTGCGACAGCCGCTCGCCGAGCACCGCCTTGGCCAGGAGCTCGCTGACGAACCCACGCGCATCAGTCATGAACTCCCGGGCCCGGACCGGCTTGCCACCGAACAGGCAATCGTCGTGAACCAGCGCATTGCGATTGTCGTTGACGAACACCTCCAGCGGGACCTGAAGCTCGCGACAGTACTGCAGCAGCGCCACATGATCCGCCGGAATGCGCGCAGCTCCAGCATTGAAATACAAAGCGGGATCACGATCGAAGCGGCACACCTGCCGATGCCCCACCTCATCGACGATATCGCCACCGCGCAGGGTGAGGACACGTCCACCAGGACGGTGGGAAGCCTCCAGCACGATGCACTCATAGCCGGCGCGATCGAGTTCGTAGGCCGCCACCAGACCGGCCACGCCGGCGCCGAGGATCACGACTCGCCGCTTGGTATCGCGCAGGTGCTGCACACTCGCTTTGACCATCGGACCGGGGGAGGCCAGGAGACCGAGCGCCATCGCCACTTGGTAACTGGCGGCGGATCCACCTGCCGCACCGAGCAGCTCCAGAACCTTCCTGCGCGAGTACCCCGACACGATGACAGCCTTGATTGGAGCAGATCTGAATCAGCAAACAATTCGCGTGCCAACTGGGGCTGCGCCCAGGGGCCGGAAACTCACGCTTTCCCAAGGCCAACGCGCGCTAAAACAGTGCTGACCAGGATGGTTCGCACGGATTCCGGACGTTTGCTGGGTTGTGTCAGAGGGATCGGGAGCGGTATCAGCGCCTACCCAGCACCTTGCGCTTGTGCTGAACGTAGTCCACCAGGACATATTCGCCGAGTTTCTCCGGCGCGGAGTAGAATACCCGCCCGCCGTTGATCTGGCTGACCTGATCCATGAAGGCCTTCAGGTAGTAGCTCTCGTCGAGCATGAAGGTGTTGATGGTGATGTTCGATCGGGTGCAGCGCTTCACCGCCTTCAAGGTCTCGCGGATGGTCTGCGGGGTGGGCGGATAGGCGAACTGAGCGCGGCCCTGCTCGATATGCGCCGTCGGCTCACCATCCGTGATCATCAGAATCTGCTTCGATCCGCCCTGTTCTCTCGCCAGCAGTCGCTCGGCGATGAGCAGAGCATGCTGGATGTTGGTGCCGAGAACATACTCGTCCACAGTCAGGAACGGTACTTCGTGGGCGGCGAGTTCCTTGGCATAGGCCGAGAACCCGACGACGTGGAAACTGTCGCGGGGATAGGCCGAAGTGATCAGGTTGTTCAGCGCCATGGCCACTTTCTTCGCTGCCGGGAAGGCCCCGCGCAGCTCCATGGACCAGGACAGATCCACCAGCATCACCGTGGCCGTCCGGGTAACAGACTCGTTGCGATAGATCTCGAAGTCATCCGGCGACAGTTGCACCGGCGTTCCAGGGCCCTGCCGGCGCAACGCATTTTGCAGCGTGCGAGCCATGTGCAGATTGAAGGGATCGCCGTACTCGTGGACCTTGGTGTCCTCGACGCGATCGCCGAAGCGCCCCTGCTCCGGCAGCGCGTGATTCCCGAGGCTCTGGCGGCGCAGGGCCTTGAAGATCTCCCCGAGCGCCTTCTGCCCGATCATGCGCATGCCACGCGGCGTCAGCGCGAAGCCTTCAGCGTTACGATCGATGAAGCCGGCCTCCTCGAGCACCTCGAGCAGCTTCTGCATCTGCTCGATGGCATCGACAGCTTCCTCACCGAGGGTCTCGCGCAGCTGATCGAGATCCACATGGGAGAGATCACCATCCATCTGGGCCGCCTGCAGCTGCCCCTCGAGGTCATCAAAACCCTGCATTTCGCCCATCAGGTCCATGGCCGATTCAAGGTCGATGGGCTCTTCGCCCGAGAAGCGATAACGCTGGCCCTTGCCGGGATCGAGGAAGTCGAGCTTCTGCATCAGCTTGCGCAGGGCTGCATCGAGCTCGGCATCGCCAAGGCGATCGCTGAGCAGCTTCTGAAGCTGTTCGTACTGACTGGTAGGCAGCGACATCATCAGCGACTGCATGGCGGCCATCTGCGCCTGCATCTGCTCAATCAACTCGTCAAGGGAGCGCGGCGGATCGTCACCGAACATGTCGCCATACTTGGTCATGAATTCTTCGAAACCCGGATCCTCACCGGCGATGCGCTTGACCAGCATGGCATTGAGATCGCGCACCATGTCCTTCATCCGCTGGATGTCGCCGTCGGACATCTCCCGGACCATCTTTTCGACATCACGGAAGAAGGACCTGGTCATGGCCTGCTTGAGCTCGTCGACGAGTTCCTGGTAACGCTTCTGGGCCTCGGGATCGACGAATTCGTAGTCGCTCAAGGCCTGCATCTGTGCAGCCGGGTCCGAGGGCAGGCCGTCGAGCCGATCACGCTTGCCGCTGGCCATGTCTCCCATCAGCGACTGGGCGAAACTGTCGCGCCCATCGCCGCCTGCAGGATCACCGCTCATGGCATCGAGGGTGGCGCGCTCGAGTTCGACGATGGCTTCGAGTTCCTCCCGCAGCCCTTCCATGATGCTGCCGAGATCGTAACGTTCCAGCCGCTCACGACGCTGGCGGCGGACCTGCCGCAGCATGTCCCGCAGCCCCTGCATGGGCGCACCCTGCATGCGGAAGCCACGCTGCATCAGGTTGTTCAGGGCGGAGCGCAGGTCACCGGATTGCAGCAGATCCTCGGACAGCTCGCTCATGAGTTCGTCGGCGGTAGGGAAGCGATTAGCCTGGGAACCGTCCCAGATCGAATAACGAAAGCGCTGACCGCCCATGGACATGTCAATGACCTCGATAGATGGTCTGGCCCGCCACGCTGTCCTTGTTCAGAAGCTTGTTCAAATGCAAACCTTCGAGCACCAGTTCGCAGGCTGACGCCCGCACCGCGGAATTGCCGTCCGGTGCCAACTGAGCCACCACATCCGCCAGGCCCGTGGTCTCCAATACCTTGGCGTAAGCCGAACTCGGCATCGCCTCGCCGACTTCGACGCTGCCGCCCTCGCCAAAGGCTTCCACCACCACCTCGAGACGGTCGAGGTCGACGCGCCGGCGAAACACTTCAGCAATGGCCTGATCCAGCAGCTTGGCGAGGATGCGCGGCTCGCGGCCCTCCTCGAAGGCCTCGAATTCAACCTTCCCAAGCATCGAGGCCAGGGCAAAAGGCAAATCGCAGATGCGCGGCACCACGTCCTGCTCACCGGTACGAATGGCCCGGCGCAGGGCGTTGGCCAGGACGGTCTCGTAATTGGCGACAGAGGCCCGGACCGACACCCCGGAGCGCTGGCTGACGTCAGGAGACGCGCGGGCAAGTTGGGTCAGCTCAGCCAGGATCTCCTTGATGAACGCCGGAACGAGCACCCTGTACTCACCCATATCGAGCCGACTGTACTCCTGCTCCATGACCCGCATTTCCTGCTCGATGGTCTGGGGATAGTGGGTGCGGATCTGGGCACCATAGCGATCCTTCAGGGGTGTGATGATGCGTCCGCGGTTGGTGTAGTCCTCAGGATTCGCGGTGGCAACGATGAAAACATCCAGCGGCAGGCGCACTCGGTGGCCGCGGATCTGTACATCCCGCTCCTCCATTACGTTGAGCAGACCGACCTGGATCCGTTCCGCCAGGTCCGGCAGTTCGTTGATGGCAAAAATGCCGCGATTGATGCGCGGAATCAGCCCATAGGACAACGCCAGCTCATCGTCGAGATAACGGCCCTCAGCGATACGGATCGGATCCACCTCGCCGATGAGATCAGCGATGGTGATATCCGGCGTGGCCAGCTTTTCGCCGTAGCGTTCGCTGCGGTGCAGCCAGCGTATCGGCGCATCGTCACCCTGCTCCGCCAGCAGCACCTTGGCCTGGGCACTGATAGGCGCGAAGGGGTTTTCCGGGATCTCCACGCCGTCGAGCACCGGCGTCCACTCATCGAGGAGCCCGGTCAGCGAGCGGATGATGCGGGTCTTACCCTGGCCGCGCTCGCCGAGCAGGATGATGTCCTGGCCAGCCAGAATCGCATTCTCGAGCTGCGGGATGACGCTGTCTTCATAACCGACGATGCCCGGCAGAAGGTCTTCGCCGTCGGCCAGCTTGCGCATCAGATTTCGGCGCATCTCCTCGCGGATGGGCAGGATCTCGAACCCCGTAGCCCGGAGTTCACCGAGAGTGGCAGGACGCTTGGCCGGCACTTAGCAACTCCTTCGTTGCGGCGACCGCATTGCTGCGAACCGCCGGTAAACCCCCAATCGATACACCGATCAGTTGGCCTGTTGCGGTACTGCCCCCGAGCATAACGCGTTGCGGCGCTCTCATGCATCCACTGCTACCTGCGCCGGTCAATCGTCCGGGAACGTCTCGTCCGGCCCGGGTCGGATACGCAGCATCGCGCGCTGATGAAATCGTCCCGACAGCCTCGACAACATATCGGTCAGCATCATCTGCCAGCCGTACTTGGCGCGTAGGGCACGATAGCCTCGCTTCTCCGATTCCCCATTGCCTATGCGTTCGCCAAACACGGTTATCCAGGGCCCGAGGTGTCCGCCCCAAGCGTCACAGCGCGCGATCTCGCAACGCGGGTCGTTGGCGAGGCGTTTCACTTTGCCGGCGGTGCCAGCCGTGAATACCCAAAGAAATCCGTCAGCCTCGGCGAACCACACCGGCGTGCGCACCACCGTGCCATCGCGGCGGAACGTGGCCAGGTTGAGGTAGGTGGCGTCATGCAGCCGCCGTTGCTCCGACTCATCGAGTTCCTTGTAGTGCATGAAGCTTCCTCGATCGGCTGCTATGGATGGCAGCCCATGAGATTCCCACAGAATGCATTCGGGAGGACAGCCTTCCGGCAGTCAGCCAGCGTCCGGGCACATCACCCAGGGGGCGCGGGCATGCAGCAGAACGACGCCAACATTGCCAGCAACCGTGGACACTTCCCTGACCGCTGAGCCCTGGGCCGACAGCGGTCCCGGGATGATCCCATCACGCTGAAGCTCTGGCGGCAGGCAGCGCTGACGGCCCTGACCGCAGACGATCTGAAGACGGCCCACGCCATTGCCTGTTCACTGGTCCACAAGCCCGAGTCGTTGAGGGGTACGGGGTTCGCGACAAGTGCTCGAGGAAGAGCTGAAAGGCACCCTGCACAGCCTGCCATGTCACCTGAAAGCCCTCGAGACCAGCGGTCCGACCCCGCCGATTGCGATGCAGCACGGCCTGACCTCACTGCGAAACGACCGGCAGGATCGGGACTTCGCGCGGCGGCTCGCATTCGCTGGCCAACCCTCGACGACCATCGCCCCCCGGCGTCAGGAAGTGGCGACGAGTTCAGGGCAGGGCACGCCCGTGCCGCCCAAGCCGCAATAGCCGTTGGGAACTTTGGCCAAGTACTGCTGATGATAGGGTTCGGCGTAGTAAAACGCGTCGCAGGGCGCGACTTCGGTGGTCACCGCGCCATAGCCCGCCGCCGCCAGCTCGCGCCCATAGCGTTCGAGTGCGGTGTGCGCCATGGCATCCTGCTCAGGCGACGTCGTGAGAATACAGGAGCGGTACTGACTGCCGATGTCGTTGCCCTGGCGCATGCCCTGGGTCGGATCATGGGCCTCGAGAAAGATCTTCAACAGCCCTTCAAAACTGATGTCCGACTCTCGGAACACCACCATCACCACCTCAGCGTGTCCGGTGTGGCCGCTGCAGACTTCCTCATAAGTGGGATTCGGTGTGAAGCCACCGGCGTAGCCGACGGCCGTCGTCCAGACACCAGGCGTCTGCCAGAAACAACGCTCTGCACCCCAAAAGCATCCAAGTCCGAACACGGCGGTGGCCATACCCTCGGGAAATGGTGGCTGCAAAGGCCGGTCATGCACGAAGTGCCCATCGGGAACAGGCATCTTCTCGCTGCGCCCCGGCAGTGCCTGCTCCGCCGTCGGCATCATCACCTGCTTGCGAAACGCTGCCATCGCTGTCTGCCTTCCAATCAACACGGAGGATGACTATAGACGGGCAGGCCATGGCGGCGCCACCGGCCGGCTGAAGGTCAAGGGCTCTGCTATAGTTGACAAGTTACCGTGCAGGCAGACGCTCATGCAGAACCTCTCCGCCCGAACAGAAGCCACCCGCGGCGACCGTAAGCCCGCCCTGCTGGTGCTGCTCGTGCTGGCATTCGGACTGGCAGGCTGCGCCAGTTCCGGCCAGGAACCGGACAGCGAGCGCTATCAGCGCCTGGTCACCGCCCTCGCCAGCGGACAGAGCGACGCCTGGGCCGATCTGCCGCAAGCCTTTCTGGAGAGGGAGGACTTCGCGGTCCGCCTGGCGCGTCTAGAACAGCTGCAGGCACAGGCTCGCGGCAAGAGCGATGCTGATGACCTCGAAGGCCTCAGCCGTGCCATGCTTGATGCCTACTACGGTGACCTCCGCGCCCACGAGATGCTTCAGCGGCTCGCCTTCGCTGCCGGAGACGAATCCCGCGGCGACTTCCATCGCAATGCCCTGGCCAATCTCATGGCCCTCATCGAGAACTCCGGCAGCGGCACCGCCAGCGATCCCTGGCAGGTGCTCTCCGCCACAGAAGCCTTTGTCTGGCTGTCCCATCAACGTCATGAAGTCGCCGGCGCGCTCTACCACGGCGACAATGCGGACGGCACGCTGGCTCTGGTCCTGAAGGCCCGCCGCCGCGATGAAGACAATCTGCGCGAACTCTGGTTCGACCTCACGCCCACCTACCAGGCCACCAGTCGGGTTCTCGGCGAGGACAGCCCCAATCCCTCGGAGCTTATCGCCGCACGCGCCCGGGAGGGCGACGCCGCTGCCCAGACTTCCTACGCCATACGCCTGTGGCATCGCGGCAGCGCGGAAAGCACGATTCAGGCCGTTCACTGGCTGCAGCGTGCCAGCGCGGAGGGCAACGTCATCGCCCGCGAGATGCTCGGCGTCGTCTACGGTGTCATTGCCCGAAGTCGCTCCGGCGAGGAAGCCGAGCAGCTCATCGATGCTGCCGTGGACCAGTTCCTGCTTGCGGTGGGTCAGGGTTCCTCGACCGCCCTCTACAACCTCGGCCAGCTCTATCTCTCCGGACACTTCGGCAGCGAGAACCAGCCCGCAGGTGTCGATCTGCTACGCCAGGCTGTGGAACGGGACAACCTCGACGCCATGGTGCTGCTGGCCCGGCTGCGCTACAACGGCCAGTTCGTCGCCCAGAATCGTGAAGCGGCGCTGCAGTTGCTAGAGCGCGCAGCTGCCGGCGGCCACCCCGAGGGTCAGCTTTTTTACGCGCGCCACCTGCTCAGTACGGACGACGGCGAGGCCTTTGATGACCGCGCGCTGGAATGGCTGCGCCAGGCAGCCGAGTCGGGCGAGTCCGCAGAGGCCATGCTGCTCTACGGCACGCTGCTCGCCCGAGGAGAACATGCACCAGCGGACGCCGTTACCGCCGTTGCCTGGCTGAAGCGGGCCGCAGAGCGGGCCAGTGATGCCGACACTGTCAATACCGTCGCCTGGATCCTTGTGGTAGCTGAGCAGAAGGAGCTCCGCGATCCGCAACACGGCCTGGCGCTCATGGAAGCGCTGATGACCCAGGACACAGCGGCAGCCATGAATGCCGCCTATCTCGACACATGGGCGGCCTCCTACGCGGCCAACGGCGATTTCGACCGAGCCGTGGAGATCCAGAAGCAGGCCATTGCTGTGGCCGAGGCCGAGCATGCCCGGCGCGAAGACGGCGGCCCCGACTACCTGCCGCTGCTGCGAGAACATCTAGAGAAGTTCCGCAACGGTGAGACGGTGAGCGAAGACGTGCCATGACACCGACCTCGGTATGCCCCTGATTACGACTCTCATCACAGCAAGGGACTTCGACCGCCTGCTGCTCGACGAGACCCCGCTGCTCGATCTGCGGGCACCCTTGGAGTTTGCGCGCGGAACCATCCCCAAGAGCCTTAACCTGCCGCTGCTCGACGATGACGAACGCCACGAGGTGGGCCTGCGCTACAAGCAGGCAGGCCAGGATGCCGCCATGGCCCTCGGCCACCGACTGGTATCCGGACATGTCCGCGAACAGCGCATGGCGGCCTGGTGCGCCTGGGCCGATGCCCATCCCGATGGCGCGATCTACTGCTGGCGTGGTGGCCAGCGCTCCACCATCGTCCAGCGATGGCTGGCTGAGGCCGGCCGCGAGAGGCCACGCATCGAAGGCGGCTACAAGGCTCTGCGCCAGCACCTGCTGCAGATCACCGAGACGCTGGCCGCGAGGCTCCCCATGCTGGTACTCGGGGGCCGTACCGGCACCGGCAAGACCCGCCTGCTTGCCGACATCAAGCGTAGTCTCGATCTGGAGGGTATCGCCCGGCATCGGGGATCCGCCTTTGGGGCCCGCCCTGGCGGCCAACCGCCGCCCGCCGGTTTCGAGAACGCGCTGGCCCTGCGCCTGCTGCAATTGCAGGTGATGGGAACAGGCCCCGTCGCGGTGGAGGACGAATCCCGCAACATCGGCCGTCTGAGCCTGCCGGAACCCCTGATCGACAATCTGGCGACGGCACCGCTGGTGCTCGTGGAGCGCAGCCTCGAAGAGCGGGTGGAAATCACGCTCGAGGACTACATCGTCGCCGGCCTGGCCGAGCGGGAGGCCTGCCACGGCGATGAGGGCTTCGCCCTGTTCGCGTCCTGGCTGCGCCATGCCATGTACCGGATCCGCAAGCGCCTTGGAGGGATACGCTACAAGGAGCTCGCGACGCTGCTTGAGGATGCCCTGACGACGCAGGCCAGCAGTGGCGATCCAGGCGCTCATCGGAGCTGGATCACCGTACTGCTGGCCGAGTACTACGATCCCATGTACGACTACCAGCTCCGCGCCAAGGCCGACCGCATCATCTTCAATGGCAGGCCCGATGCCGTTATGGCCTTCCTGGCCCGGCAGATGGGCGGGCAGCGCCTTCAGGCCTGAGCGGTGGCCCTGCCCCGACCGCTTGGCTCTGGTGCACAATGGCCGCTCCTTGACGACAATCTGGAGCATGAGCATGAAGGATCACCCCAAGGTGGCCCTGATCACAGGCGCCGGCAGCGGCATGGGTCAGCTTGCGGCACGCAATCTGGCTGCGGCCGGCACACGGGTCGCCGCGCTGGACGTCAACGAACAGGGCCTTCTGGCCACCGCAGAAAGCAACCAGCACATTCGGACCTGGAACATCGACGTCACCGATGCCGACGCCCTGGCCAAAGCCATCGATGAGATCGAGAACGAACTCGGCCCCATCGAGCGGGTCCTGAACGCTGCGGCCATCATGCCTCTCGGACGGGCCCTCGATCAGGACCTGGAAGTCTTCCATCGAGTGATGGCCATCAACTACAACGGCGTCGTCAACGTCAGCAAGCTGGTGCTGCCGCGCATGCTCGAGCGCGGCCGCGGCGATCTGGTGAACTTCGCCTCACTCGCCGGCTGGCTGCCCACCCTCTACATGGCGGCCTACGACGCCTCCAAGTTCGCCGTGGTGGCTTTCAGCGAAGTGCTCTACCACGAGAACCGCGGCCGCGGGGTCCGCTTCGCCTGCGTCTGCCCGCCCCCGGTGAAGACTCCTCTGCTGGACCAGGCTCGCGAGAGCACTTGGCCGAAGTTGTTCGATGCAGCGCAGCAACTCGAGCCCCAAGATGTCCTTGATGCCATCGACACGGCCCTGGATGCCGGAGAGTTCTTCGTCTTTCCGGGCAAGGGAACGCGACTGACCTGGCGCCTGCGGCGGTTTTTGCCGAACCTGCTGTGGAAGCGCGTCCATGCCGCCGAGGGATTCTGATGGTGAGCGCTGCTGCGCTTGCTGCGGACCGCTGCCTCGCTGCACTCGCAGCCGGCATTGCGCCACTGTGGGAGTTCGCCACGAACCTTCGTTCACGCTGTCGCGGAAGAAACCTGCGCTGCGCTGGCCGTGGCAGGCTTTGGTGGGCGCATTCCACCTGGAGCGGAATGCGTCCACAAAGGCCTGTCGCTCGAAGCCAAGCTTCCTCGCCTGCTCGAAACTCATGGCTGCCCAACGGAGTGATGTCTGACATGACCTACAGCCATCTCGAAGTCTGCCAGGACGGCGCCGTCGCAGAGATCGTTCTCAACCGCCCGAACAAGCTCAACGCGCTGAGCCGGGCGCTGATGACGGAGCTGATCACTGCGGCCGAGTCGCTGCGGGAGGATGTCGAGACCCGGGTGGTGATCATCACCGGTGCCGGGGCGCACTTCAGCGCCGGCGCCGACCTCTCCGAGCCTCGGGACGGCAGCGAGGGCCGACTGCAGCGGCGCCGCAACATCCGTATCGGACCGCGGCTGATCCGCGCCATCCGCGAGATCGATCAGGTGACCATCGCCGCCATCGAGGGGGTGGCCTTGGGTGGCGCCTGCTGCATCGCCAGCGCCTGCGACTTCAGGGTTGCCGCGGAAACCGCGGAGTGCGGTTATCCGGAAGTGAACCTCGGCATGAATCTGCACTGGCAGGCACTGCCGCTGTGCGTGCAGCTCGTCGGACCGGCCAGGGCCAAGCGCATGATCGGCCTCGGCCTGCGTCATCCCGCTGCGGAACTGGCCAACTGGGGCTTCATCGATGAGGTGACGACGGCCGGTGAGGCGCTGAACACAGCGCGGGCCATGGCTGCCGACTACGCCAGCCGACCACCGCTGGCCCTGCAGATGATCAAGCAGAGCGTGAACGCCGTCAGCGACGCCCTGACGGCCTCAATCATGCACATGGATCACGACCAGTGGGGGCTCACCGCCGAGAGTGACGACTTTGCCGAGGGGATCCGCGCCTTCCGCGAAAAGCGCAGCCCAGGCTTCACGGGGCGCTGATGAGCCGACCCGCCAATGCCATCGAGCTCCCGGCAGATCAGGCGGCAGAGCTGCTGCTGGTCCGGGAGGCCGTGGCTGCCGATGTTCTGGCCCTGCCCGACATCCGGCATCGCCTGCCCGCCGATGCCGATGACAACGGCAAGCTCATGCTGCAGGCCCGCGCCGCCCTTGAGCAGGACACGGCCTTGGCCCGGCTGGCAGATCAACTGTCCTGGTTGACGGGCAGCCGCCCCGGCGCCTGGCTGCTGCCGCTGGCCCTGCTGACCGGCGCCCTGTTCTCGGGCCTCACCACCGGGGGCCGCTTCAATATTCTGGCTCCGCCACTGCTCGGTCTGCTGCTGTGGCAACTGGCCATCTACGCCTACCTGCTCTGGCCGGGTCAGCCCAGTGGCACCCGGCCTCTTGCCCGGGGCACGCGTGCACTGAGCTGGTGTGGACGCCGGATCGTCCGCAGCGGCGCCGGTAAACGCCTCGCCTCCGTGCCCGGACGCTTCATTCTCGCCTTCGCCAACGCCGCACCGAGGCTTCTGTTCGGCCGCCTTGGCGCAACCCTGCACGCTGCAGCCGCGGCCTTTGCGCTCGGCGCCATCCTCGGCATCTACTGGGATGGACTCGGCGTGGCCTATCACGCCTACTGGGAAAGTACGTTTCTCGGCCCCGACACGGTCAGTACCCTGATCGCCATCGTTCTGACGCCCGCCAGCCTCATCACCGGCATTCCCTTGCCTGATGCCAACGAGGTGGCCGCCATGGGGAGTACTGCGGTTCCGGCAGCACCCTGGATTCATCTCTGGGCCACGACCTTAGCCGCAGTCGCGGTGCTGCCGAGACTGGCCCTGACCGCCGCGGCACTGTTCCACGTCCGCCGCAACGCCCAGGTCACGCTGGATGGCAACCACCCAGTGTTTCGCCGCATCCTGGCCAACGTGGCCGGGACGAAGTTGACGGTGCGCATTCAGCCCTTAGGCTACCGGCCGGATCCTTCGACTCTGGAGCGCCTGCGCGGCCGCCTCAACGAGCATTTCCACGGGCTGGTTCAGGCCGAAGTGGCCGAGGCGGTGGCAGCTGATCCGGAACTGCTGCCGCCTGTAGAGGGAGATCTGACGCGTCTGGTACTGCTGATGAACCCGGCCCAGACGCCGGAGGAAGAGATTCATGGGCCCCTGTTCGCCGCGGCAGCCGAGCAGGCTGACCTCTGCGTGGTCCTCGACGCCGGCGCCTACCGGACCGCCCCCGAACGCCGTCAGAGCCGAATCGCCACCTGGCAACGACTGCTCGACACCCAGGGCATCGAGCATCTGGAGCTGGAGGCGACGCCATGACAGACCCGGCGTCATCGACCACGGACGTGCACCTGGCGCTGATCTCCCACACCAACGTCGGCAAGACCTCACTGACCCGTACCCTGCTGCGCAGCGATGTGGGTGAAGTGGTGGATGCGCCCCACACCACCATGGAGAACACCCTGCACGCCCTGGCGACCACCGAAGGAGGCGATCGGCTGCTGCTCTGGGACACCCCAGGCTTCGGTGACTCCCTGCGCCTGAAGGCGCGTCTGGAGCAGCGTGGGACAGCAGTGGGCTGGTTTCTCTCTGAGGTCTGGGACCGGGTGGCGGACCGGGCGCTGCACTCCTCCCAGCAGGCCATGCTTGCCGCCCGCGACCTTACGGACGTCATCCTCTATCAAGTCAATGCCGCCGAGGATCCCGAGTTCGCCACCCAGGTGGAAGCGGAACTGGCCATGCTGGCCTGGCTGGAAAAACCCGTGATCCTGCTGCTCAACCAGCTCCCGCCCCACAGCCGCAGGCAGGAACGGGAGGATCTGGAGCAGCGCTGGCGGGACCGCTTCGCCAAACCCCCGATTCGCCGCGTCCTGGCCCTCGATGCCTTTGAACGCAGCTGGATCGACGAAGTGCAGTTGCTCGCAGCCGTGGGTGAGGTGTTGCCGCGAGCTGAGCAAGAGGCCATGGCCAGACTTCTTCCCGTTTGGCAGGCCAAGGCACTGGAACGATTTAACGCCAGCATCGAGGCCATCGCAGCGCTGCTGGTCACAGCCATCCTCGACCGGGAGGCGCTGTCTGCCGGCCAACCGGCGCGACTGGCGCGCATGGGCGCCCTGCGCCGACTCGCGTCGCGCCTGGAAGCAGCAGTCAGGAAACTGGACGAGACCCTCATCCGCATCGAGGGTCTCGAAGGAGCCAGCGCCCGTCGCATCGACACGGCCCTGACGGCCACCCGCAGCCACGGCGATCGTCCGAGCCCCCTGCAGGGTGCGGCCGGCGGGGCAGCTCTGGGTGCCGGAGCCGGCGCGGCCCTGGACCTGGCCCTGGGCGGGGCATCCCTGGGCCTGTTCACGGCTCTGGGTGCGTCCCTGTCTGCAGCTGCCGGCTGGTCCTGGAGTCAACGGGCGGTGGACAAGCGCACCCTGGGGTGGTCCGCGCCCTTCATCGAAGACCTGCTCGCGGAAGCGGCCGCGCGCTATCTTGCCGTGACGCACCACGGCCGCGGCCGCGGCCGCTACGAAGGCGAAGCACTGGATTCCTGGCGGGAACTGGCCGACACGGCCAAGGGCAAATCGACGGCGGATGTGGCTGCCCTGCTGGCCGCATTCGACGATCCGGAGCCCGACAGGCTCGAAGAGCGCGCCAGAAAAGCGGTTCGCTCAGTCCTGACCCGCGCCCTGCTCGAAGAATATCCCCACGGGGAATGGATTCTGTAGCCGCCCAGCAATGAACATGGCGCCGTCGCGAAGAAACGATCGCAGTCGCGCTGTGGGAGCGGATTCAGAGGGTGTCGCAAAAGGTTGGCAAGACTCCGTGGGAGCGGCTTCAGCCGCGAATGGACTGCGAGAAATCAATGACTTGCGGGGTCATTCGCGGATAAATCCGCTCCCACAGGGGCGC
>SLTB01000039.1 GCA_007130155.1 Pseudomonadales bacterium
GCGGTTCGGCAACGGTCAATGACGGCTCCCTCCGATCCACAGCAATCGGCAGGGGCAAAATCTGGCCCTACTGACACATCCATGGGTCATCCTCGCCCCGGCAGGGGTGGACACAGCCCGCCCAACTTCAACATGGCCAAGCTGATGAATGCCTTCACATCGTGAAATCCATGGGCGACCCGATGCAACAATCGAAGCTGGGTGTTCTTGCCCTCCACCACGGCGTTGCTGAGCCGGTTGCGCAAGGCGGATTCGATAGCCGTGCGGTGCCGACGGACCGTCTTCGACAGTTTGACGAACGGGTCAATGCGACAACGACAAGCCCACGTCAGCCAGTCGTCGAGACGGGCCTTGGCCTTGCTGTAGCTCTTCTGGTGGCACACCGTTCGCAACCCTTCCTTGAGCAGGTACGCCCGGTACAACGGCTCGTTCAGATGAGCCACCCAGCTCAGCGTCGTCCGTTGCGTCGCATTGAGATCCTCCGGGTTCTTCCACAGCGCCCAGCGTGCCGCTTTCAGGGGCGGCGCCTGTTCGGCATCTCCTTGCTTGCGCGGGTCGTTCCAGACCGAACGACGCACCTCGTCGAGGGCATCGGTGGCCCACTGCACGACATGAAACGGATCCATAAAGCGTTTGGCCTTGGGCGCACGCTCGGCGACGACGCCGTTGATCCAAGCGGCTGCATCCGCACTGACGAGTTTCAGCTGCCGACTGCGCTCTTCACCGAGGGCATCGAAGAATGCATGAACTGTGGCGCGGTCTCGCCCGGGCGCCATCCATACCAACCGTCCGCTGTCGTGATCGATGACCACCGTCACGTACTTGTGGCCCTTGCGATAACTGAGCTCATCAATGCCGATGCGCCTGAGGCCATCGAGCAGATCTCGTCCTTCTGCGCGCTCATCAGCGACTCGCGTCAGCATGCGTCCCACACTGCGCCATGCCACGCGCATCAGGTGCGCAACTGCCGTGCGGCTGGTCTGCACCGCCAGCCAGGCGCATTGCTGTTCGAAGTCCCGTTTGAAGCCGCTCTCGGGCCGTGCCCAGGGCACCTCGGCGACCACGACACCATGCTCGGAACACTGAACCCTTGGAGCCTCGGCCTCAAGGAAGACCTTGCGGCCGTTCCGTGGTCAGACTAGCGCAACCCTCCAAAACACGGAGGCTTCGAGGCCGATACCGCCTCGAAATCCGGCTTAAAGCTGCGTTTTCGGGGCCAAAAACACGCCGCTAAGCCGCGCGCCTAGGACTCACGCTTCGCTTGGACACCCCATCTCAGTGACCAAACCAGCCTTCTAAGGCTACATTCGGCGCACTTTCCTATAAATTCCATATCGCAATCAATGAGATAGCGCCGGATAGCTTGCTCTTACTGCAAGGCCCTGAGATCCATTCAAGAACAGGATTACTTCTTTTGTCCGAAACGGGACCGAATGTTGGCGGGGCTTTCGAGTCGTGATTCGAAGCGTCATCTACGACACCCTGATCGTCGGCCTGACCGCCAAGTGGTACGCGGAGGTGCTGCGACGCGTTCCCGCGGATGCAACCCTGCTCGATGTCGGGATCGGCACGGCAGGCGCCCTGCTGGCGAATGCCGATCTGGTAGACGAGAAGCGGGTTCACATCACCGGCATCGACATTGACGGCGACTACATCGAACGCGCCCGCGACAAGCTGCGCCGCGCCGGCCTGCACGACCGCGTCGACGTCCGACACGAATCCGTCTATGACCACCGGGGCGGTCCCTACGACGCCGTGTACTTCTCCGGAAGCTTCATGCTGCTGCCGGATCCCGAGCGCGCCCTGCACCACTGCTCTGCGCTGCTCCGTCCAAACGGGCGCATCTACTTTACCCAGACGATTCAGCAGCAACGCTCGCGTTGGATGGAAACGGTCAAGCCTTTGCTGAAACGGGTCACGAGCATCGATTTCGGCCGGGTGACCTACGAGGCGGACTTCAGGGCGCAGATCGCAGCCGCCGGCCTCGATCTCGAGGAATTCACCACCATGGCGCGCCACGGCAGCCAGGCCTCGGTGGTCGCCGTAGCCAAGCCGTTCCGGAGGTCAGGCTAGCGCACCCTCCCGGAAACCGGTGGTTTCGAGGCTTAAACCGACTCGCATTCCGCCTTAGAGCTGCGTTTTCGGGGGCCAAACTGCGCCTCTAAGCCGCGCCAGAGATGCCCGCCCTTCGCTTAGGCGCCCCATTTCAGCGGCCAAATCCGCGTTCTAAGGCGGAATCCAGCCAACCTTCGCGGAAATTCCACCTTTTAATCAGTGGCATAACGCTGGATAGCTTGTGGATAGCTTGGTCTGACCCCAAGGCGCCAAAGCCGCCTGCCCCCAAGGCCGCCTCAACTGTCGACTCTGTGCCGAAGGCTTCGACGGACATCACTGTCAGCCTACGCCTACAGACAGCCGTTTTCCGGTCCTGCAAAAGTAGCGCTTGGTCATGGGACTGGAGCGAATATCGATGCCACGTGCCAAACGAACCGTCGCGCCGGGATACGTCTGGCACATCACCGAGCGCTGCCACGACCGCAGATTCCTGCTGCGCTTTCTCAAGGACCGCCGGCACTGGCGCGCCTGGCTGTTCGAAGCCAGGAAACGCTTCGGGCTGTGCATCCTCAACTACACGGTCACCAGCAATCACGTCCATCTGCTGGTTCAAGACCGGGGCCGGGACGAGATCCCCGCCAGTCTGCAACTCGTCGCCAGTCGAACGGCATGGGAATACAACCAGCGCAAATCTCGCCGCGGGGCCTTCTGGGAAGACCGCTACCACGCCACCTGTGTCGACTCCGACGCCTACCTCGCGCGCTGCATGGTCTACATCGACCTCAACATGGTCCGCGCCGGCCCGGTCAGCCATCCTGAGCAATGGGAGGTCTGCGGCTACCGCGAGATCCAGGACGGCCCGCAGCGGTACCGGATCATCGACACGCCCGCGTTGTGTCACCTGCTCGGCGCCGCCGACACCGCGGCGCTTCGCGTCAGGCTCAAGGACCTGGTCGAGGCCGAGCTGGCGGCTGGAAGGCTGGCTCGGGATGATTGCTGGACGAAAAGCCCAGTGGTCGGCAGTCGAGACTTCGTCTGCCGCTATCTGGATCGACTGGGCATTCCCGGAAGCCGAGAAACCGTCATTGAGCGTGACGACGGCTTAACGCTGGTCGACCTTAAAACGGCTTTTTCGAACCCGAAAATGACGCTCTAAGGCGTTAAATCCAAGCCATCCAAGCCGTCAATACAAATAAAATCAGAGGGTTATCGAGGCCAATGGTGGTCTGACCCCAGGGAGCCCTATCAGGATGCACCTCGGCGACGGAACGACTTCACGGGTTCCGGAATGCCGGGAAACCAGCGTTTCCCGCCCCCGGATCAACATTCACGCGCGCTTGACGAGGCCAGACCGCAGTGTTCTTCTCCGCATGAACCGTGGCCCGCAGCGGCCAAGTATCGCTGAGCGCACATCGAGGAGGGAAGATGAAAACCGATCCGTCAGTGGTTGATCCGGAGGTCTTCGCGAGCCAGGCCTACGCCGACAATCCCTACCCGACGCTGAAGCTGCTGCGTGATCACTGCCCAGTCTATCACAACCCCCTGAGCAACATCTGGATGCTGACGCGCTACGAGGACGTCGTGCGCGGCTTCAAGGACACCGAGAACCTGTCCGCCTCCCCCAACGGCATCACCATTGGCGCCGTGTTCGGTCCGACATTGATGGAGTACGACGGTGAGGAGCACAGCAAGCTGCGCAATATCGTCGCGCCCGAGTTCGTCGGCCTGAACCTCAAGGCACTACTGCCCCTTATCTCACGCAATGCCATGGCGCTGATCGAGAAATTCACTGAGCGCCAAGCCCGCAGAATCGCCGAGCAGGCGGCCAGGGTCGGTGAGATCGACATTGTCGATGACTTCGCCACCCGGCTGCCGCTGAACGTGATTCTGGATGTTCTCGATCTGCCGCAAGAAGCCCACGAGATGTTTCACGAGTGGTATCCGGCGATGATGAACGGCATCAACGGCAGCCCTGAGGATCGCCGCCGCGGCATCGAGGCCAATGCGGCCTATCACGCCTACCTCGACCCGCTCATCGACGCCCGCAGCACTCAGCCCGGCGACGACCTGCTCTCCCGGCTGGCCGTGGCGGAGGTGGACGGACAGCGGATGACGAAGGCGGAGATCAAGTCCTTCGCCAGTCTGATCCTGGTGGCAGGTGCTGAGACCACCGACAAGGCCATCGCCAACCTGTGGTATCAGCTGCTGGCCCATCCGGATCAGTGGCAGGCGGTGCAGAAGGATCCGGAGCTGCTCGACCGGGCCTTCACCGAAATGATGCGCATCCATCCTCCGGCGAGCCTGCAGATGCGGCGTGCGATCCGCGACATCCCCATGTACGACCAGGTCATTCCGGAGGGGGCCATGGTGCAGCTGTCGATCTACGGCGGTAACCGCGATGATCGCGTGTTCGCCAACCCCGACCGCTTCGACATCTTCCGCGAAGACCTGCATTTCGGTCGCGAGCTACGCCCCGGATACCACCAGGACGGCAAGGCCAGCCACCTTGGCTTCGGGCTCGGCAAGCACTTCTGCGTCGGCTATCAGCTTGCCCGCGCCGAGACCGTGATCGGAACCCGGATGCTGATGGACGTGATCCGCAACCCCCGCTTCAAGCCCGGCAGCGATCCGCGACCCATTGCCATCCGCATCGCACCCTGGTCCCTGCCGCTGGAGTTCGACGCGGCGTAACGAATCCGGGCGAAAGCCGCCGACAACGCAGCACCCAGCTGCCGCTATCCGCGGCCCGCCAGGATTGTTAGCTTAGAGCCTTCCAGGGGAGGAAGACGCTATGCGCGCGACAACAACGGGCAGCCGGCCATGCCACCGTGGCCGGGCCGGTCAGCGCAATACCAGTGCGGCCATTGCAGTCTGCTGCCTGCTGCTGGCCGTGGCCTGCAGCGACGAAGTACCCAGCGCGCCGGGCACCGCTATCGACGCCGCCGATCCGGTAACCGCTGTCAGCTGTGAGACCAAACACGGCATCACCCCCGTCTGTGGCTTCCGCAATCCCGAGGACCTCGCCGTCATCCCCGGCGGTGAGCTGCTGCTGGTGAGCGAGATGGGCACCTTCCTCACCGACGAACCGGGCACGCTGTCCCTCCTCGACATTGCCAGTCAGCAGCGACGCGGCATCGACATCCACTGGGAAGCGCCACCGGCGCAGGACCGCTGGGGCGAACCGGAGTGTCCGAAAGCGCAGGTCGCCCGCTTCAGCCCGCATGGCATGCACCTCATGACTCGGACCGATGGACGTCATCAATTGCTGGTGGTGAACCACGGCGACGAGCGCATCGAGTTCCTGGAACTGATCGGTAACGACGCCGACTGGCAGCTGCACTGGCGTGGTTGCGCCACGCCGCCCGGTGATCCCTTCATCAACGATGTCGCAGGATTGCCCGACGGTGGTTTCGTGGCCACCCACATGTGGAACAAGAGCACGCCGTTCGAGGACCTGGTGGTGCTACTGACGGGCGGCGAGCCCACCGGCTGGGTCTGGCACTGGCGGCCCGGTGACGGCTTCCGCAGGGTGCCTAGCTCCATTGATCTGATGCCGAACGGCATCACGGCCAGTCCGGACGGCAAGTCGATCTTCGTGAACATCTACATGGGCAATCGGACCGTGCGCCTCGATCTCGAAAGCGGCGCCCTGCAGGGTGAATTCAGCGTCCCGAGCCCGGACAACATCGTCTTCGGTGCGGATGGATGGCTGTGGGTGGCGTCGCACCTGAACGATCCCATCGAGGAGTCCTGCGAGGAGGACCACAGCGGGCCCTGCCTGCTGCCCTTCCAGGTGGTGCGAGCAGACCCGACTACCATGGCGCCCGAAGTCGTGTTCCGGCACGAAGGCGAACCGATGGGCTTCGCGACGGTGGCCCTGCCCCACGCGGGCCGGATCTGGCTGGGAACCGCTTCCGGAGATCGCCTGGCCAGCATCGAGGCCCCGGGGTCAGACTAGACTAACGCAGGACAACGTCATGATCTGCAAAGGTTTTCTATCAGAGAATGGCCGGAATTCAGGCTTAGCAGGTCGATTTCGGGGGCGAAAACGCGCCGTTAAGGCAGGCGTTCTTCCATCCGCAGGCTTAGACGCCCGTTTTCGGCGTCCAAAAGGGCATTCTAAGGCGGCATTCAAGGCAATATTCTGATATTTCTCTATTAGAATCAGACAAATAGCCAAATTTAGCCTAGTCTGACCCTGAGCTGAGCGGAGGGGCGACGATGAAAATGCTGAAGATGGGCCTGCAGATCCTGGGCATTCTCGTGCTGATCCCGCTGGTGGCGACCGCGACGCTCAGGTTCGAGTACCGCAACGCCGATGGGCCCTCGATCCTGTTTCCCGGTGGCGAACTGGTCTCCGGCGAGCTGCATACCGGCGAAGAGCCGGACTGGCGCTTCACCGACGATGTGGGCGTCGTCGAGCTGCAGCTGGAAGATCCCTTGAGTTCCCGTCGCCTGTGGATCATCGAGTACGACGCTCGCATCTACGTGCCGTCCGGTTACATGGCCTCGACGCTCGGGCGGATCTGGAAGCACTGGGCCGTCCACGCCGACGGTGGCGACGGTCTGGCGGTGCTGCGCATCGACGACGGCACCCGCTACGAGCGCCGCCTGCAGCGGGTGCACGAGGGGCCTGAACTGGACGGCATCGCGGCAAAGATGGCGTCGAAATACGGCGCTCCGGTGACCCGGGCCGATATCGAAGCGGGCAACACCTGGATCTTCGAACTCGAGCCGAGGGAGGGCTAACCATGCGCGCACGCAATTACCTGATTCTCTGCGCCACGGTGGCCGTCCTGGTGAGCCTGACGGTGCTATTCGTTCCGGGCGTCGGCGACACCATCGAGCAGATCATGCTGGGCTTTCTTGCCACCCGGGCGTGAACAGTCGTCGCGCTGCTTGCCTATCGCGGCGAGCCTTCAGGCCGCGGGGACCCATAGGTTGCCCTCAGGGACGACCACGGCCGCAACTTCACGACGGCTCTCCTGCTCCACTGCCGTGATGAACTGCCTCGAGCACAACGTGCTGCCAGCTCACCCCGTCGCGGGCCAGTGCGTCCTCACTGGCGATGACCGCAACGCTGAGGGCCCCGGCTGCTGACGCCAGACGCTGCACCTCGTCGACGCTGACGTCATACAGGGTTCGGCCGTCACCGGATTCACCCTGGCGCAGGCTCAGGAACAGGCGTCCGCCCGGCAGCAGACGCAGCAGCAGTCGCTGCAGGGCCTGGGGGCGCTCCACTGGCGCCAGATGCATCCAGATGGCCGAGCACCAGACCACCTCGTAGGTGAAAGGCTGCTCCAGCACCCACGCCAGCTCCGGCAGCCGGTCATCGATCCAGCAGATGCGATCCGACGGATGTCTTGCGGCCGCCTGCTCCCGCATGGCCGATGCCGGCTCCACTGCGAACACAGCATGGCCCTTCGCCGCAAACCAACCCGCATCGCGACCCGAGCCTGCGCCGACATCGAGGACGCAACCGGCTGCCTCCGGCAGCCAGGGCAGCACGCCGGCGTGGGCCGTCTCGAAGGCAATGGATTCGTAGCGCGCAGCCAGCGCCCTGGCATGACGCTGGTAATACTCCACGCTGTCTCGAGGTTCCTGCATGCGGCAACGATGCCAGCGATCCGGCGGCGGGTCACCCGCTGGCGCGATGGCGGACGAAGACGATGGCCGGGGCGCAGATCGCGAACAGCAGCAGCACGCCCATCCAGAAGTAGTCGTAGCTGCCGAAGTGATCGCGCACCCAGCCCGCACCGGGCGGCGCGAGGACGGTGGCGCGGGTGCACATCAGAAACAGGCCGACCACGGCACCGTAGGCCAGTACGCCGAAGTGGCGGCTGATCATCATGCCGATGAGCGGCAGGTAGCCACCCGATCCGAGCCCCAGGGCGATCATCGCCAGCAGCAGGGTGAGGTAACTCGGGGCCAGCAGCAGCAGAAGCAGCGCCACCACACTCGGCAACAAGGCCAGCAGGTAAAGCAGGCGCTGCTCGATGCGATCGGCCAGGTAACCGAAGCTCACCTTGCCGAAAATATTGCACAGCGCCCAGATGGACATGAGCCCGCCAGCTGCCTGAGGACTGATGCCGAGGTCCTGGGCGTAGGGCGCAAGATTGCCGGTGAGCGCCACCGGCGTGACGACGATGGGCACGAGTGCCACGAGCATGGCCCAGAAGTAACGCTCGCGCAGGATCATGGCGGTCGTCCATACCGGATCCGCTTCCCCGCTTGGCTGCGCGACGTCCGGATCAGGCTCGACACCCTTGTGCTGCGGTGAATCCGCCACGATGAGCAGCATCAGCGGCACTGCGATCAGGGGCATCAACAGCGCCAGCAGCTTCATGGTCTGGCGCCAGTCCATGACGCCCAGCAGGGTGCTCACCAGCAGCGGGAACACCAGCGCGCCGATGGAGGAGCCAATGCTGGAGAGGCCCAGGGCCAGGCCGCGGCGACCGCGAAACCAGCGCGCGGCAACGGTCTGCGAAAAGAGCGCCCCAGCCAAAGCGTTAGCGCCGGCCATCAGCAGAGCGTAGATCACCATGAGCTGCCAGAGCGCCGTGGTGAAGGACGACACGAACAGCCCGGCTGCGAGGCAGAGGATGCCGGCCACACCAATACCGCGCAGTGAGGAGCGATCCATGGCGCGGCCGGTGAAGGGATACATGAAGCCGGTGACGAGCTGCGCCACCGAAAGAATCAGCAACGTCTCACCCCGGGAGGTTCCGAAGGCCTCCATCCAGGCTACGGCGAAGAAGCTGAATGCGGCGAACACCACGCCCATGGTCATGGCCATGGACATCATGCCAACGCCGAGAACATTCCAACCGTAGAACCAGGGCACTCAGCGTACCTTCATGACCGTTCGCCCCCATACTGCTTCAGTGCCGCCGTCAGTTGCGCCAAAACCAGATCTTTCAGGGGTTTGGGGTTGATCACCTCGACATCGGCACCGAAACGCAGGATGTCGCGGATCAGCTCCGTGGGATCAGCGTAGGGGAACTCCAGTTCGTAGCGGCCATCGAGCAACCACTGGCCGCGCTGATCAGGATGCCAGGTTTCGTCCGCCATCCAACGCGCCATGCGCGGACTGAAACGCAGCACGGCGGTGGCACGGGGAACACCCTGAAAAATGCCGTAGGAGCGGGCCAGACTGACATCAAGTTCGTCATCGTCGAGATCGCGCGCCGGCGCATCTTTCACAGCAGCCGTGGTCATGCGGTCCAAAGCGAAGATACGCAGACCCTTACGCATGTGGCACCAGGCATCCAGATACCAGTTGTCGCGGTAGTGCACCAGGCGCTGGGGAGAGACCACCCGTTCGGTGCACTGGTCACGACTGCGGCTGCGGTAACCGAGTTCGAGCTGGCGCCGCTCGGCCAGCGCGCTGGTGACGGCGCGAAACAGCACCTGATTCACGGCGCGTCGACCCATTCCAAGCATGCGCAGACGGCGATAGAGTTCGCCGGTACCGAGATCCTGCCGGCTGAGCAGGGACTCGATGCGCTGGCGGAACGGGCCGAGCTCCTCCGCAAGCAGGCCGGGGGAGAGATCCGTCAGCAGGTGCTCGAGCGCCAACAGGGCCTGAAGTTCGGCCGCGGAGAACCACAAACCCGGCAGTTCCCAGGGTTCGCTCGCCGCAGCCTTGGCCCCGGAAGTAGCGTAGTGGTAGCCATTGCGCTCGCGGTCGTACTCGATGGGCGCGTCGAGGAAATTGCGCATGGCGCCGATGGTGCGCATGACCGTCGCCCGGGAGCATTCCAGCGCGGCCCCGAGATCCTTCTCAGAAATTGGAACGCGACGGCCAGCAAGGAGCCGATGCAGAGCGTAGATACGATCAAAACGGTCCAGGGGCCAGACTCCTTCGAGCCGGTTGGCAGTGTCGGATCGACGATACCACGGCGAAGCCGTTCGTTATCGTGGTTGCTGGCGCCACCCAGGGCGCTGTCGTGGAACGGTTGCCAACCGACTGAATTCAGGGCGCGCCCACGGGGGCAGCGCCATCTCCGGTGGTGCATTGCTACTGATCGAGGAAGCGGACCGCCTCCCGAAGCAGGGCCTTCAGACGAACATCATCCCAATCCGGGACCATGCCGTAGTGCTCATGTAGCAGTTGCACGCAGATGTCCTCGAGAACCTCATGACGGCGACCGAGTACCGTGGCGTGGGCAACTTCCTCGCTGCGGGCGCTCAGCACACCCTGCAGGCTGCGAAGCAGGGGACCGGGTCTTGGCGGAGAACAAAGCATGACGAAGGCTCCCTCAGGTTGATGAGGGAGCAGTGTCCCAGAGCAGTGGCTCAAGAGATGAGCCTGAGATGACTCGACTAAACCCCGAGCCCCGGAATCACCCGCGCTGCGAGAGCGCCCCTCAGGGCTTCTGGAATAGGGATGGCCCGACGCGTGTTCAGATCCAGCGCGATGGCCACCGCTTCGGCCGTAGCCACCGCCTCGCCGGTCTCCAGATCGAACAGCCAGTGGCACCAGACGTAGATCTTCTCGCCCAGCTCCTTCAAGCCGCTGCGCAGGGTCAGCACGTCACCGACCCGCGGCTGGCGGCGATAGACGAAGCGATACTCCAGCGCTGCCCCGCCGAGCCCAGGTGTCTTCGAGCGATCCCGCCCTTCCACCTGCACCAGCAGGTTGGGGATGCCATCGGCGACGATACCCATGAAGTGCCGGGTGGTCAGATAGCCCTGCGCATCCGCCTGCTCCCGGCCCACCGCGCCCTGCCAGATACGCACCATGCCCATGTCGTCAGCATCCTCGAGTTGCAGCGCCGGTCGTGGGGCATCGAGGGTGAGGCCTCGCGGGCGGCCATGAGCGGGCAGCTCGGCCTGGAAGTGTTCCGCCAGCGCGCGGATGTCCTCTGGCAAGGTCCGCGGTCGGCGCTCCGCCACATCGAGCCAGTCCACTTCGGCTACGAAGGTGGCGGCGACTTCGCTGGAGACCGTGTTCAGCATCTCGAGATAGACGCGAAGCCCATCGTCGCGCCCATTCAGGATACCGGCCCGGATGTAGAACGGGGCGCCGGAGTGCTGCTCACGCAGGAATCGCACGTGCAGGTCGCGGACGGCGAATTGGGCCCCTTCACGCCGGGCCATCCTCGGGCCCATGCCCAGTTGGACCGCCAAGGCCGCCAAGCCCTGCTCCATCCGATCCACATAGAACTGCACGTTCATGTGGCCCATCTGGTCACATTCCCAGGCCTGCACGCTGGAGCGCGCGACCTCGATCACATTATTGGTGCTGGACATAGACGACGACTCACCCCGTTGGCGTATTTCAGAGACTCTCAGCACCGTCGGGGCGGCTTTCTGCGCCCTGGCCCACAGCGGACAGAGATCGATTCACATTTGTTGACGGAGCAGCCCGCGCTCACCCAGGCATCGGTGCTCCAAAAAGGTTTCACTGCTTGCTCGCGCAGACGCCATGCTGGTCGATCCTGGTATTGTGCCTGGACACGGGCCACATTGGTGCCCCACGCCTCGCGATCAAAGCTGGCAACCAGACTCCGTTCTACTCGGGAAGACCGGGCCGATAGAGCACGTTCACTTGACGACCAGCTTCGTGTCCACGATCGCGTCAGCTTCGGCAGCAACGGCGGAACCGGGGGCGGGACCATCGTTACTGCGGGTTCCGAGGGGGAGCTTGATCCGGGTGTCGACGGCTTCATAGTCGGCATCCATGCTGCGCGACAGGGATGCCTTGGCCTGCCGCCAGACCGCCACCACGAATGCGGTGAGGGGAACGGCGAGAACCATGCCCGTTATGCCGCCGAGCGCCGTGCCCCAGAAGAACACGGAGATCACCACCAGCGCCGGATGCAGCCCCGAACGATTGGCCATGATCTTCGGTGTCAGGAGCCAACTCTCCACGAGTTGCACGACCAGGAAGACCAGCATGCTCAACCCGAGCAACGGAAGGCCGCCTCCTGTCTGGAAGTAGGCGATGGGCAGGACGATGAGCAGACCGATCAGCGTGCCCAGAAACGGCACGATATTGAGCAATCCCAGCACCAGACCGACAAGTATACCGCCCTTCAGGCCGATCACCGTGAAGCCGGCGGCAAGCATGGCCCCCATGATCACCGCGATGACGAGTTGCCCCTGGAAGAATCCCGTCACCTGCTCCAGAAAGACATCGATGAAGTACAGCGATTTCTCTTTAACCTCGGCGCTGAACACCGCGAGCACGCTCTCGACATTGACCCGCAGCCGGTCCACGGACAACAGGAAGAAAAACAGCAGGAACGGCACGAAACTCATGCCCACGACCACCGCTGCATAGGCTCTGACCTTCCTGGTGGTGGTCTCCACACCGGGCGCCATGCCCCCCAACGTACCGTCCTGGGCGCTTTCCTCGAGCATTCGAGCCAGCAAGGGAAAGGTGCTGCTCAGACGCTGTTGCCATCCGGCGATGACTTCGGGCGCCAGGTCGACGAACTGGACGATCTGGCGGGACAGGATCGGCAGCAGCAGGACCACTGCGCCGACGAGCACCGCCATGACGAGCACGACGATAATGGAGGTCGCCACGACTCGGGACAGCCCCAGCCGTCGTTCGAGACCATCGACCACAGGCAACAGGATCAGCGCCAGGATCCCGGCCACGCAAAGGGGAATCACAAGATTGGAGAAGAACGACAGACCGCGCCCGAGGGCCCACACCGCGATGCCGATGAGCACCGCCATGACGATCAATCCGAAGAGGATGGCCGTGGCCCGAAAGAGTCTGCGTTCAACTGGGCCAAACAGCGGCGTGGCAGGATTTTCGCTCATGGGTTCAGCCGATGCGCCCAGTCAGGGCGTTCAAGGTAATCTGGAAGGGTACCGCGAGCGATTCGCAGCCGTCGGTACGTTGGAGCACCCCCTCGCAGCCCGGGGTAGGCTCGTGCATGATTCCGAGAGACAGGGGAGAGATCACGCATGCACGCATTCGAGGCGACCACGCCACTCGGCCCTGCCCTGCAGTTCGCCTTCGTGGTCGACGATCTCGATTCGGCTTTGCAGTTCTGGTTGCAGAGCATGGGCGTCGGCCCATTCTTCCACATCGAGAAGGCCAGCTATCGGGAACTGCGATATCGGGGCCAGGTCACCACGCCGGAATACTCAGTGGCGCTGGCCTACTGGGGTGATACCCAGATCGAACTCATCACGCAGAGCTGCGCCACGCCCAGCATCTATCGGGAGTTCCTCGACGAGGGCCGCAGTGGACAGCTGCATCACATCTGTGTGAGTACGGATGACATGGACCGATTCCAGCGCGAGGCGCAAGCCCGCGGCTTCGAAGAACTGGCCCATCTGACCCTGGAACCCAGCGGGCGGGTGGCCTATTTCCGCAGCAGCCACGCCCGCTGGCCGCTTACCGAGGTGGGTGCGTTCACGGCGCGCATTCTTGAACTCTTCGAGACCGTCAGGCGAGCCTCCGTCGACTGGGACGGCAGCGAGCCCATCCGCAGCTTCGGGCCCGCAGCAAAGACAGCGACCGAAAGCGTTGCATCATGATCCTGAAGGACGCTGATGGATTCTCCGTCAGCCTCCCTATCATGGCTTGAACTGCGCGACGTCGAACGCAGAAGCCGACTGGTTCGGAGACACCAGGGTCACCGCACAGGAATTCATTCCGCCACCTCAGAAGCTGTAGGAGGCCTGTAACCAGAGTTGGCGGGCGCGCTGCACCCGCGCGAACGTGTCCGTACGTCCAAGCCCAGGCGTTCCTTCTGGTGAGCCTTGGCCCCCTGAGCCGTCTGTCAGCGCGCGCTCGCTGGCGAACTGCTCCACTGCCCGATTACCAAGATTCCTGCCGATCAGCGCAATCTCCCAGCGCTGGTCCGGCGAGCTCACTCGCAAAGTGGCATCCAGAACCAAGAACTCGCCCTGAATGGCGTCAGGCATGGCCCGAATCGCGGTGTTCTGGCTGGTCTCGTAGCGAAGGTCTGCCGATAAGCTCGCCGACCATGCGGTCCCGCCGATTTCTGCCATGTCATAGGTGAAACCGCCAATGGCAGACCATTTTGGTGCTCCCGATAGCCGGCTCCCACCCAGATCCTGGGTCGTGAAGCGCCCGGTTGCCGGGTTGAAATTACCATCGCATCCCGCCTCGATGCTCTGACCGGCATAGCAGGCACTGTCGAATTCGTCGTACTCAGCGAGGTTGTAGTTGGCGAAGGCTCGAACCTGGAGTCCGTCCACGGGTGTGATCCAGGTGGCGTCGACTTCGACGCCTTTCGTGGTCGCCTCGGCAGCATTCTGGATGTTGAATGTGGTCGTTTCCGGATCAAGCGCAGTGACTTGAAGATCGTCGAACTGGAACCAGTAGACGGTCGCATTCAGCTGCAGCGTACCGTCGAGCAGCCGGGAGCGAACCCCGATCTCGTATCCGCTGGCCTCTTCACTTTCGAAACGCAGATCCTCGACCTGCGCCGCAGGGTCGAGCAGAAAGCTGGCGTCGAAACCGCCCGACTTGAAACCTTCCCGGTAGGCACCGAATACGGTCAGCGTCTCCGTCGGTCGCCAGGCAAGAGAAACCTGGGGCGATACGTTCGTATCCTTGAATCTCCCGTCCAAGGGCTTGTCGGACAGCGCCCCGAGCGCCAGCAGGATCTCGTGGACGAAGGGAGCGCGAAACTCGAAATCACGCTTCTCGCGCGTATAACGAGCACCCCCGGAAAGTTCGACGGTTTCCGTGATATCCCATGTCAGTTCGCCATAGGCTGAGTATGACTCCCCATCCTCCCAGGCCGTCTTGTCCCAGGACCACAGCCTGCCGTTGCGGCTGTCCGCCGGCAGCGGTGCGATCCGTGCCGCGTTACGGAACTGAAGATCCGAATTGGTGTAAAGCGCCCCCGCCAGGACATTCACAGGCCCGCTGAAACGACTTTGCAGACGCAGTTCCTGACTGACGTTCTCGTAATCAGTATGCTCAAAGAAGGGAATCTGACCCCCGGCATTCGCCGTGGTCTGCAGGTGATCCACCTCGTATTCCTGGTAGCCGGTAACCGACGTGAGAAGCCAGCTGTCGAGGTCGTAGTCGAGCCGCAATGACAAGCTGCGTGAATCCCACTTCTGCCCAACCGAGCCAAACTCAGCCGGCTCTGACGCCAGCAGTTCCGCGGGCGGCACGGGGTAGTCGGCCTTGAAGCTCTTCTGACAGTCATCGCCCGGCGTCGGAACACCGAATACGGTCATCGGACCGCCATTTGGCCCGAAGCATCGAACCAGCTGCGCGCTGCCCTGCTGACGATTGCGCGCCAGGTCCGCCCGCAGATTCGCCTCGAAGCGATCCGAGGGCGTCCAAACGGCATTCATCCGTCCGGTGAGGTCCTCGCGATCGGGAAGATGACCGATGCCGCCGCCGCCAGGAATCTCGAAACCAAGGGGATCGACACTGGCAGACTGCGGCTGCGCCGTGTTCTTAACCCAACCGCGTTCTTCGTTGTAGCGTCCGGCAAAGCGGACCGCCAGCGTTTCGGATACCGGCACCGAGACACCCCCTTCAACGAGGTACTCACGGGCATTGGCTTCGTAGCCCGCCTTCAGGTTCGCTTCGAACTCACGGCCAGGTTTACGCGTCCGCAGGATGATCAGCCCAGCAGGATTATTCTTGCCGAAATACAAGGACTGCGGCCCCTTGAGCACCTCCACCTGTTCGAGGTCGAAGAAAGCCTGTTGAATCCAACGTCCCCGCTCATGGTGGACATCGTCGATCACCAGGCCGACGGCCGACGAGAAGCCCGCACTGTCCGGCCCGGTACCAATTCCGCGCAGAAACACGCTGGACGCACCGCCGCTGCCGCCATAGGAGATTCTCAAATTGGGTACGTACTGGGAAATCTCTTCAAGATTGTTGAGGGCCAATCTCTCGATGTGATCCGAGGAAAGCGCTGTGACCGTTATGGGCGCCTGCTGCAATGACTCTTCTCGTTGCCGGGCCGTCACCACGATCTCTTCGATCACCGAGCGCGCTGTTGATGCCGTCTGAGCACCCAGCGCCCCATGGGATACCCCTGCGAAAACCAGAAGCACGGAACCGTGCCATGCCATCCTCGATGGGTTCATCAGCTCCCCTCCACATTGAATGATGGCGCTACTGCTGAACGCGTCACCCTGAAGCGTATCCCTCCACTCATCACCCGGATGCCCGGTCTCTTGCGGACCGCCAGTACACTGCCGCGCCAAATCGCAGATACGGCAATTGACATTCAGGCATGCATGTAACTTGATCCGAAGGTAGCAGAACTTTTTTCCATTCGCAATCACGCTTGAATGTCAATGCTTCAGAACATAATTTGAAGAAGAGCAGACCGCACAGACCGGTATCACACACCGACTCATATCGAGCCAGGGACGCGAAGTGAGGAGCCATGCCATTGGAGCTCAGCGCTGGAATTCACCCACAAGCATTGAATCTGCAATTCGCGTCAGTGGTCAGGACAGAAGGTCCGAAAACCAACTTTGCATTGGAGGTCGATCACCTGCCATAAACCCGATTCTCAGGTGCTTCGTCCACGAGCGCTCGTCTCTGGGAGACCGGAATCATGACATCAGAGAGCACAGCTCCGGGAAGTGTCGAAACCTCAGCGACTGAATCGCTTGACGAGGTGGGCCTGTTCCAACCCGGCTCTCAGGAACACTGGTTCGACGCCTACCGCATCCTTCACTAGCACGCCCCTGTGTGCCGAATTCCCGGCGTTGGCGATCAAACGGGAACCGACGCCTATATCCTCACGAAGTACCAGGACATCTCGCTGGTTCTCAGGGATCCCGATCGCTTTCCGCTGTTGAGCGATGAAGGTGATCCCTCGACGCGGCTAGAGCGGGAGATCATCAGCTCTCAGGGATTCGCTGATGCCGTCGGAGCGCGTGAAACGCTGCGGCCGAACCGAGACATTCAGAAACTCCATCGGCAACAGCTCACGGATCCCTGGGTCGGTCCAACCGGTGCGCTACGCCACAAGACCATGGTCACGCGGATCGCCAATGAATTGATCGATTCATGGCGCAATGACGGGTCAGTGGAGTTCGTCAGGGATTTTGCCGCCGCTCTGCCGCAGACCGTGATCACGAAGATCATAGGTTTTCCACTCAAGGACATGCGCCGGTTGCGCAAGTGGGAAGAGGCCCAGGTTCAGAGATTTGTCTTTGGCAAAACTCACCGAAACCTGATGCCTGAGGAGGAGGAGCGCGCGAACGCGCAAGCCCTCGGTGAGTTTCATGCCTACATACAGCAACAGATCGACATCAAGCGAACCCAGCGATGCGATGACATGATCTCGTTCCTGATCGACGTTCATTTCGGCCTGATCAAAGCCGATTGACAGACGGCGAGATGAGCAGCGTGATCTACGGGATGCACATCGGAGGCAACGAGACGAACTCAGTACGCACTCACGGCGGAGGCGATGCTGCTTGCCGAGGACGCCGAACTCAGATCGACACTGCAGCAGGACAGATCGCGGTCACCTTTTTTCGTTCAAGAAGCGCTGCGACTCTATGCACCCACGCAAGGCCTTTCGACCCGAAGAGCTGCAGAGGATGTGGAGATGCGAGGCACCCGGATTCCTGAAGGCTCGATACTTCACATGCGCTATGGCGCAGGCAACCGCGATGAGGAAGCATTCCCCCATGCGGCTGAGCTTGACCGAGGATTCTGCGCGGTAGAAAGCAGTCTGCGATCATGGCGGGGCACTGAAACAAGGGGAAGCCCACCGCCTATGCCACTCGATTCCGTCCGTACGCGCCTGATCAGGATCTGCTTTTGCCGGTGAGCCTTCGGGACTGGTTGCCCGAAGATCACTTGGCCTATTTTGTGGCCGAGATGATCGAGGAGCTGGACCTGACGCCCTTCTATGCACCTTGCATGGGCGATGGCCGACGC
>SLTB01000312.1 GCA_007130155.1 Pseudomonadales bacterium
GAGGGCGAGGGCGAGGGCGATGATGTCGGCCGGGGCGATGTGCCCACGGACCACAGACCTTGGGGGCCCGCAGCGCTTACCGCGGACAACTTCGAAGCTGGGAATGATGGCGAGGATTTCGAGTCGCTGTTCGCTTCCGAGCCGGAGAAGGGGCAAGGGTCCGAGTCGCCTCGCGGGGCCCCGGCTGATGACGGTCCGTCGAAGCTGAGTGCGCCTACCGAAGCCGATTCCGATCTCGATAGCGAAGTGGATGACGAGTGGCCACCTAAGGCAGAGCTCGATGATGCCTTTGATCTTGGCGCCGGCGAGGACTTCCAGGCCTTGCAAATGGCTGACGTTGACGCCGAACTGAACGGCGACGAGCCAACTTCGGTTCCCTTTGCTGAACCGGTCGACGGTAGCCCCTCAGGCTTCAGCGCGCCGACCGATGGCGCCTTTGCTCTGGGCTTGGAGACACCGGAATCGGCTGCTTTTTCAAGGCCACAGGCTGATGGCGATGCCGACACCGTCGAGACCAGGGTGGCTTCCTTCGCGGAAGACGAGGGCGCCCCGCTCATCGATGACGAGATCATCGAGATCTTCCTCGAGGAAGTGGATGAGGTACTCGAGAATCTGGATCAGCGTCTGCCGGCCTTGAAATTCGACCCGGCCGATCGTGACGCGCTTGGAGATGTGCGGCGCGCCTTTCACACCCTCAAGGGCAGTAGCCGCATGGTCGGCGCCGCCGTCATCGGCGAGTTGGCCTGGTCGGTAGAGAACATGCTCAACCGGGTCATCGACGGAACCATCGCGGCGAGCATTCCAGTACTGGATCTGCTGCAGCGGGCACGCTCGGCGTTACCGGCCCTGCGACAGGCCTTTGCGGAAAGACGTGATGAAGGCAGCGACGTTCAGCGCCTGATGGAGAGCGCCGATATCCTTGCGTCCGGAGGCAGCGACGAGGATCTGCAGGACGAGGACGAGGACGAGGACGACGAGCAAGAGAAGGACTCTTCGGCTTCAAGTGAGACCGATTTCATCTTCGACGGGGACTTCGCTGCGAGACCGCTGGACATGGGTGAAAGCCTGGAGTCAGAGCCGGAATTGCTCGAGGTCTTTGATCAGGAATCAGGTGAACATCTGGCCATGCTGCAGGCGTACCTGGACGAACGCAGCCGGACCGGCATTTGCCCGCCGCTGATCGATGGCGTCCGACGCGCCCTCCATACCCTCAAGGGCAGTGCGTCCATGGCTGACCTGTCCGGCCTGGCGGACTTGGCGGCGCGCATGGAACATCTTGTGCGCGGCTACATCGAGATTCAGCGCAGCGCAGACGATGCCCTCCTGAACGTGCTGGAGCGTGGCGTCGAGCGCATGCAGGTCGTGCGCGACTATCTTCGCCAAATGGGCACTGAACCCGTATTTGCGCAAGCGGATGCAGCCTTCGTGGATGCCGCGGATGCCCTCGGTGAGGAACTGCAGGCGGAGATCTCAGGCAGAGAGAGCGGCGCTGCGGGCGGCAGCACCGTTGCTGAAGTATTCCGCTCCGACGGCATGGAGGTCATTGTCAACGCTGCCGCTTCCATCGATGCCTGGGCCGATGGCGCCATCGACACTTGGGGCAGGGCTGCCCTCGGAACTGAGCTTTCCGGGCTCTGTCAGCGCGCCCGCCTTGTGGGTGAAGCTGCCATAGCAGCCCTGGCCGCAGCGCTCGCTGCCGCCATCGGGCGGCAGGAGGCGCCGACGCCAGAGCTTCAGCAGGCCGTTCGTCATGGTCATGAGGAGCTCCTCGGACAGCTTGATGCACTTGCCGCCGGCCTCGAAGTTCCCGATGCCCGGGCCGCGGTCCTGAACCTCGAAGTCCTCGCTGAGGTCGCGGGCGCGGATGAGGATGCGCTGCTGGATGATCCGACGACCTTGGATCTCGACTCGGAGATGCTCGACATCTTCTTTGAGGAAGCCGATGAACTGCTGCAGGACATGCAAATCGGGCTGGCTCAATGGCCCTCGTCCGCAGCACGGGAGGGGCTCATGCGGGCCCTGCATACTCTCAAGGGCGGGGCCCGCATGGCGGGTCTCGATGGCCTTGGAAGCCGGGTGCACGGCCTGGAAACCTGGCTCGGTGTGGCCATCGATGACGATCCCTCAGTCCGGGGCCGGCTGCAGGATGAACTCGACGAGTTGGTCGACCGGATTGGCCGTCTGCGGCGCGGCGAAGCGGTTGGTGATTCTCCAGTTCCGACGCCGCCCCCCGGTCCTCATGGCGAACCGGAAGCACTCGATTTCGGCGAAGACAGCACCTCGGCTGCCCCGGACGACCTGCCCTCGGCAACTTCTACCAGCCCGACCGAGACGGACTTCGATCTGGTCGGGCTGGCTGCGGATGAGCTGATGCCGTCGGCGCCGTCGACCTGGGCAGAGGCAGGTGGGTTTGGCCCATCGACAACGGAGTCGGCCGCTGAAACCGCGCCTTCGGAGCAGGAGGCAGGGCCAGCGGCTCCTGTCTTCGCGGCTGAGGCCGGAGCCGAAGACGCGGATCCCGAGATCCTGGCACTGTTCCTCGAGGAGGCGCTCGAGCTGGCCGAGAACATCGATGGCGCGCTCCGGAACTGGCAGCGGGAGCCAGACAACGAGCTGCACCTCGAATCCCTGTTGCGTGACCTGCACACCCTCAAAGGGGGTGCCCGCATGGCGGGATTGTCCGCCCTTGGCGACACCGCTCACGATCTCGAGACCACGCTGACCACCCTGCGCGGCCAAGCGCCGTCTGTGCATTTCCTCAATGGCATTCAGGAAGCCGTGGATGCTCTGGTAGCCAGAGTCGGCCGATTGGAGCCCAATCAGGTTGCACAAGCGCCCGCCCTGGAAGCGCTCATGCCAGCTGGCGGCGACGCATTGCCGGAGCGGACCAGGCAGCCGCAACCCGCGTACACGCCCGACCCGACGCCAGCCTCGCGAGTCGAGCCGGCCCGTTCTGCAGCGGAGGCTCCGCTGAAGGAAGCCTCCCAGGAGATGATCCGGGTGGCGGCCGGCCTTCTGGATGATCTCGTCAGCCTGGCTGGCGAAAGCAGCATCATGCGTGGACGAATCCAGCAACAGGTGACGGATTCGGGCCAAGCCCTGGAGGAGATGGCCGTCACTATCGAGCGCATCCGGCAACAGGTCCGCCGGTTGGAACTGGAAACCGAGGCCCAGGTGCTGTTCCGTCAGGAACAGTCCAGCAAAGAGGGTTACGACGAGTTCGATCCCCTGGAGATGGACCGCTACTCCCAGCTCCAGGAGCTCGCCCGGACTCTGGCAGAAAGCGCCTCGGACATCACGGACCTGCGTCAGACACTGGTGGATCGCGCCCGGGACACTGAAACGCTGTTGCTGCAACAGGGGCGGATCCACACCGAGCTCCAGGAGGGACTCATGCGCACGCGCATGGTCCCTTTCTCGCGACTGCTCCCGCGCCTGCAGCGGATCGTCCGCCAGGTGAGTCGGGAGCTGTCAAAGCCGGTGAACCTGGAGGTTCGTAACGCCGAGGGCGAACTCGATCGCAATATTCTCGAGCGCATGATCCCGCCCCTGGAACACATGCTTCGTAACGCAGTGGATCACGGCATCGAGTCTGCTGAGCTTCGTGCCGAACGCGGTAAACCTGCGGTGGGCACCATCACTCTGCGCCTGGCGCGGGAAGGCGGCGAGATCCTGGTGGAGGTATCCGACGACGGTGGCGGCATCGATGCCAGTGTGATCCGCAGGAAAGCCATAGAGAAGGGATTGCTCGATGAGGATGCCCACGCCTCGGAAGAGGAACTGCTGGGCTTCATCATGGCGCCAGGCTTCTCGACGGCTCAGTCCGTCACCCAGATTTCCGGCCGCGGTGTCGGCCTCGACGTGGTCAACAGCGAAGTCCGCCAGATCGGTGGCAGTATCAGTATCGCCGCAGTGTTCGGCGAGGGGACGCGCTTCACGGTTCGGTTGCCGTTCACCGTTTCCATCAACCGGGCACTGATGGTGATTGTCGGGGAGGATGAGTATGCCCTGCCGTTGAACACCATCGAGGGCATCGTCCGCGTCAGCCCGCAGCAGCTCAAGGAACAGTACGACAGCGACGCCCCGGGGTTCGGGTACGCCGGGCGCACCTACGCCTTGTCCTACCTTGGCGCCTGGCTTGGTCATCCGGCACCTGTGCGTGATGACGTGCCGTCGCTGCCCGTGTTGATGGTGCGCAGCGGTGAAAGCGGTCGCGCCGTGCACGTGGACGGCGTTGCGGGTAGCCGTGAGATCGTGGTTAAGAGCCTCGGGCCGCAGTTTGCCGGGGTTCAGGGCGTCTCGGGTGCCACCATCCTCGGAGACGGTCGAGTGGTGGTCATTCTCGACCTGCCGTCGCTGTTGCGTGGAGCGGCCGAATTCTCTTTGGACCAGGGCCTTGCGCTGCCGGCACGACGGGAGCAGAGGGCCAAGCAGGTTCTGGTGGTGGATGATTCGGTGACGGTGCGCAAGGTCACCACCCGTCTGCTGGAGCGTCAGGGCATGGCGGTGACCGTGGCCAAGGATGGCGTCGAGGCCGTGAGCGTGCTGCAGGACATGCGCCCTGATGTCATGCTGCTGGATATCGAGATGCCACGCATGGACGGCTTCGAAGTGGCCCGCCACGTCCGCAACGAGGCACGTCTGGAGGGCCTGCCGATCATCATGATCACCTCGCGCACTGGCGATAAGCATCGTGAACGGGCGGAGGCTTTGGGCGTGAACCGTTTCCTCGGCAAGCCGTTTCAGGAAGCTGAGCTTTTGGCCACGATCGAAGAGCTCACCGCCCCATGAGTGTCGACTCCGAACTGGCCTGCATCCTGGCACCCCTCGCTGGTGACAGTCTGCTGCTGCCGAACGTCGCCGTGGCGGAGGTTCTGCGCGGCCAACGCATCCGTGCCACCGACGGCCTGCCGCCCTGGTGCGTGGGCCGCATGATGTGGCGGGGGGTGATTCTGCCGTTGATCAGCTTCGAGGGCGCCAGTTCCGGCGATGGCTCTGGTCCGCCGATGTCCAGCGGAGATGGGGTCCTGGTGATGAACCGAACTCGCAACATCAAGGAGTTCGGCTTCTACGGTATCCTCACCCGCGGTACCCCGCGGCTGCTGCGTCTCGCCGAAGACGATCTCGATACCGTAGGGGCAGCGGAGCAGGAAGCTCCCCGGCGGGCCGCTGAGCTTGGCCGCGTTCTGCTTGGCGAGGATATGGCCATCATTCCCCGCCTGACTTTCCTTGAAGACCTCATCCTCGCAAACCGGCTCTACGGCACTGTTGCGGTGCCCTGACCGCTCACCGCGGCGGAGCAGCAGCAGGCAGCATACGGTATCCCTGGTGCGGGGGCTGTCCGAATTCGGAGCAGGCAGGTGGGCCTGCAGAAGCTTGCTGCGGCCGCCTCCGCTTCCTCTCGTGAACCTCCAAGTCCGTCGTTGGTGGAAGGCTGCAGCGAGGCGTTCTTGGGTCAGGGCTGACCGAAATCGCCATACAGCCACTGCAGCACGGAGAGCGCTGCGACCGGCGCTGTCTCCGCCCGCAGCACGCGCCGACCTAGGCGGACGCGTTCGAAACCGGCGGCGGCGAGCAGCGCCACCTCGGCATCCTCGAAGCCCCCCTCTGGCCCGCTGGCGAGAGTAAAAGACTCAGCGCTATCCCTCTGACTCAGCGTCGCACCTTTGGGGTCCAGGATCAGCCTGCGCTGCTTTTGTGGGAGCGGGCTTGTCCGCGATGCCGCCCCCCCTAGTCCATCCAGCCAATCCGCAAGTCGCTGTGGTGGCGACAGCAGCGGCAGTCGTGTCCGACCCGATTGCTGGAAGGCATGCGCCAGCACACCTTCGAAGTGTTTAATGCGATTGGCCAGCCGTTTGCCGTCCAGGCGCACCTCGACCCGCTCGGTAAGCAGCAGATCAATATGAGTGACGCCGAGTTCACAGGTTTTCTGCAACACGTAGTCCATACGCTCACCGCGCAGCAGCGCCAAGCCCAGGCGCAGCTCCAGCGGTGACTCAGTATCCTCACAGGCTTGCTCAAGCCGGACTTGGCAGCGTTTGGCGTCCAACATCTCGATGACACCTTCGAAGGCCGTCCCCTGTCCGTCGCAGAGGATCACCGCATCGCCGGGCCGGCGCCGCAGGACGCGAGCCAGATGATGCACGGCATCACCATCGAACTCGCAGGGTCCAGGTTGAAGGGGCCGGCCCTCCAGCAGAAGCCGCGGGGTACGCATGGAATCAGGCGCGCTCGGCGAGTGGGTGGCCGAGGCGCTCCAGCAGGGCCAGGGGAATCTTGGACTGATTCATGGAATAGATGTGCAGGCCCGGTATGCCGCCGGCCAGCAGTCTCTCGCAGATGTCGGTGACCACGTCGAGTCCAAAGGCTTGCAGCGAGGGCACGTCGTCCTGCAGGTGCTCGAGGCGCTTCCTGATCCAACGTGGGATTTCAGCCCCGCAACCGTCTGAGAATCGCAGAAGATTGGCATAGTTGGTGATCGGCATGATGCCCGGAACGATCGGCACCTTCACGCCGGCATGCTGGCAGCGGCCGACGAAATCGAAGTAGGCATCGGCATTGTAGAAGTACTGCGTGATGGCCTCGTCGGCACCGGCCGCCACCTTGTCGGCGAAGTGGGCCAGGTCGGAATCCGGCGATCGGGCGTCCGGATGAACTTCCGGATACGCGGCCACGAAGATGTGGAAGTGATCGCCACTGTGTTCCCGGACGAGTGCCACCAGCTCTTCGGCGTAATGCACTTCGGCACGATTGCCAAGGCCTGAGGGGATGTCTCCACGCAGGGCGACCAGATGGCGGATGCCTGCATCCCGATAGGCATTCAGCAGACTTTGGACGGCCTCTGGTGCATCGGAACCGATGGACAGGTGCGGGGCCACGGTGCGGCCCTCCGCATGGATGTCCAGCACCAGATCCCGGGTGCGATCCCGGGTGGAGCCGCCGGCGCCGTAGGTGACTGAGTAGAACTCCGGCTGCGCGGCATCGAGCCGCAGTCGTACGGCGGCCAAGCGCTCCAGTCCGGCTGCATCGCGGGGGGGAAAGAACTCGAAGGAAACGCGCTGCAAGGCTGCCATCACGGTCCGCTCAGAGTTCCGCGCGCAGGGCTTCGGCGCGATCGGTACGCTCCCAGGTGAAATCAGGCTCCTCGCGGCCGAAGTGGCCGTAGGCAGCCGTGTTGCGATAGATCGGACGCTTTAAGTCGAGCATGTCGATGAGACCCTTCGGCCGCAGTTCAAAATGCTCACGCACGAGCATGGCGATGCGCTCGTCGGGCAGCTTGCCGGTCCCGAAGGTGTTCACCGAGATGGAAGTGGGCTCAGCCACGCCAATGGCGTAGGAGAGCTGGATTTCGCAGCGCGCCGCCAGCCCGGCGGCGACGATGTTCTTGGCCACGTAACGGCCGGCATAGGCGGCGGACCGGTCCACCTTGGAGGGGTCCTTGCCGGAAAACGCGCCGCCACCATGGCGGGCCATGCCGCCGTAGGTGTCGACGATGATCTTGCGGCCCGTGAGGCCGCAGTCCCCCATGGGTCCGCCGATGATGAACTGGCCGGTGGGGTTGATGTAGACCTTGGTCTTCGACGAGAACCAGTTTGCCGGCAGCACGGGCTTGATGATCTCTTCCATCACCGCCTCCTGCAGGGCCTTCTGGCTTATCGAAGGATCATGCTGGGTGGAGAGCACCACGGCATCGATGGCTACGGGCTTGCCGTCGGGTCCGTACTGGAAGGTGAGCTGGCTCTTGGCATCCGGACGCAGCCAGGCCAGGCGCCCGTTCTTGCGCACTTCAGCCTGTTTCTGCACCAGACGGTGGGAGAAGGTGATGGGTGCCGGCATCAGTACGTCGGTTTCGTTGGTGGCGTAGCCGAACATCAGGCCCTGATCGCCGGCGCCCTGTTCGTGGTCGCTGGCCTCATCCACGCCCATGGCGATGTCTGCGGACTGTTGACCGATGGCATTGATCACCGCGCAGGTGCCGGCGTCGAAGCCCACGTCGCTGGAGCTGTAGCCAATCTCCGCCACAGTCCGCCGGACGATGTCCTCGTAGGGGATGGCTGTGCCTTCGGGGATGCGGATCTCGCCCGCGAGCACCACCATGCCCGTCTTCACTAGCGTTTCCACCGCAACTCGCGCGTCCGGGTAGACAGCCAGCATGGCGTCGAGCACGGCATCTGAGATCTGGTCAGCCATCTTGTCTGGATGACCTTCGCTGACGGACTCGGAGGTGAAGATCGCATACTCGGACATATCGGGTTCCTGTACAGACGCAGGCACGCCCCCGTGGTGCGCCGGCAAACGCCGCGCATTGTACTGGCTGGGACCCGGCGTGGCGACGCGGTAGGGGCCATTGCACCCCATGCCGACGTGAAACCTCTGCAGGGGGAGTATGAGCCGTCATCGTCTTGCCTCGATGTCTGCATGTTTCCCGCGTTGCGTGGCCGGCGGCGGATCAGGACAATGACCGGCCGCAGGCGATCGCGCCCTGCCCCATAGGAGAGCGAGAGATGCCCAGCCGTCGTGAGAGAGCCAATGCTATTCGTGCGTTGGCCATGGATGCCGTCGAGCGTGCCAATAGCGGGCACCCCGGGGCACCCATGGGCATGGCTGACATTGCCGAGGTGCTCTGGCGCGATCATCTCCGTCACGACCCGGGTGCGCCGGACTGGGCCGACCGCGACCGTTTCGTGCTCTCCAACGGCCACGGCTCCATGCTGCTTTATGCGTTGCTGCATCTCACTGGCTACAAGGTATCGCTGGACGACCTGAAGAACTTTCGACAGCTCCACGCCCCCACCGCCGGTCACCCCGAATACCGTGAGCTGCCGGGCATCGAGACCACCACCGGCCCCCTCGGCCAGGGTTTTGCCAACGGTGTCGGCATGGCCTTGGCGGAAAAAATCCTCGCCGCACGCTTCAACCGATCGGGATTCAAGGTGGTGGACCACCACACCTGGGTCTTCCTGGGGGATGGCTGTCTGATGGAGGGCGTCTCCCACGAGGCCGCTTCTCTGGCCGGTACCCACAAGCTCGGCAAACTGATCTGTTTCTACGACGACAACGGCATCTCCATCGACGGCAAGATCGAAGGCTGGTTCACCGACGATACCCCCGGCCGTTTCGAGGCCTATGGCTGGCAGGTGATTCGCGACATCGACGGCCATGATGGCGAGGCCATCAGCGAGGCCATAGCGAGGGCCCGCGCTGACAGCCGTCCATCCCTGCTGTGCTGCAAAACGGAGATCGGATTCGGCTCGCCGAACAAGGCCGGCACCGCTGCGGCCCACGGTTCGCCCTTGGGTGCGGACGAGATCGCGCTGGCTCGCAAGCAGCTTGAATGGCCCCATGGCCCCTTCGAGATTCCAGACGACATCCGCGGCGACTGGGATGGCCGCCGCCAGGGTGGCGAGCGGCGCGCCGAATGGCTTGGCACTTTCGATGGCTATCGGCAGGCCCATCCCGAGCTGGCCGCCGAGTTCGAGCGTGCTTTCAAGGCCAGGCTTCCGGCGGGCCTGAACGAGGCGCTGCTCGGTTTCGCCGCTACCTCCCAGCGCGACCGGGTGGCCATTGCCTCCCGGCAGGCGTCCAAGGCTGTGCTCGATCTCATCGGCCCGAAACTGCCGGAGCTGCTGGGCGGCTCCGCGGATCTCACTGGCTCCAACGGCACCCGCTGGAATGGGGCGACCACGGTCACGCCGAGCAAGCCGGATGCCCAGTACATGTACTGGGGCGTGCGTGAGTTTGGCATGACTGCGGCTTGCAACGGCATCGCTCTGCATGGTGGCCTGATACCCTTCGGGGGCACCTTTCTTACCTTCCTGGATTACGCCCGCAACGCGGTGCGCCTGGCGGCCCTCATGGGTGTCCAGAATATTCTTGTCTACACCCATGACTCCCTGGCGCTGGGCGAAGATGGACCCACCCACCAGCCGGTGGAGCAGCTCGGCAGTCTGCGCATGACCCCGAACCTGCATACTTGGCGGCCCTGCGATCAGGTGGAAACGGCCTTCGCTTGGCATGCGGCCCTGAACCGCAAGCAGGCACCGACGGCGTTGATCCTGTCCCGACAGAAGCTGGCCTGCCCCGAGCGCAGCGAGCAGCAGGTGGCCGCGGTGCCCCGCGGCGGCTATGTCCTGCTCGACCCCGCCGCTACTCCGGACCGGGTCATCATTGCCACCGGCTCCGAAGTGGGTATCGCCATGGAAGCCGCCGGAACGCTCAATGAGGCCGGTGGCGCTGTGCGCGTGGTGTCCATGCCCTGCCTGGAGGCCTTTCTCGAACAGGATGCGGACTATCGTGATGCGGTCTTGCCGCCGAACGTCCCGCGGCTGGTGGTGGAAGCCGGCCATCCTGCCTGCTGGTGGCGTCTCGCCGGCGGCAACGGCAATGTGCTTGGGGTCGAACGCTTCGGCCTTTCGGGTCCCGGTGACGATGTCATGGCGGAGTACGGCTTCACGGCGGCGAATGTGGCCGATTTGGCGCGCGCGCTGACCTGATCGCAGCGCCTGTGCGAGGCGGAGCTGACTCTCAGCCATGGCCGCACTACGGGCGATGGCCGAGGCAGCCACTGAGCCACAGATGAAGGGAACCCAGATGCAGCTAACCCAGACCCAGGCTGATCCGCCCGCCCAGGCGTGACGCGCCGATCCAAGCCCAAGGAGAACTTTCGCCATGCCTGAAGTGCTACGCATGACAGATCAGGACCTTCGCGGCCGCCGTGTGCTGATTCGCGAAGACCTCAACGTTCCGGTCAAGGACGGCAGAGTCACCAGCGATGCCCGCATCCAGGCGGTGCTGCCCACCTTGCGTCAGGCTCTTGAAGCCGGGGCCGCGGTGCTGGTCTGCTCCCACCTTGGCCGCCCCGACGAGGGCGAGAATGCTCGCAGCCAGCCGCAGAACTCGCTGGCGCCGGTGGCCGCCCGGCTGTCGGAACTGCTGGGCCGAGAAGTGCCCCTGGTGGACGACTGGCTCGATGGCGTCGAGATCAACGCTGGCGAGATCAAGCTGCTGGAGAACGTCCGCTTCAACAAGGGTGAGAAGAAAGACGACGAAGGTCTGGCCCGCAAGATGGCGGCCCTCTGCGACGTTTTCGTCATGGACGCCTTCGGCACCGCCCATCGCGCCCAGGCTTCCACCCATGGTGTCGCCCGCTTCGCGACCATCGCCTGCGCCGGCCCGCTGCTGGTGGCCGAGCTCGACGCCCTGGGTAAGGCCCTTCAGGCCCCGAAGCGCCCCCTGATCGCCATCGTCGGCGGCGCCAAGGTCTCCTCCAAGCTCAGCGTCCTCGAGCGTCTCGCCGAAGTCGCCGATCAGGTCATTGTAGGTGGCGGCATCGCCAACACCTTCATCCAAGCCGCCGGCTACGAGGTCGGTGCCTCCCTGGTGGAAACCGAACTCCTTGACGAGGCCCGGCGCCTGGCCAAGTCCGGTTCCTTCCCTCTGCCGCTGGATGTGACCGTTGCCGACCGCTTCGCGGAAGACGCCGAAGCGAAGGTGAAGGCCGTCAGCGATGTGGGTGCGGAGGAGATGATCCTCGACATCGGCCCGGAGACGGCCGCCGCCTATGCGGATCAGCTCGCCGCAGCCGGCACCATCATCTGGAACGGGCCGGTTGGGGTCTTCGAGTTCGCCAATTTCGCCGCCGGCACGCGCGCGCTGGCCGAAGCCATTGCCGCCAGTCCCGCCTTCTCCCTGGCCGGCGGCGGGGATACTCTGGCTGCTATCGATCAGTTCGGCATCAGCGATCGCATCTCCTACATCTCCACCGGTGGCGGCGCCTTCCTCGAGTTCGTCGAGGGTAAGACCCTGCCCGCCGTAGCCATACTCGAGCAGCGGGCAGCTGGCTGAGGCCCTGGGTGAGCGGGCCGATTGCCTGGCCCGCATCGTCGGGTAACGCTCTGGACCGTGCATGAACCTGGCCGAGCAGAGCCATGGCCTTCAGGTCCGGCTGACCCGAGACCGGCACAGTGGGCACTTCGACCTCGTGACGGACATGGATATTGCCGGGCGCTGCTTGGCATGCCACTGGTCCTCTGCAGCCACAGCCCGGTCTGGGAGGCCAGGGATCTGGCTCGATACCCGCCCCCACAGTCAAGAGGGCTTGGGCTATGTTGGGGCTAGGTTGGGGCTAGGTTGGGGCTAGGTTGGGGCTAGGTTGGGCTATGCAGGCCATAGCGGGCACCACACCCTTTAGGACCGCCCACATTATTAATATGGACATCTTGGTATTAAATAAGGATCATTAAGTATCCAAGAAAATATGTTGTCGAGAGGCCCATGCTTGGACGCCGTCATTATCGCGATCCCTGTCCCGTCGCCCAGGCCCTGGATCTGGTAGGCGAGCGCTGGGCTTTGCTTGTGGTTCGTGAACTCCTCCTCGGTCCCAAGCGTTTCACCGACCTGCGGGCCCAGTTGCAGGGCGTGAGCCCCAATGTGCTGTCCCTGCGGCTGGAAGAACTGGAAGCTGCAGGCGTGATCGAGCGTCGCTACCTGCCGCCACCGGCTGCGTCCCATGTCTACGAGCTTAGCGCACAGGGCCGGGAACTCGAGCCCATCGTCCGGGCCCTGGTCCGTTTCGGTCGCCATTGCCCGCCGCCTGCCGACGCCTTGGAACCGAGTCCGGCCAGCGCCATCCTGCAACTGGAAGCGGGATTCGACCCGGAGGCTGCCGCCGGGCTCAAGCTTCGGGTCCTGCTGCAGCTAGGCTTAGAAGTCTTCCGCTATCGCATTACGAAGAAGGAGCTGCGGCCCCAGGCCGCCGAAGCCGCGGAGGCCGAGCTGAGCCTGGCCTGCAAACCGGGTACGTTACTGGGGCTGATGCGCGGCGGGCAGACCCTGGAGGCGGCAATGGATGCCGGCGCCTTACAGATGGATGGCGACCCCGAGCTGGCGCGGGCCTTCCTGGCATCGTTCCATCTGCCATGAGTCCCAGCGACGATCCGCCCCTGGCCATCTTCGATCTCGATGGCACCCTGGCCGTCATCGAGCACCGCCTTCATTACATTGCTAGCAAGCCCAAGCGCTGGGACCGCTTCTTCCGTGCCTGCGTCGACGACGCTCCCAACCGGCCAGTGATCGAGCTGGCCCAGACCCTGCGCGCTGCCGGCTGGGAGATCTGGATCTGGTCTGGGCGCAGCGATGTGGTCCGCGCGCACAGCGAAACCTGGCTGACCACCCATGTCGGCATCGACGCAACCCTGCGGATGCGCCGGGACGGCGACCACCAGGCCGACGTCACCCTCAAGGAATCCTGGTTGCTTGGCCTCGTTTCAGCGGATCGCGCTCGCCTGCGCTTCATCATCGACGACCGCGCCAGCGTGGTGGCCATGTGGCGTCGCCACGGCATCACCTGCCTGCAGTGCGCCGAAGGCCACTTCTGACCCTCGCCGCCCCGCCCATATTGGAGCCCTTGTGTCTCACCCCTGGGGGCGCATTGATCCGCACAGCGCCCAGGTGCTTGAAGGTCCGCCCTGCTTTCGCAGCTCAATCCGCTCCTGAGAAGGGCTTCCTCACCCTATTGAGCCTCGAACATCTGCCGCCTTGCCTCGCCAGAACCCGACCAGCCAGACCACCAGCCCATGCCCCAGCAGCAGAATCAGCGGCTGCACCACCGCCGCCAGCACAAGCAGATAGAGCCCATGGGGCACCCACACCTGCTCGATATGGAAGGGGGCCACCGCATAGTTGATGTTGCGGACGGGATCCGTGAGCAGATAGCCGGCAATCAGGAGCACGGCAGCCAGCCCACACTGCAGCCACCAGCCTCGGTGGTCGTAACCCAGCCGCACGCAGAGCCACAGCACGAACACCGGCAGGCCGACATGGAACAGCGAAACGATGCGCGCCAGCAGCGGAAACTCGGGATCGAACATGTAGCCGGTGATCCCCGTCAGGCTGCGACCGCCCAGTCCCAGGGCCAGGAGCAGGTCCGCCGTCCAGATGGCGCCGATGAGCACCACCACTCCGGCCTGACTGGAGAGGATCAGACGATCTTCCCGCCACACCGACCACAGCAGCAGAAACTGCGCTGCGTTGCAGAGCCAGAAGAAGTTCGCCGGCCCATAGGCCCAGAGCACCACGGCCACCCAGAACAGCATCCATGCGCTGTAGCCGATGCGTACCCCTGCCGGCAGCCGTCCCGTCTGTTCGCCCATACCACGCCTCTCAGGCCTCTGCGTCATCCAGTGCCATCTTAGCTGCTCACTGGTGGCTGAGGATGGCATGGGCAGGCGTTGACTCGCCTTCCAGCAATGCGCCTACATGACCGGTGGCGAACTCAGCATCGATGGCGGCTTGCTCGCCGGCCAATTCTTGACCGCGCTCCGTTCCCCCGGGTCGAGATCGGGATAACAGCGCTCGCCAGACCGGCCGGATGGCACCGCGTCGCTCCGTCGTCGCAAGGATCAGTAGGTGATCCATGGGCTCGTTACTGGCTGGCGGGTCCGCGGCGCTCTTGAAGCTGGGATCCAATCGGGCCCGGAGGCCCGTCGAGTAGATACCGCCGGGCCAAGCCATTGACACCAGTCAATGAAGCAAGAGGAGAGAGCTGAAAGAGTCCGTCCATGGACTTTTTCAGGCCGATCTGCGGCACATGTCCGCAGATTGGGCGCGGCAGATCAATCACTTACGCGATTGATTCGACGGGAGCCGAGTACGGACATGTGCCGCACTCGGCGTGCGCTGAACTATTCAGGACGAATTGTTCAGCGCTTCCCTAACGTTGCCAGAGCGCCTTCGGGACGCGCGGCCTTGAGATCACGCCACCATTGGGAACACATGTCGATGAAGGTCGATGAAGAGCAGATCCGACCACAGCCGGGAGTGGCTGGGGCATATGATTGAGATTATCAATGGTTCTGTTAGATATTATAGACTAGTAACTATCGATCGTGATTTGCATACTGTGATGGCAGATTCCCCTCGCGACTCGCTGAGGGGGAGGGCCTGCAGGGCGTGGCGCGGCCACGGCAGGCAGTTCGGACACTGAAACGCGTCCACTTTCGGATGCGCAGGGAGATCGAAATGAGTGACTCCAATCAAACCCAGAACGCCGGGACGTGCCCGGTGATGCACGGTGGTAACACGGCTATCGGTAACGCCAACATGGAATGGTGGCCGAAGAATCTGAACCTGGACATCCTGCACCAGCATGATCGGAAGACCGATCCTCTGGGCGAGGATTTCGACTACCGCGAGGCGGTTAAGAGCCTCGATGTCGCAGCCCTCAAGAAAGATCTCACCGCCCTGATGACCGACAGTCAGGACTGGTGGCCTGCGGACTGGGGCCACTACGGCGGTTTGATGATCCGCTTGGCCTGGCACGCGGCCGGCACCTATCGGGTGGCGGATGGCCGTGGGGGCGCCGGAACTGGTAATCAGCGCTTTGCCCCCATCAACAGCTGGCCGGACAACGCCAACCTGGACAAGGCGCGGCGCCTGCTGTGGCCGGTCAAGAAGAAGTACGGCAACAAACTCAGCTGGGCCGACCTGATCATCCTCGCCGGCAACGTCGCCTACGAGTCCATGGGTTTCAAGACCTTCGGCTTCTCCTTCGGGCGCGAGGACATCTGGCACCCGGAGAAGGACACCTACTGGGGTGCGGAGAAGGAGTGGCTGGCCCCCAGTGACAATCCGGACAGCCGCTACTCCGGCGACCGCGAGTCCCTGGAGAACCCCCTGGCCGCCGTGATGATGGGCCTGATCTACGTCAATCCGCAGGGCGTGGACGGCAAGCCCGATCCTTTGAAGACCGCCAAAGATGTCCGCATCACCTTCGAGCGGATGGCTATGAACGACGAGGAAACCGTCGCGTTGACGGCCGGTGGCCACACTGTGGGTAAGTGCCACGGCAACGGCTTGGAGTCCAATCTTGGCCCGGAGCCCGAGGCGGCCGATGTGGAGGAGCAGGGGCTGGGTTGGAACAACCACGTCACTCGCGGCATCGGACGTGACACCGTCACCAGCGGCCTGGAAGGTGCCTGGACCACGCACCCGACGCAGTGGGACAACGGTTACTTCCATCTGCTGCTGAACCACGAGTGGGAATCCAAGAAGAGCCCAGCGGGTGCTTTTCAGTGGGAGCCGGTGAACATGAAGGAGGAGGACAAGCCTGTAGATGTGGAGGATCCCTCCATTCGGCGCAACCCCATCATGACTGACGCCGACATGGCCATGAAGATGGACCCGGAGTACCGCAAGATCTCCGAGCGCTTCTACAAGGATCCGGCCTACTTCGATGAGGTCTTCGCCCGCGCTTGGTTCAAGCTCACCCACCGGGACATGGGGCCGAAGGCTCGCTACGTTGGCCCGGAAGTGCCTGAGGAAGACCTGATCTGGCAGGATCCGGTCCCGGCCGGCAAGACCGACTACGATGTGGATGCGGTCAAGGCGAAGATTGCCGCAAGCGGCTTGCCCATCAGCGAGATGGTCGCCACCGCCTGGGACAGCGCCCGGACCTACCGGGGCTCGGACATGCGCGGCGGTGCCAATGGCGCCCGCATACGGCTGGCCCCGCAAAAGGACTGGGAGGGCAATGAGCCTAAGCGTCTGGCCAAGGTGCTGAAGGTTCTCGAAGGCATTGCCGGCGACAGCGGTGCCAGCGTGGCCGACGTCATCGTTCTGGCGGGCAACGTCGGCATCGAGCAGGCTGCCAAGGCTGCCGGTCACGACATCAAGGTGCCCTTCATGCCCGGACGTGGCGACGCCACGGACGAGATGACCGACGCCGACTCCTTCCAGTACCTGGAGCCCATGGCAGACGGCTTTCGCAACTGGCAGAAGAAGGAATACGCGGTCAAACCTGAAGAGATGCTGCTGGATCGAACGCAGCTGCTGGGCCTGACCGCGCCGGAGATGACGGTTCTGCTGGGTGGTCTGCGGGTGCTCGACACCAATCACGGTGGCAGCAAACACGGTGTGTTCACCGACCGCGAAGGCCAGTTGACCAACGACTTCTTCGTCAACCTGACGGACATGGACTACACCTGGAAGCCATCCGGCAACAACCTCTACGAGATCCGCGACCGAAAGTCGGATCAGGTGAAGTGGACGGCAACGCGGGTGGACCTGGTGTTCGGTTCCAACTCCATCCTTCGGTCCTATGCCGAGGTCTACGCCCAGGATGACAGTAAGGAGAAGTTCGTGCGTGACTTCGTGGCAGCATGGAGTAAGGTCATGAACGCGGATCGCTTCGATCTGGCCTGATGTCAGCTTTCACCTCCGCGCATCGCAGGATAGCGGCGCGCGGGGATTCTTGCCCACCAGTCTGGTGGTACAACGAGCGGCCGCAATGATTGCGGCCGCTTTTGTTTGGAGTGGTGTTTAAGGAGGCTCTGCACTGGGTTCGCCACAGCTCTGCGAGTGGATGACGGTGTGATGGCAGTCCGCGTTGGGCAGGGAAGGCTGGTGGTTGCCTTTAAGGAAGCGCTGAACGATTCGCCCTGAATGATTCAGCGCACGCCGAGTGCGGCACATGTCCGTACTCGGCTCCCGTCGAATCAATAGCTTACGCCATTGATTCGCGAGCGGCACATCCATCATGTGCCGCAGGAAACGCTGATAAATCAGCGGTTCCTTAAGGCGGCACAACGCCGCCAGCGCGTCGGCGCAGGCCCGCCCTACGGTGCCTGGGTTCGGGGGGGATAGGCGGAAGGACTCCACCATGTTGACCCGTGAGCACTCCAACCCGACCCTGTTTGCCTTCTCCGGCCTGCCTGGAGTGGGGAAGTCCACGCTGGCGCAGGCATTGGTGCGTGAGGTGCGGGCTTGTTACCTGCGCATCGATACCGTGGTGTCTTGCCCCTGGGTTCTTGGACCCGATGGTATGTTAGATCTGAACCATCGAGGACGAACCCATGGCACGAAAAAGCGAACTGCCCGCAAGCAAGCGGGTCGAGGCAGTACTGGCATTGC
>SLTB01000049.1 GCA_007130155.1 Pseudomonadales bacterium
CAAGGTCATCGAACATCACTGCGAAGCGGTCGAAATCGCCCTCGCCAAGGGTCAGCCCCGCGGCTCCGGCGTGGCCCCCGAATCGATGCAGCATGCCCGGCGCCTGGGCATCGATGGTCCGCAGAGCCGCTCCCACGTCGAATCCGGGTACGCTGCGACAGGAGCCCGTGAGAACGCCGCCTCGATTCAGAACCGGCGAACAACACACGGTCGGCCGGCCAAAAGCCTCCACCAGCCGACTGGCAACGATGCCGTGTACGCCCGCGTGACCATCAGCGAAGTGCAGCGCGAGCCCGGCGCGGCCGGACTCCACCAGCGCGCGTGCCTGCTGCATCCCGGCCTCCTGGAGGCGCTGCTCGACGACCTTGCGGGCCTGATTCATGCGCGTCAGCGTCGCGCCGCGATCGGCGGCCTCCTGCCAGGAATCCGCCAACAGGAACCGCACCGCCTCCATGGCATCGTCGAGCCGTCCTGTGGCATTGATGCGCGGCCCCAAACCAAAGGCCAGATCCGATGCCAGCAAAGGGGCCGCACTGTCCCGCCTCATGGCCGAGAAGGCCTGCCAGCAGGGCCGCGCACCGGCTTCGATGAGCTTCAGTCCGGCCTTGAGCACGCGCCGGTTGTTGATACTGCGGGAGAGGCTGACGCAATCCGCCACCGTCCCCAGCGCCACGTAGTCCAACAGTCGCCCCAGACCGGGCGCATCGGAGCCCAGCGCCCCGGCCTCGATCATGGCATTACGGGTGTGGCACATCAGGAGCCAGGCCACCATCACGCCGGCGATGGCTGTATCCGGATAGGCGCTGTCCGCATGCAGCGGGCTGACGCAGGCCCATGCCGCCTCCGGAACACCCTCACCCGGCAAGCCATGATGATCCGTGACGATTACATCGATTCCAGCAGCCGCCAAGCGCTCAATGCGCGGACCGTCCGAGGATCCCATGTCCGCCGTGATGACCAGCGTTGGCGCAGGCTCTGCTGCAAGCATGCGGTCACACAGCGAGTCGGAGAGCCCATAGCCCTCCATCAACCGCAGACCGATGTAGTGCTGAAGCTGCGCCGCGGAATGCCCGAAATGCTCCACCAGCGCTCGATACAGCAGAGCGTGGGCAGTGACGCCATCCACGTCATGGTCCGTGGCAAGGCCGATCACCTCACCATCACCAATGGCGCGCACGATGCGCGCAGCAGCCTTGTCGATATCCGGAAGCCCCCGGGGATGATCGAGATCGGCCAGCCTATCCCCCAACAGGGCGATCGGTTCGACGCCGGCCTCGGCGGCACGCTGTGCAATCACTCGGGCGGCGACGGGATGCAGCCCGAGGCCTGCGGCGGCACGCTGCTGCACTTCGGACGCACTACGGTAGATGATGGTCGGTTGCACTATGAAGCCAGGAGCCATGGTCAGATGCGCCATGATCGCAGATCACGCCAGCAACTGGCGCCAGAAGAACGGCTGAATTGCCGCGCAGACTCCTGGTGGCCTGAACCCGTTCCGATCGTGTATACATCGTCCATGAGAGACCCTGCCGCCCATGGTGAGTCCCGTTTCATGAAGTCGCTGTTGATGTCACTGATTACTGCAGCCCTGGTCGCCGCTTGTGCCCAGTTGCCCAGCGCCGGAACCGCGCCGCAAAATGGGCCCACCAATGAGGCGGCAATCAACGCACTGTATGCGACCATCGATGCCAGCGTCCGCGACTATCAGGACGGCCTGGAGGCTGCGGCCACAGGTCGCTGGGAGACTGCCCACGCCCTCATCGAAGAAGCCGTGGAATCCCTCGCCGTTGCCGGCAGTCAATGCGCCGAAACTAAGGGTTGCGAACCGCAGCGCTTCATGTCCGCCTACTCCAACCTGCTGACCCAGCGCAGCTCAGTACTTACCGGCGCCATGGAGGAGTTCGTCGAGGTCGAGAAGACCTACGAAGAGGAGAGCATCATCCTCGCCGACATCCCTTCCGCCTCACGCTCGGTAAACCTGCTCAACGGCCAGGATCTGCGAGAGATCATCGAGCTCAACGGCCCCGTCAACGCCGCCATGCACGACTGGCTGACCTGGATGCGACCGAATCTCATCGACGCCTGGGAAAACTATCAGTACATGCGTCACCTGATGTGGCCTGAGTACGAGCAGGCCGGTCTGCCTGAGGCCCTGCTGTTCGGCATCATGGCGAAGGAGTCCGGCGGTCGGGTGCATGCCGTATCCCGAGCCGGTGCTGCGGGACCCTTGCAGTTCATGCCCCACACCGGGCGGAGATTCGGACTCGGTCGCGACGACGGCTTCGATCAGCGCTTCGACCCGGCGCTGTCTGCGCGCGCCAACGTGGCCTACCTCAATGAGCGCTTCGAGGCCCTGAACCACAATCTCGAACTGGCGCTGGCCGCCTACAACGGCGGCGAGAATCGCATCCAGCGGCTGGTCAGGAGGTCTTCGAATCCCAGCTTCTGGGATGCCGAAATCCGCGCCCAGCTGCCCAGGGAGACCCAGGACTACGTCCCCTACGTTCTGGCTGCCGCATGGCTGTTCCTGCATCCGGAGGAGTACGGGGTCGAATTCCCGGAAGTGCAGACCGAGCCTGTGAACATCACTCTGGCAGCGCCGGCGACCCTCGGCGAGCTCGCCATATGCCTGGGCCAGCAGGACAGCCGCAATGGCTGGTTCCGAACACTCCGCAACCTCAATCCGCGTCTGGAGCCCTTCGATCGACTCGACACCGGGACCGCCATCACCATGCCGGCGAAGATCGAAGGCGCCTACCGCAATCGCTGCGTCGATGGCGGCCATCTCAGCGTCGCGGCCGTCCTCCACGAATCACGGGATGACCGGCGCCCCGCGAGCCGGATCTACACTGTCCGACCCGGCGACACCCTGTCCACCATCGTCGCACGCAACCAGTGCCCGAGCGTCCGCGTGCTGGCCAGCGAGAACAACATCCGTGCGCCGAACTACCTGATACGCCCCGGCCAGCGCCTCACCCTGACTGGCTGCGGGACCTGACGCCGACAAGCCGAGGGCGGGGCCGCGTCAATGCCGATCAGGTTGTCCTGGCTTGGCCAGCAGTCGCTGCATCCCCCCTCGGCCCCCTCCGGTGAGAGGCGCCGGCAATGGCGGCCAGGTATTCGGGCGCAAAGCACCATGCCCTCGGCATCAGCCTACTGACTGAGTCACGACGCCATTCACCGCTCTGCAGCCTCAAAGAACTGCTTCAACCGCTCCGTCATGGCATCAGTCCAGTCCGCTGGCTCGGTCACGGCGAGCCAGGCGTCGATGTAGTGCGACGGGGCATAGACATGGCCGAAACCCATGGGTGAGGCATCAGCAGACGCCAAGTCAACGGCGAGCTGCAGCATGGTCACGACCGGGTACCAGCGCAACTCAGCGGACACATCGGGGCCACGCGGCTCCTGCATCCACTCCGGCTGCCGATAGAACGATGCCGTTTCGAAGAAGGTGATCGGATCGCTGGCGTACTGCAGGTAAACGATGCGGATTGGCCCCCAGGTCGCCCCCGGCAGATCGAGATGATTGTCCTGGTTGGTGAATCGAATGATGGAGCCGTCGCGAAAGCGCGGCAGCCAAGCCGGCGATTGCGACTGCCGCATGTCCGTGATCGCCCGCCAGGTGCTGCTGCGGTAAGGCGGCCCACTCCAAAGCGCGCCGGAGAAGGGATCATTGATGATGTCGTAGAGATCTGCGGCGAGATCCGAGTTCATCGCGCCGAGACTCAGCCCATGAAGATAAAGTCGCGGACGGCTGTCGCGCGGCAGACTCGTCCAGTGGCCATAGATCGCCAGAAACACCGCCCGAGCCGTATCAGCTCCAAAATCGGCTTCCGCCATGAGGGACAGCCAGCTTGGCAGGTAGGAGTACTGAACTGCGACGGTGGCGATGTCACCGCGATGCAGGTACTCCACGACATCCATCGAGCTGGGGTCGAGCCAGCCGGTTCCCGTAGGCGTGGCAAGGATCAAAACCGATCGATCGAAAGCGCCGACGCGTTCGAGCTCTGCCAGGGCCAGTTGCGCCCGCGCCTCGATGGTATCGGCTGAGTTGAGGCCGACGTAGACCCGAATCGGCTTCATGACCGGCCCTTCGTGAAAGGCGCTCAGTGCTTCGAGGGTTGGCCCCCCCGCCACGAACTCTCGACCGCGACGGCCAAGACTCTCCCAGCTGATGAGCGATTCGAGGCTACCGCTCTGGAAGGGATCGGTCGGGCGCGCCTGTTCCGGCTCGATCCAGGCGTCGACCTGGGCGTAGGCGCTGTCGGAGACGCGCAGGAGGTAACGAAACAGAACACCATCGATAACCGCCCAGAACAGGGCAATGGCCACCAGCGCGCCCGCCACGTTGGCAACGTGCGGAGGAATGAAGTGACCGAGGCGTCTGGCGCTGAAACGAAACACCAAGTGAAACAGCCTCGCTGCGGCCAGCACACCCAGGAACACGACGAAGGCGATGCCCCCCACCCGGAACAGGTGCGCCGTGTCCACCAGCTCGAGTTCCATCAGCTCTCGAACGGCGTTCTGCCAACTGCTGGCCTGCCAGAGGAAGGTCAGCGCCACCGCCACACAGAGCGCCGACGCGGCGTAGAGAATGTAGCGCTGCATCCGCGCCGGCAGGGAAGGCAGACCGACGTAGGTCCACAGCCAGCTCGCAAACACCCCGATCCCATAACCCGCGCTCAGGGAGACACCAGACAGCATGGCCTGCATGACATAGGTGCGCGGCAGCAGACTCGGCGTCAGCGACGCCGCAAAGAACAGCGTTCCGATGAGCACACCGATGACGGACAGGGAAGCGGTGAACCGCAGGACCCAGTCGGGGAGCTTGTCACGATGGCGAAGGAGAAAGCGCATGGCAGTGGGCGAATTCTGCACCGACAGCCCGGCCCGGGCAACGTCAATGCTGTTGCCACGACTCATTTCCAGCCATTGGGAGCGCAGCGCTTCACCGTGATGGGACGCAGTTCACTCAAGTCCCTGGAAGCAGTCGACAGCTACTCGCCACTGGCCACTAGCCCGGAAATCTCACCAGTATCCCGAGAGCTGGCGAGGTTCGCAGCCGTTCTGGCGCCGCTCTGGACTGAAAGTCGTAGCCGTAGCTACGGGTTGAAGGAAGA
>SLTB01000042.1 GCA_007130155.1 Pseudomonadales bacterium
ATCTGCATTACGTGCTGGTGGGCGGCTTTCTGTTTCCTCTGTTCGCTGGCCTGTATTACTGGCTGCCCCACATCTGTGGGCGGATGGCATCCGAGCGGCTCGGTGTTGTGGCGTTCTGGCTGATATTCGGCGGCTTCAACCTGACGTTCTTCGGCATGCACTTTACCGGCCTTCTGGGCATGCCAAGGCGGATCTACACCTATCAGGGGGCGCTGGGCTGGGACCTGCTCAATCTGCTGTCTTCCATCGGCGGATTCATCATGGCCATCGGTCTCGGCCTGCTCGTGCTCGACGTGGTGCTGCACTGGCGATTCGGTCGTCCGGCGCCGCGGGATCCCTGGCGCGCCGGGACGTTGGAGTGGTCCCAGGCGACGCCGCCGCCCTCGTACAACTTCGTCAGTCTGCCCGAAGTGACCACGCGCGACCCGCTCTGGGACGAGCCCGGGTTGGTGGCGAAAATGGAGCGGGGCCAGGGGCGACTGCCGCGTCCACGGGAGGGGCGGCAGGAAACCCTGCTGGTGGACCCGATGGATGGGCGCCCGAACGGCATCCTGCGCCTTCCCGGGCCCAGCTGGTGGCCGCTGCTGGCTGCGCTGGGGCTGGCCTGGTTCTTCGTCACCTTTCTTTTCGGCGGCTATGTCTATTCGCTGCTCGGACTGCTGGCGGCGCTCGTGGCCTTCCTGCTCTGGGTCTGGGACACCGGATCGGCCGTCGATCCAGAGCCACTGGTCGCGGGTGCAGGTGAGTCCCTTGAGATCCATGACGTGGCCGGTGCCCAGGCACCCGGCGCGCTGGGCCTCCTCTTCACCCTGGTGGCTAATGGCACGCTGCTGGCATCGCTGCTGTTCGGCTATGGTTTCCTCTGGACGGTGGGTCCGCAGTGGCCTCCGGAGAACTGGATCGAGCTTTCGCCAGGGATCAGCCTTGGCTTGCTCGCCATGCTGGGGTCGGGTTGGTGGTGCCTGCGGCGGGCCCACGCCGGCCTGCGCAGGGTGGATGGATCCGTGCGGGTCCCGCTGATCATCGCGGCTGGCTTGGCGGTGATTACGGCCACGGCCTTCTTTCTGCTGCCTGCGTCTGCCGAGCTTGCGCCGCGTTCGCATGCCTATGACGCCATCGTCGCTGTGATGGCCGGCTACGCCGCTGTGCACGCTGCGATGGCGGCCCTTCTGTGCTGCTGGGCGGCTTTCCGTCATGCCTGCGGTCGGGTGTCGCAGCGTCGTGATCTGGACCTGCGCATTGCGCGGGGCTGGTGGAGCTACACCCTGGGTTCGAGTGCGCTGATCCTGTTGGCGCTGGTTCTGCCGGGGGGCATTGGATGATGGATCTGCGGCCCTTTCTCTGGCTCTGCGGTGGTCTGCTGCTTTGGAGCAGTGCTTTCCTGTGGCTCTACGCTGGTCTTTCCATCGGCTGTGCCGTGTCATGGCAGCGCGAACTGACATGGGGACTGATGTCGATCTGGCTGCTGCACCTGATCGTCGGCATCGCTCTGCACGGCCTGAGTTGGCGTCGCGCGTTGGCGCTGTCGGCCGACGCCTCGCCGACCCGTCGGTTTCTGGCGTGGTCGAGCGTCTGGCTGATGGCGATGGGCTGGTTCGGTATCCTGTTCATCGGCTGGCCTCTGCTGCTGCTGGAGCCGTGTCAATGAAAGACGTCGACGCCGCGAGAGCCCCGGTGGGCATCGCAACTGTGGTTGCGGCAAGCTTGCTGCTGGCGCTTTTGCCCTGGGAGCGTCATGGGCTGCTGGCCTCCTGCCTGGGCACACATCCCCTCGGGCCGGAGCAGCTATGGGCGGGCTGGAACCTGGCTCCGGAAACCCTGCTGCTGGTGGTGGCGCTCGGTGTCGTCGTGCAGCGCCGGATGCGTGCCGGTGGTCCCTGGTTGCTGGCAGTAGGCCTACTGCTGATGGGGATCGCGCTGTTCAGCCCCCTCTGTCGGCTGGCGGCGACCCTGGTGTCGGCTCACATGCTGCAGTTCATGATGCTCTGCATCGCGGCACCGATTCTGCTCACTCCGCTGGCAGGGATCGCCCGCCTGCCGCTGGTTCCGCTGGCCGTGATCTACGCTGGTGTCATCTGGTTCTGGCATCTGCCGCCGGTCTACGCCGCCATCCTGGATCACGCGGCGGTGCATCTCGTTGCGGTGGTGGTGCTGTTGGGCACCTCCGTCCTGTTCTGGCGCAGCCTGTTCGGGGTGGCCAGGGAGCGGCCACTTGCAGCCCTTGTCGTGCTGCTGCTCACCCTTTGCCACACGGGCATCCTCGGCGCGTGGCTCACGTTCAGCGTGCGTCCCTGGTATCCGTTTCTCGATGACGCCGTCGCACTTTGGGGGCTGAGCCTGCTGGAGGATCAGCAGCTGGCGGGGCTGCTGATGTGGGTGGTGGGTGGTACGGCCTACCTGCTTGCAGCGGTTCATCTCTGTACGCGTGCGCTGCGCCGGGGGCTGCAGGCCGGCATGGCGGGCTAGGGCAGGTCTCCCGGGTCACGTCGCCCAGAGGGCGCCTCGGCAGGACCCTATGCGTCCAGCGTTCGATTTACATTCACAAGTGACTGTTTTTTTGATCCAGGTCAGTTCCCTGGGGCTGAGATGCTGCTGAGATGTCGCTCACTGCAATCCCGAAACCAGAGGAAGCGATGCCATGGTCGAAACAGCCACCGGTACCGACAGATCAGCAGGCACGACCTACCAGGAGATCCTGGATACGGACAGCCGCAAGGTCCCCGATATTCTCAGGGCTCAGAGTCCCATGCCCAAGGGCCCGACCACCGTGCCCGCCGAGCGCTACTACTCGAAGGCCTTCCATGATCTGGAGGTGGAGAAAATCTGGAAGCGGGTCTGGCAGATGGCCTGCCACGAGTTCGACATCCCTGAGGTGGGCGACTACCACATCTATGAGATTGCCCACCTTTCCTTCCTGGTGGTGCGTACGGGTGAGAACGAGTTCAAGGCCTTTCACAATGCCTGTCTGCATCGGGGCAGGATGCTCAAGGACAAGGACGGCAAGCGGGCCCGGGAGTTCCGCTGCTCCTTCCATGGCTGGGCCTGGGAGATTGACGGCGGACTGAAAGAGGTGCCCTGCCATTGGGATTTCCCGACGGTCAGTGCTGAAACCCATAGCCTGCCGGAGGTGAAGCTGGGCCGCTGGGGTGGCTACATCTTCATCAACCCGGACGTGAACGCCGAACCTCTGGAGGACTTCATCGGCAATCTATCCGAGCAGTTCGGGACGCTGCCGTATGAGCGCCGCTACAAGTCTGCCCATGTCGCCAAGATCCTGCGCTGCAACTGGAAAGTGGCTCAGGAGGCCTTCAGCGAGGCTTATCACGTCATCGCCACCCATCCGACGATCCTCGACTCCATTGGTGACGCCAACACTCAGTACGACGTCTTCGGCAACTATTCCCGGGCCATGTCGCCGCAGTGCGTCAAAAGCCCGCACATGGAACGGGACTGGGATGCGCTTCCGGACGCCCGGCTTTACACCCGCCAGCGTCACGCCTTGACCGGACACGTCTACGAGCAATGCGACGATGGGCTGGTGCATGTCACGAACCACAAGGGCGAAGTGAGCAAGTTCAAGGCGGATGGCACCTGGATCGAGGGTCCCATGACCCACGCCGACACCAACATGCTCAACTGGATCGGCGGTAAGCAGCTTCCGGGTGCCAACGTGGTGCCGCTCAATCCGCCGCCGAAAGTACCCCAGGGTAAGAACCTGCGGCAGGTGATGGCCGAGCCGATTCGGGACTCCTTCCGCGCTGCTCTTGGCGACGAGATGGACGACGTCTGCGATGCGGAGTTGCTCGATTCCATCTACCTGACGCTGTTCCCGAACTTCCACCCCTGGGGCTGCTTCAATCAGATCAACTATCGTTTCCGGCCCCATGGCGATAACCCCGAAGAGTGCATCATGGAGTGCATGTATCTGGCTCCGATTCCCAAGGATGGCAACTTCGAACCGGTGCGCGAGGTGCACTGGCTTGGGCCGGACGATGATTGGTGCGATGCCCCGGAGCTCGGCATGCTGGCCAAAGTGTTCAACCAGGACGTGGTCAACATGCCGGAGGTGCAGCGGGGCCTGAAGATGCTGAAGCACCCCGAGATCATCTTTGCCAACTACGGCGAGACGAAGCCTCGGCACTTTCACAAGCTGCTCAACGAGTGGCTGGAGAAGCCCTGAGTGGCGTGCAGGCAGCCCTTGGCAGGGCTGCCTGCTTCGCTTCCGTCAGCCCCCGGGGATGCGCGGCAGCAGGAACACCTCCGCGTCCGCGGGGATCTTCACGTCCCGGTCATCCCTGTAGATCTCGCCGTTGATGGCGACCGCGATGCCAGCATCGAGCTCGCGCTCGAGGGCAGGGTAGCGATCGGCAAGTCTCGTCAGGAGTTCGCGGATCGTCGATGCCGTGACCTCGACGGATTCCGCACCGTCGAGCGCGTTGCGGACGCTGCCGTTGGCCCGGACTGTCAGCATGCTTCCCTCTCTGCCTCGCGCAGCGCCTTCAGGATCCGTGGTGGCGACATGGGCACGTGGTGCATGCGCACGCCGACAGCGTTGGACAGCGCGTTGCCGATGGCCGCCAGCGGCGGAACGATCGAAGTCTCGCCGACGCCGCGCACGCCGTAGGGGTGGCCCGGGTTCGGAATTTCGAGGATCTTCGTGTCGATGAAGGGCAAATCGGAGCACACCGGCATCCGGTAGTCGAGGAAGCCGGGATTCTGCAGCCTGCCGTCCTTGCCGTAGATGTATTCCTCGTTCAGTGCCCAGCCGATGCCCTGGGCGGCGCCGCCCTGGAACTGGCCCTCCACGTAGTCCGGGTGGATGGCCTTGCCGGCATCCTGGACGACGGTGTAGCGCAGCACCTTGGTGGCGCCGGTTTCCGGGTCCACCTCGATGTCGCAGATGTGGCTGGCAAAGGAGACGCCGGCGCCGTCAGCAACGACTTCATTGTGACCAGCGATGGGGCCGCCGGTCTTGGGCGACTTGGCGGCGATGTCCTTCAGCGTCAGCGGCTTCAGGTTGCCGTGGGCGCTGCCTTTCGCCACCGCCTGCCCGGCCTCCCAGGTGACGTCTTCCACCGGGATGCCCCACATCTTGGCCGCGCGCTCGCGCAGGACCTCGATGGTGTTACGGGCTGCGAAGATGGCGGCCATGCCGGAAGAGAACGTGCCGCGGCTGCCCTCGGTCATGTCGTTGTGGCCCAGGGATCCGGTGTCGCCGATGTTTACGCTCACCTGCTCGTAGGCGATGCCCAGTTCCTCGGCGGCGATCAGTCCCAGCGACGCCCTTGAGCCGCCCACATCCACGGTTCCCACGGTCAGCGTGACGGTGCCGTCGATACCAACGTTGAGATCGGAGCAGGTCTGACCGCCGATATTGAACCAGAAGCCGCAGGCCATGCCGCGGCCCTGGTTCGGTCCCAGCGGGGCCTTCATGTGGGGGTGGTCACGTACGGCTTCCAGCGTCGCCCGAATGCCGATGGGGCCCCATACCGGGCCGTAGTGGGACTGGCCACCTTCCCTGGATGCGTTCTTCAGGCGGAATTCCACCGGGTCCATGCTGATGGCGGCGGCCAGTTCATCCATCGCGCTTTCGACGCCGAAGGCCGCCATGGGCGCCGAAGGCGCGCGATAGGCGGCTACCTTCGGGCGGTTGAGCACCACGTCGTAGCCAATGGCTTTGCAGTTCGCGATCTCGTAGCAGGCAAACGAGGTCATGCACGAGAGCATGCCCCAGATGCCGGGGAAGGCACCGTTGCCGTAGCGCATCTCCGCCCGTGCGGCCACCAGCTTGCCGTCACGGGTGGCGCCGAGCTTGATGTCCATGGAGGTGGACGAGGTCGGCCCACTGGCGCGGAAGACCTCGTCCCGGGTCATCACCAGTTTCACCGGCCGGTTGGCCTTGCGCGACAGCGCCAGCGCCACCGGTTCGCCCCAGACGTGGGTCTTGCCGCCGAAGCCGCCGCCGATTTCGGAGGACGTCACTTTCAGCTTGGCGATGTCCATGCCGAGCATCTGCGCGCAGACGTTGCGATACACGAAGGGACCCTGGGTGGTCACCCACAGCTCGCCACTGCCGTCCGGCCGGATGTTGGCAAGACAGGCGTGGGGCTCGATGTAGCCCTGGTGGGTGGCCTCGGTCTTGTAGCTGCGCTCGACCACCACGTCGGCTTCGGCGAAGCCGGCGTCGATGTCACCGAGGCCGAACTCGGTGCGCTGGACGACGTTGGAGGGCTTCTCCGGTTTCGGATCGACCCCTGAGGTGTAGATCCAGTCGTGGATGACCGGCGCATCCGGCTGCATGGCCGCGTCGACGTCGGTGACATGGGGCAGCGGCTCGTAGTCCACTTCGATCAGCTGCAGCGCCTTGCGTGCCGTTTTGGCATCGATGGCTGCCACGGCTGCCACCGCGTGGCCGTCATAGAGGGCACGCCCGCGCGCCATGCTGTTCTCGAGCATGTGCGCAAGGTCTCCGGGGAGACCTTGCGGGACGGGCATGTCGTCGGCGGTCACCACCGCCTTGACGCCCTGCAGCGCCTCGGCCTTGGAAATGTCGATGGACTTGATCCGCGCGTGGGCATGGGGCGAGCGCAGAATGCGCCCGACGAGCTGACCCGGCAGCGACGCATCCGCGCCGTAGCGGGCGCGTCCGGTCACTTTGTCGATGCCGTCGGGGCGCTTCACGCGCGTGCCGATGACCTTGAAGTCCTGCCCGGTGTAGGAATTGTCGTGTTTCATGTCTCGACCCCGTTCTCGTTTGGGTGGTCCGTTATGGTCACGCTGGCTTGGCGGCACGCATCTCTTTCGCGGCGCTTTGCACCGCGCGGACGATCTTGTCGTAGCCTGTGCAGCGGCAGAGGTTGCCGGCCAGCGCGTAGCGGATCTCGGTCTCGGTGGGATCCGGGTTGCGGTCGAGCAGGGACTTCGCCGCCACCAGGAAGCCCGGGGTGCAGATCCCGCACTGCAGCGCCGCATGGCTGATGAAGTTTTCCTGCAGCGGGTGCAGCTTGCCGCCTTCGACGAGGCCCTCTACGGTGGTGACCTCGCGCCCTTCAGCTTCGGCTGCGAGCACCAGGCATGAACACACCAGCCGGCCGTCCAGGGTGATGCTGCAGGCGCCGCAATCGCCGGTTCCGCAGCCTTCCTTGACCCCCAGCAGTCCGACGCGGTCGCGCAGGGCGTCCAGCAGCGTCTCTTCCTCGGGGCAGGCGAACTGAACCGCGTCGCCATTGATCGTCGTCGTAACGAGCACTCCGCTCATTGAATACCTCCTGCACGTTCAAAAGCGATCAAGGCGGCGCGTTTGGCCAGCACGCCTGCCACCTCGGTTCGATACTCGATCGTCCCGCGTCTGTCGTCGATGGGTTTGCAGGCTGCCCGGCAGGCCTTCACCAGCGCGTCGAGCGCGCCATCGTCGAGCTTGCTGCCGACAATGGCCGCGGCTGCCGGCTCCACTTCGATGGCGGTGGGCGCGACCGCACCCAAGGCCACCCGGGCCTTGCTCACCACGCCGTCCTTCAAGGTCAGGCTGACTGCGGCGCCCACCACGGCGATATCCATCTCCGTGCGTGGCGTGAAGCGCAGGTAGGCGTCGCCTGAGTTGGCCGGCCGCGGTGGCAGGAGGATGGCCTCCACCAGTTCGCCCTTCGTCAGCGAGGTCTGGCCGGGTCCGGTGGCCACTTTGGCAACGGGGATGGTGCGTTGTCCTTTGGGGCCGATGATTTCGACCTGGGCATCGGCGGCAATCAGTGCCGGGGTCGTGTCCGCCGCCGGGGAGGCGTTGCAGACGTTACCCACGATCGTACAGCGGCCCTGGATCTGGTCCGAACCGATCAGCCCCGCGGCCTCGACGATACCGGGCCAGGCGCGACCGAGGGCCTCGTGCTCGCCGACCTCGACGCCGGGTACCGCCGCACCGATGCGGAAGCCGCCATCGTCGGTGATCTCGATGCTGCGCATGGTGGGGATGCGCTTGACGTCGACCACCAGCTCCGGCTCGACCATCATGTTCTTCATGCGGACCAGGAGGTCCGTGCCACCAGCGAGGACGAAGGCCTCGCCGCTCTCGCCGGCCAGCAAAGTGGCCGCCTCGCTGGTGGTCGTCGGTGATTCGTATCTCATGGGCGGTTGCTCCCCCTCGTGATCGGCCTCACGCCTGTGCGTGCCCCTGGTATGTGATGGGGGACCATGATGCGTGTTCTTGCGGAATTCGGGAAGGGTGCTGCTGGCTGTCCCCCAGCTGACGTCGGGGCGCTGCGTTGACGCCTCCGAGGCTGCGGAGCATGCTCTCCTGGACTGAGAAAGAAGTGCCCTGCGTCCCGCTGCGTTTGATCAAGGTCAATGCCTGCGCACGGATCGCAGCTGGATACTTCACGGACACCTGCATCCCGGGAAGGGCTACCGTGACCTCGACAAAGGCAGCAAGCACCGATATCGCTACCTATGTGGACGTGCTGATCGTCGGGGCCGGTATATCCGGCGTCGGTTCGGCCTATCATCTGCAGCAGCAATGCCCCGACAAGAGCTACCTCATCCTGGAGATGAAGGAGACCTTCGGTGGCACCTGGGACACGCACAAGTACCCGGGCATTCGCTCCGATTCCGATCTCTACACCTTCGGCTATCGCTTTAAACCCTGGGTTGGTCCACCGATCGCGACGGCCGAAGAGATCCTGACCTACATGGATGAGGTCATCGAGGAGAACGGCATCGACCGGCATATCCGTTACGGCCACCGCATCACGCGCTGCAGTTGGTCGAGTGACCGCAACCTCTGGACCGTGGACGTGACCCGGCTGGCCGATGGCGCCGAACTGGTCTTCACCTGCCATTTCCTCTGGATGTGCCAGGGCTACTACGACCATGAGCGTCCCTACCTGCCGGACTGGAAGGGGCTTAGGGACTATGAGGGCCAGTTCGTTCACGCCCAGCTCTGGGATCCGGATACCGACTACGCGGGCAAGCGCATCCTCGTCATCGGTTCCGGTGCCACGGCGGCGACCCTGATCCCGGCCTTCGCCGAGAAGGCAGCGCATGTAACCATGCTGCAGCGATCGCCCACCTACTTCTTCTGTCACCCGAACAGAAACGACCTCGCCGACCGCCTGCGCGAGATCGGAATCGACGAGCCCACCATTCATCGCGTCGTGCGCGCCCAGATCATCTACGACCAGAAGCAGATGCAGGAGCGCTGCTTCGAGGAGCCCGACGCCGTCTTCGAGGATCTCAAGGCGCTGATCCGTCAGTACGCCGGTGAGGACTTCGAGTTCGAGCCCCACTTCACGCCCAGCTACCGGCCCTGGCAGCAGCGCCTCGCCTTCTGTCCCGACGGCGACGTGTTCCAGGCCGCCGCTGCCGGCAAGCTCAGCGTCGTCACGGACACCATCGACACATTCACGCCCAAGGGCGTGCAGACCAGCTCCGGTGAGGAACTCGAAGCCGACATCATCGTCGCCGCCACCGGCTTCCGCCTGTCGGTGATGGGGGAGATCCCCTTCGAGGTGGATGGTGAGCCCGTGCATTGGAATGACACGGTCACCTATCGCGGCATGATGTTCACCGGCGTGCCGAACATGCTCTGGGTCTTCGGCTACTTCCGCGCCAGCTGGACCCTGCGCGTGGACATGCTCGGCGACTTCGTCTGCAGGCTGCTCAACCACATGGATGAAATCGGTGCCAGGCGTATCGAGGTGGCATTGCGGGACGAGGATCAGGACATGGCGATCCTGCCGTGGATCGAAGAGGACAATTTCAACCCGAACTACCTGATGCGCGATCTCGACCGCCTGCCGCGGCGGGGAGACAAGCCCGAGTGGCGGCACAATCAGGATTACTGGAGCGAGCGGGTGGAGATACCGGCCATCGATGTGGACGGGCCGGAGTTTCGCTACGATGGTAGGCGGCGGACTGGCAGCTCCACCGCGCGCAAGGCGGTCAGCGGCTGAGCTTCCCAACTATCCTGACAGTTGGGGGGTAGGGATGACGGGATCGCTACCCGCTGTGGTCAGGCGGCATCGCTGTCCTGGGAATTCCTCGGTGGTTTCCGCGGAGACGTGTTGTCCGGACCGTTCAGCGGAAACCTTTCCCGCATGATCTCATCCAGCCGTCGCTCCCTGGCGATTTTCTCCTCGCGCTGCTCTTGGGTCAGGGGCTTCGGAAACGGATAGCTGAAGTTCGGCCCGTGGCTGGCGCTGATCATGCAATCCATCAGCATGCGCATGTCCATGCCGTGTCCCCATTCTGTAGAGGCCAAAGCCGTCTTCGCGGAGATGCCCAGCTTCTGTTGCATGTGCAGAGCGACGATGCTGGTGTAGGTCGTGGGATCGAGGCGGAAGCTCGCCGACAACACCTGCCCGCCCGGATCGGTAAAGATCACTTCACCGTCATCGCTGCGTTCACAGCCGAAACCTTCCTCGTGAACGAGCCGATGATGGTGACGGCAGAGCATCGTGCAGTTCGAAAGTGACGTCTCACCGCCATCCGCCCAGTGGATGATGTGGTGGGCGTCCACGTAGCGCTGTTCGGTACACCCCGGGAAGGTACAGCCCCCGTCCCGGTGCATGAGTGCCTTGCGGATATGCCAGGGCACGGTCCGCTGCATCCGCCCCACCGACAGCGGTTCGCCTTTGCCGTTCTCCACCATCAGCACCCGGGAGGCATCGCAGCAGAGCCGGCGGGCGGTATCGGCCGCCACCACGCAGCCGGGTTCCAAGTGAGACTGCTGTTGAAGGGTCAGGTCCTCAGGGATCTCAGACTCGGATGCGACCTTCTGTTCCTGTTCTTCATCGCTGACGTTGCCGACAGGCACATGCAGGACCACCTGCACCCGCTCCGGGCCGCTGAGCGCCTGAGGTTCGCCTTTGCAGCCGGACTCCACGATGCGCAGCAGGGCATCGGCCCGCCGGGCCGACGCTGCCGTCTGGATGTCCCGCTGGATGACGCCATGGACGTTCTCGGTGGCGTCCTCGCTGTTGGCAGCCCCTTCCTCCCGGTACATGAAGTCGCGCATGGACTCGATGCACTTGATGAACAGCGCACCGTCCTCCGGCGACAGCTTGCCGCTGATGTGGAGCATGCCGTCGTCGTCCCAGTGCCAATCCAGCTTGCGCTCCTGCCGAAGCTTCAGCAGCCGCTCGGGATCGTGAAGCTTCTCGATCTTGCGATAGGCGGCGGTGAGGCGTTCGAGGTGGGAGGCCGTGCCCCGCAGGGCAACGCTGAGCAGGAAGGTCTCGTTTTCGGGGGTGGCCACCCGGCTGATGGCGCGGACCTTCGAGTAGCTGATCTGGCCGCGGGCGAAGTACTCCGAAATCTTCGGCAGATCCGGCAGGGCGCGGGCGACGCGGACCTTCTCCCGGGCGGCGCCCATGGCAATGCCGCATCGAGCGTTGAGCCAGTGCGCTGTGGATTTCACACCGTACACATGCAGCGAGGCGACATTCTCCCAGGCCCGCACGCAGCGCAGGAACTGGTACTCGGCGGCGTACATGTGGGTGCAGAGCAGCCCGAGCTGGGCGTTGAGCTCTTGGTCGTTCATGGCGTCGAAGTCGGGAATGTCGAGCGTGGCTGGTTCCATGGCGGGCTCCCATTCAGGGCTAAATAGCTGTCTGAATATACAGTTATCTTACCCGGATGCGCGCCCCCGATAAACCACCCTGAAAGAACTTTTCGTCCGAATAAAACAGGCCTTTTATGCACTCTGGAGCCATCAGAGGACGGCTGGAAGCGAGGGTGCATTGATTCGGCGCAAACGCAGCGTATGATATTGTCATACTCTTGGTTTCAGGAGTGCCGGCCATGGCCATGCACCGGAAAACCATCACGCTGACCGAGCAACAGGACAGCTGGGTGAAAGGCCAGATCGAAAGCGGTCACTTCGGCAATGACAGTGAGTACATCCGCCACCTGATCCGGCGAGACCAGGAGGCTCAGGAACGTCTTGTCATGCTGAGAAATGCTCTCGCTGAGGGTGAGTCGAGCGGAAAACCCGAGCCGTTGGATGTGTCGGCGATCAAGGCGGCTGGCCGAAAGCGGATCAAGGCGGGCTGATGAGTGCTCAAACTGAGCGTCACGCCGAAGGCTGAATCAGACCTCATCGGAGTTTGGGTGTGCATCTGCGACGCATGGGGTGTTGATCAGGGGGACAAATACCTGGATCAGTTGGAGGCAGGGATGAAACAGCTGACCAGTCATCCTTCGCTCGGCACGAACTACGCCCACGTTTTTCCTGGATACCGCAGGTTGCAGGTCGAGCATCACGCTGTTTTTTATCGCCTGGTTGAACCGGAGGTGATCATAGTCCGTGTGCTGCATGAGGACATGGATGCACCAGAAAGACTTCTGGATTAGCGGGGCTGTGTTTCCAGCGTGGCTTTCGGGCCGGCACGATAGAAGGAAGCGGTAACGCTCATGGCGCAGCCAAGCTGCATGAGCGCTTCGAAAGCAAGGCTCTGCTAATGCTGGTGCCGGAGGTGGGACTTGAACCCACACCCTCTTGCGAGGACCGGATTTTGAGTCCGGCGCGTCTACCAATTCCACCACTCCGGCGCGGAGGCGGAGCATAGCGACCGAGGGCGCTGGGCTCAATCCCGATTTTGTCTGTGATATGGAAAAGGGTTCCCCACTGGACGCTGGCGCCCTGCTGGTATCTCATGGCGGCCTTCCGTGGGCGCAGATCGATACGAGCGTCCGCAACATGAACGCAAGGGAGAGGATTGATGCTTCTAGGCAGGGCCGAGGTGCGGGCGCTGGGAACGGCCATCCTGGTGGCAATACTGGCCTTAGGCTGTGGTGGCAGTAACGACGGCACCCTGGTCGAGCGCTCCACTGTGGCCATCCGTGGCGTGGTGGATGACGGTACGCCCACGTCGCCGGTGGCCAATGCCCGCTGCCGCGTACTCGATCTGGAAGGCCGAGTGCTGCATTCCGCCACGGCCAATGCCGATGGTGAGTTCGTGCTGCTGGCTGATCCGGGCGTGCGCGGCTTTATTGCCTGCGCCCCGCCCAATCAGGCGGCACTGGAGCTGCGAACCTTCTTGAGCACTGTCGGGCTAGCAGAGGGTGGGGACCTCACCGGCCAGTTGGTGCTGCCATCGTCCACGGTGGTGGCGCGACTGGTGGCCCAGGAGTTCAGCGATGGTGTCGTCACGGATCCCGTGGCGCGCCGCGATGCGCTGATGGACGCCGTTGAGACGGATCCCGATCTCGGTCTGCTCACGGCCGTGGCCACGCTGCTGTTCAATACCCTGCAGGGAGGCGCGAATGCTGATTTCGAAGCCCTGTTCATGGATCTCGTGGACGACAGTGTCCTGGATGCCGCAGCCTTCGAGTCACTGGCCGAAGAGATCGACGCGGCAGTAGCTGAACTCGAGGTCGAGTTCGGCCGCAGCCTGCGGGCGGCCTTTCTGGCCCGCTTTCCGCCCTTCGATCTGAGTGTCCTGCACCATTCCGGCGGTGCTGGCGCGCTGCTCGACGCCGGGCCGGGGCTGGAGAACTTCGGCGGCGTGGCGCGCTTTGCCGCCGTGGTGGACGATGCCCGGTTCTCGGCGCGGACTTTTGGCCCCAGTATTCTCCTGTCCGGTGGCGATCAGACCACGCCCAGCCTCATAAGGCAGGCCAGCATCGAGCGTCGCGATGGTGACTTCGATGCCGATGCCATGGCGCGTTTGGGTTACGCCGGCATGGCGCTGGGGCCTCGTGATCTGGCCCTCGGCCCGGTGGGGCTTGGGGGCTTTCTCACCGGCTTTGCGCCCGTCGTACCCATGATGACCTCGACCGTGGACCTGTCCGGAGAGCGGAACCTGCTTGGCAGCATAGCCGGTGAACGGTTGCCGCCGGTGACGGTGGTGGAAATCGGTGGGCGTCGGGTAGGGCTGGTGTCCGCCACCCGCCCGGATATGCGGGATGTCTCCAGCCCGCGCGGTCTGGCCTTTGCGCCAGCAGACGAACTCGTCGCGGTGGTGCAGGGCCAAGTCGACGCGGTCACCGGCGCTGGCGCCCGGGTGGTGATCCTGCTTTCCCATCAGGCGGATCTGGCAGCTGATCGTGCCCTGGCTGAACAGCTGCGTGATGTGGATTTGGTCATCGCCGCTGGCGGCCACAGTCTGCTCGCCAACGAGGGCGATCGCCTTATTCCCGGGGATGCGGACCGGGTTGCCGGAACCTACCCGCAGTGGGCGACGGATCAGGACGGTGTGGAGGTGCCGCTGGTCAGCACAGCAGGTGAGTACCGCTATCTCGGTCGCCTCGACGTGTCGCTGGATCCGCTGGGCGTATTGCTGGGGATCGATGGGCTGAACTCCGGCCCGATTCGCGTGGCCGGCTCAGGTACGCCGGATGGGGTGATGGCCGATGCCGGGATGGAGGCAGACGTCATCGAGCCCCTTTTGGCGGCCATGGAGACCCTGCGGGGGAACGAGGCCGCGCAGGTGCAGGTGGCCCTGGACGCCACCGCCGAGAATCTCCGTGCGCGGGAGACCAACTTCGGTAATCTGCTGGCGGATGCGGTACTGGCTTTGGCTCGATCCCAGGCGCAGGGTTTTAATGCGGGCAATGCCAGCGCTGCCTTGGTGGATGCAGGCGCAGTGCTCATCGACGAAGTGCTGGCCGATGGCTCGAGTGTCAGCCGTGCGGATACCTTTGATCTGGTCGATGTGCAGCGGACGCTGGCCGTGATGACCAACGTCAGTGCCACCGGGCTCAAGCAGCTGCTGGAGTGGTCCCTGGCCAACGTGGGCGGACCCGAGTTCCTGCAACTCACAGGGTTGCGGATGGAATGGGACCCCAATGGAACTGCCCAGGTGCTCGGTGCTGACGGCGAGGTGGTCACCCCCGGTACCCGGGTGCGGCAGTTGCGTATCATCGGCGGCGCCACCCTCGTGGAAAACGGCGAGGTGCGCGAGAATGCGCCGAACCTGTCCTTGGCCACCACCGATCGGCTGGCCCAGGGCCTGCTCGGCAACCCCATCGTCGGTACGAGCCGAGTCAATCTCGGTTTATCGTTGCCACAGGCGCTCGATCGCTTTCTGGTTGAAGCACTCCAGCGCCGGATTCGCTCCAATGATTTTCCGGTGGGTGGGCGCGAACGCATTATTCGCGTCGATGGCGGTTGAGCCGGCCCGTCGGTCGAATGTGATGCAACGCAGTGATTTTCACTTCGATCTGCCCGAGGCGCTGATTGCCCAGGCGCCCCTGGCGGATCGCGGTGCCAGCCGCCTGCTGGTCCTCGATGGCGCCAGCGGGGCGACTACGCACGCTGAGTTCCGCAACCTCGGCGCTCTGCTGCGCCCGGGGGATCTGCTGGTATACAACGACACCCGGGTGATTCCGGCGCGTCTCTATGGGCGCAAGGATACCGGTGGCGAGGTGGAAGTCCTCGTCGAGCGCGTTCTCGCGGCAGGTGAAGTGCTGGCCCAGGTCCGTGCCAGTAAGCGCCCGAAACCGGGTCGGACGTTGCTGTTCGACGACGCTGCGGGCACCACGGTGAGTGCGGAAGTGCTGGCCGAGGAGGCGGGCGGATTCCTGCGCCTGGCTTTTGCCGATGAGGATCAGGTGACCCTCCTGCTCGATGGCGTGGGTCACATGCCGCTGCCGCCCTATATCCGGCGGCCGGACTCTGATGCTGACCGTGAACGTTATCAGACGGTCTATGCCCGTCGCCCGGGGGCCGTGGCGGCGCCTACGGCTGGGCTGCACTTCACGCCGGAGCTGCTCGCTGAGCTTGCCGCCAATGGCGTGGAGCAGACCTATGTGACGCTGCACGTGGGGGCAGGAACCTTCCAGCCCATGCGGGTCGATCGCATCGAGGAACATCGCATGCACAGCGAGCGCCTCGAGGTAAGCGAGGAGGCTGCGGCAGCCATTGCGGCCTGCAGGGCGCGCGGTGGCCGAGTCATCGCTGTGGGTACCACGGTGGTCCGGACGCTGGAATCAGCGGCGGCTGGAGGCGGTTGCGTGGCGCCTGCCATGATGGAAACCGATATCTTCATCCGTCCAGGCTACCGTTTCCGGGTGGTGGACGGCCTGGTCACCAACTTCCATCTGCCTGAATCCACCTTGCTCATGCTGGTATCGGCTTTCGCTGGTCGGGAACATGTCCTCGCGGCCTACGCCGAGGCGGTGGCCGCGCGCTATCGCTTTTTTTCCTACGGAGATGCCATGTTGTTGTGGCCCGATCCTGCGGCCCTGGAGTCTCGCCACTGATGCGCTTTGAACTGATCACCACCGATGCCGGTGCCCGCCGCGGCCGGCTCGACTTTCCGCGTGGCAGCGTGCAGACCCCCGCCTTCATGCCGGTGGGTACCTACGGCACCGTGAAGGGCATGACCCCGCGGGATCTCGAGGCCGTCGGCGCCGAGATTGTCCTGGGCAACACCTTTCATCTGATGCTGAGGCCGGGGTCAGAGCTGATTGCCCGGCTCGGGGACCTGCATGCCTTCATGGGCTGGTCGCGTCCCATCCTGACCGACTCCGGCGGGTTCCAGGTCTGGAGCCTTGGCGAGCTGCGCAAAGTCCGGGAGGAAGGCGTCGAGTTCCGCTCGCCCATTGATGGCAGCAAAGTGTTCCTGTCCCCTGAGCGCTCCATGGAGGTGCAGCGGGAACTCGGGTCGGACATCGTCATGATCTTCGACGAATGTACGCCCTACCCGGCGGATGAGCAGGCCGTTCGAGCGTCCATGGAATTGTCCCTGCGCTGGGCGGCACGTTCAAAAGCGGCCCACGGGGACTCGTCCTCGGCGCTGTTCGGCATTGTCCAAGGCGGCATGTATGAGCATCTGCGCGCCGATTCCTTGGCCGGGCTCGCGGCCATCGGCTTCGACGGCTACGCCATCGGCGGGCTGTCGGTGGGTGAGCCCCAGGCCGAGATGCTCGCGGTGCTCGACGACCTGACGCCGCGGATGCCAACGCAGGCCCCCCGCTACCTGATGGGGGTAGGCGCGCCCTGGGACATCGTCGAGGCGGTGGCGCGGGGCGTGGACATGTTCGACTGCGTCATGCCCACCCGAAATGCCCGCAATGGCCACCTCTTTACCTCACGGGGCGTGATCCGAATCCGCAATGCGCGCTTCCGCGACGATCCCGAGCCGCTGGATGCGAGCTGTGGCTGTTATACCTGTTCGAACTTCTCCCGGGCCTATCTGCATCACCTCGATCGCTGCAACGAGATGCTCGGAGGGCAGCTCCATACCCTGCACAATCTTCATTACTATCAGACGTTGATGGCTGGTTTGCGCGGCGCCATCGAGTCGGGTACATTCGCGGCCTTCGTTTCGAAGCTGTATGCCGCATGGGGTGTCCCGCGCGGTAATGTCGCCAGTGACGGCGAAAGCTCCGAGCACTTTCCCGGGAGTAAATCATGAGCGTGTTCTTCGCCCAGGCCTGGGCGCAGGAAGCGGGTGGTGGGGGAGCTGGCGCAGGCTGGCTCGAGTTCCTGCCCCTCATTCTGCTTTTCGTCATCTTTTATTTTTTCCTGATTCGCCCTCAGCTCAAGCGTTCCAAAGAGCATCGGGCGCTGGTCTCTGCACTGGATAAGGGTGACGAAGTCGTGACCAGCGGAGGCGTTGTCGGACTCATCACCAAGGTCGAGGAAGACTTCGTGCGTTGCCAGGTGGCCAAAGGCATCGAGATCCGGGTCCAGCGTGCCGCGGTGGTGGCGACGCTGCCCAAGGGCACGCTCGAGAAGCTCGACTCCGGATCCAACTGATGGCGCGCAGTCGCGGCAGCTCCCCGGGAGCGGGCGCGCCGCCCGGGCTGGTCACGCTCGGTGGTGCCCGGCCGCGGACGAATGCCTCCAACCTCAATGTCTTCCCGCTCTGGCGCTATATCGTTGTTCTGGTGGTGGTGCTGCTCGGTTGTCTGTACGCGGCACCCAACCTCTATCCGCCGGATTACGCGGTGCAGATCTCCGGGCGTGGTGAGTCGCCGGCCGTTCCAGAGCATGTGGTCGAGTTGGCCGAAAGGGCAGCGGTGAGCGCCGGTCTCGAACCCACGCGGGTCGGCATCGAAAACCGTCAGGCAGTGCTGCGCTTCCGCGACAACGAAACCCAGATCCGGGCCCAGGAGATCATCCGCCAGCACTTCGTTGCCGAAGGCATCGGTGACGATTACATCATCGCCCTGAACCTCGCTTCCACCACGCCTGCCTGGCTCGAAGGTATTGGTGGAGCGCGGATGAATTACGGCCTCGACCTTTCCGGTGGCGTCCACTTCCTGCTTGAAGTGGATATGGAAACCGCGGTTCGGGATCGGCTGAATGGCTTCGAGGAAGAAGTCCGTACCGTGTTCCGCAATGAGCGGCTGCGTTACCTGCGGCCCATCGACACCCGTCTGGAACCTCCGGAAATCCGCATCCGCTTTCGCGACGAGGCGGACCGGGACTCTGGACGGTTGGCGCTCGCCGATCGGGTGCGTGAATTCGATCTCACAAGCGATAGCATCGACGGCGACCCGGCCTTGATCATGCGTCTGCGCGCAGACGTGGTGAGTGAGATCGAAGATTACGCGATCTCCCAGAACCTCATCAGTCTGCGCAACCGGGTGAATGAGCTCGGGGTATCGGAACCGCTTGTGCAGCGCATGGGCCGTAGTCGCATCGTCATCGACTTGCCGGGGATCCAGGATTCCTCTCGGGCCAAGGACATCATCGGCCGGGTCGCGAATCTGGAGTTCCGGCTGGTGGCCAGCGCCGACCATCCGCGCAGCGAGGTGGAGACCTTCCCCTATCAGGGGCGGGATGTGGATCTGCAGCGATCCGTCATTGCCACCGGTGACCGGGTGGGCAATGCCACCTCAAGCATGGACCCTGAAACCAGTATGCCTCAGGTGAACATCACCCTGGATGGTCGCGGTGGCGAGAGCATGCATGCGGCCACCCGCCACAATATCGGTCGGCAGATGGCCATTCTGTTCCGGGAAACCTTGACGCGTTCCTCCTACGAGGAGGTGGACGGCGAGATGGTGCTGCGGCAGATCCCCTACGAAGAGCAACGGCTGATCAGCGTCGCGACCATTCAGGCTGCGCTGGGCAACCGCTTCCGCATTACCGGCTTGTCCCACAACGAGGCGCGCGATCTGGCATTGCTGCTGCGCGCCGGTGCGCTGGCTGCGCCCATGTATATCGTCGAGGAGCGCACCGTCGGCGCCTCTCTGGGCGAACAGAATATCCGTGCAGGCTTCACCTCGGTGGCCATCGGCTTTGCCCTGGTGATGACCTTCATGATGGTCTACTACAAGCTGTTCGGCTTGGCTGCCAACATCGCGCTGGCGGTAAACTTGGTGTTGCTGATCGCGGTCATGTCCCTGCTCGGAGCCACGCTCACGCTGCCCGGTATCGCCGGCATCGTGCTCACGGTGGGCATGGCGGTGGATGCCAACGTGCTGATCTTCTCGCGTATTCGTGAGGAACTGCAGTACCGAAGTCCTCAGGCGGCCATTTCGGCCGGCTTTGATCGGGCTTTCGTGGCCATTCTGGACGCTAATATCACCACGCTGATCGTGGCCGTGATCCTCTATGCCATCGGCAGTGGCCCGGTGCGCGGTTTTGCCGTGACGCTGTCCATCGGCATCTGCACTTCGCTGTTCGCGGCCCTGATGGTGACCCGGGCATTGGTCAATCTCATGTATGGCGGGCGCAACATCCGTCAGCTGGCGATCTGAGGAGCCCGCTGTGAGCGAATCCGATCTTGACGTCGATCGCCGCAACGTCGAGAAGCGTCAGACCTTCTGGGAATTTGAACTCGCCATCGATTTCATGCGCTGGCGTAAGGTCGCCGCCTGGACATCCGGTGTTGCCGTCGTAGCGTCCATCCTCTTGCTGGTTTTCAAGGGGCTGAGTTTCGGCCTCGACTTCACCGGTGGCACGTTGGTGGAAGTGCAGTTCCCGGATGCCGTCGATCCTCAGGACATCCGTGTCGAGCTGCAGGATCTCGGCTACGAGAATCTGGTCGTTCAGAACTTTGGCACGCCGCGGGACATTCTGATTCGGGTGCCGCCGGACGTGGTGGGCGATACCGCTACAGTTGGGGATGACCTGCTGCAGCAGCTGCGCAGCGTCTATGGCGGCGACGTCACGCTGCGGCGCTCCGAGTTCGTGGGCCCGACCGTGGGCGAGGAACTCCGCGAGCAGGGCGGGCTGGCCATGCTGGCGGCCCTGGTCCTGGTGATGATCTACATTCTGTTCCGCTTCAGCGGCAAGTTCGCCATCGGTGCGGTGGTGGCACTGGCCCACGACGTCATCATCGTCATGGGCGCGTTCGTGCTGTTTCAGTGGAGTTTCGATCTGCCGTCCCTGGCGGCGGTGCTGGCGGTGATCGGCTATTCGCTGAACGACACCATTGTCATTTCCGATCGCATCCGGGAGGAGTTCAGGCGCCTGCGCCGGGAAACGCCGTTGGAAGTGTTGAACATCGCTCTCAACAAGACCTTCGGCCGCACCCTGGTAACGTCTTTGACCACCATCCTGGTGCTGGCGGTACTGTTCATCTTCGGTGGCCAGACGGTCGAAGGGTTCTCGGAGGCCCTGATCGTCGGGGTGCTGGTCGGGACGTATTCGTCCATCTACGTAGCCGCAAATACGCTCGTGGCGCTCGGGATCAGCCGCGAAGACCTGCTGGTGCCGGTGAAGGAAGGCGCCGATCAGGAAGGCATCGAACCCTGATGTCAGCGCCTGTCGGGGTTTGGTCTCAGATCGAACCTCTTTCCGGCCGCATCGACGGCACCACATTGGGGGCGATGGTCTGCAGGACGGCCTTGAAGCACTTGGGATTGCCCGCCACGATGCTGCCGCCGTTCAGGTAGTGCATGTCGCCGGTGAAGTCCGCCACCAGGCCGCCCGCCTCGGTTACCAACAGTGCTCCCGCTGCCACGTCCCAGGGCTTCAGGCCCGGTTCGAAAAAGGCATCCAGGCGTCCGGCGGCCACGTAGGCGAGATCGAGGGCGGCTGCGCCTGAGCGACGTACGCTGCCTGCGCGACGGGTGACGGTTTCGAGCATGCTCATGTAGGGGGTCAGATGCAGGTCGACCTCCCCCGGAGGGAGGCCTGTGCCGACCAGGGCGCCTTCGAGGTGCGCGCGCTTGCTGACACGGATGCGGCGATCATTGAGCTGAGCACCGTGGCCGCGGGAGGCAATGAAGGATTCGTCGCGCAGGGGATCGAGGATCACGGCGTGTTCGAGCCTGCCGCGCACGCGACAGGCAATGGATACACAGAAGTGCGGTATGCCGTGCAGGAAGTTCGTGGTGCCGTCCAGCGGATCGATGATCCAGGTGTGCTCGGCGCCGGCGGGGCCGATCAGGCCGGATTCCTCGCAAAGGAAGGCGTGGTCCGGAAAGGACTTCGAAAGGATGTCGACGATGGCCTTTTCGGCGGCACGGTCGACGTCGGAAACGAGATCGTTCTTGCGCTTCTCCTGAATCTCCAGGGTGTCGACGCGATCGAGGGCTCGAACGATGATCTGTCCGGCGCGCCGGGCTGCGCGCAGGGCGATGTTGGCCATGGGCTGCACGGCGGGTCTCCATGGTTGGAGGCGGGTCGAAAACGGCCGGCCTGAAAGGGCTGCGAAGATTACCAGAAGTCCAGGGCATATGGAGAAGCAACGATGACGAACGCGACGGATGCGCCCGGGCTCGCCCCGGAGATTGCTGACCGCATCCGCATGGTGATGGTGGAGCCGACTCATCCTGGCAACATCGGCGCAGCCGCCCGGGCCATGAAGAACATGGGCCTGAAACAGCTGGTGCTGGTGAATCCGCTGAAGTTTCCCGACAACGAGGCCCGGTTTCGCTCGGCCTCGGCGGTGGACGTGGTGGACTCCGCCCGGGTTGTACCGACCCTGGCGGAGGCTATCGATGACTGCACGCTGGTGATCGGTGCCTCGGCCCGCAATCGTCGCGTGCCCTGGCCAATGGTGGATGCCCGGGCCGCCGCGTCCGCCGCTTTGAAGGAAGTGACCCAGGGCGAGGTGGCCGTACTCTTCGGTCGCGAATCCAGCGGACTCACCAATGAGGAGCTGGCCCGGTGTCAGCTGCATCTGCATATTCCCAGCGACCCGGCCTACACTTCCCTGAACGTGGCCATGGCCATGCAGATCGTCGCCTATGAGATCCGTCGGGGCTGGCTCGATGCCGGCGGACTGCTGCCGGAGCCGGACTGGGACAAGCCCTGGGCCGATACGCAAGCGGTGGAGGGCATGCTCACACATCTCTCCGATGTCCTTGATCTGCTTCAGTTCTACGATCAGCGCGAACCCGGCCAGGTGATGCTGCGCATGCGGCGGCTGTTCTTCCGCACACGCCTGGACCAGGTGGAAGTCAACATTCTGCGCGGGCTGCTTACCAACATGGAGCGCCGCGCCGGCCGGCCTGGTAAGGGTGCCCGCGAAGCGGATGCGGATTGAGGCGTGCCCGCGCCTAGAGCTTTCCCGCGCAGCGATACGCTGTGGGAGTGCCCAGTGGGCGCGATCGCCCGCAATGCGGGCTCCCGCCGGGTTGAGCCTGGCCCGGAGGACAGAAGTTGATCGCTGCCCTCGGGTATTGGACAATCCTTCTTTGCAGTTCGCCTCCAAGGATGCTGATTCATGCGCCTGACCACTCGCGGCCGCTATGCCGTCACCGCCATGGTCGATCTGGCGCTGCACGGTGCGCAGGGCCCGGTGACGCTGGCCGACATCGCCACCCGTCAGCACATTTCTCTTGCCTACCTGGAGCAGCTCTTCGCCCGTCTGCGCAGGAGCGGACTGGTGTCCAGTGTGCGGGGCCCTGGCGGTGGCTATAGGCTGGCCGAGGCCGGTCTGGACATCGCCGTGGTGGACATCATCGATGCGGTGGACGAGTCTCTGGATGCCACACGCTGCGGCGGCGGCAGCGATTGCCAGGATGGGCGAACCTGCCTGACGCATGAACTCTGGAGCGATTTGTCCTCGCGGATTCACGCTTTTCTCAAGGGGGTCACCCTTGGCCAGATCATCGACCGCCCGGAGATTCGGGCAGTGGGTCGGCGTCAGCGGGCGGATGCGGATGTGCCGCAGCGGCGCCCGGACGATCGGATCGACACGTTCTCGCTCGACCCGGTGCCCTGAAGCCATGACTCACACAGCGCATATGCCTGTTTACCTGGACAACGCCGCCACGACCCCGGTGGATCCGGATGTGGCAGCTGCCATGGCGGCATGCCTCACCATGGATGGCGTGTTCGGCAATCCGGCATCCCGATCCCACCTCTACGGCTGGGACGCCGAGGAGCGCGTGGAGCAGGCCCGGGTGGAGGTGTCTGAGCTGATCAACTGCGACCCGCGTGAGCTGGTCTGGACTTCCGGTGCGACGGAGTCCGATAACCTCGCGATCAAGGGAGTGCTGCTCGGGCCAAGGGCCCGTGGCCGTCATCTGATCACGTCCCGGATCGAACACAAGGCCGTAATCGACAGTTGCCGCTGGCTCGAGAAGCAGGGCTTCGAGGTCACCTGGCTGACGCCTCAAGCCAATGGTGCCGTGACCGCGGACGCGGTGGCTGAAGCGCTTCGCTCTGATACGGCTTTGGTATCGCTGATGTCGGTGAACAATGAGCTTGGCGTGTTCACTGACATAGAGGCCATCGCTGCCGTTACCCGGGCGGCCGATGTGCCCTTGCATGTGGACGCAGCCCAGGCCCTGGCCAAGGTTCCCATCGATCTCGCGGCCCTGCCGGTAGAGTTGATGTCGTTCTCCGGTCACAAGATCTACGGCCCCAAGGGCATTGGTGCGCTCTATGTCCGACGCGATGCGGGTCTCGCACTGGAGCCGCAGATGCACGGTGGCGGCCATGAGCGCGGGCTGCGTTCCGGAACGCTGCCGACCCACCAGATTGTCGGCATGGGGCGAGCCTGTGCTTTAGCGGCCGAGATCCTTGATGCGGAGATCGCTCGGCTGCGTGAGCTTCGCCAACGATTTCTGGCGGGCATCTCGGGGCTCGATGAGGTGCGTCTCAATGGTGACGCCGAGCGCGGTGTACCCGGCATCGTGAACCTGGCATTTGGCCGGGTAGATGGCGAAGCCTTGATCCTGGCGCTGGCCGCCGATGTGGCCTGCTCCACGGCCTCGGCTTGTACCTCTGCCACCATCGAGCCGTCCCACGTCCTGCGCGGCATCGGTCTTAGCGATGATCTTGCCCACGCCTCGATCCGCTTCTCCATGGGGCGTTTTACCACGGCCGACGAAGTGAATTATGCCGCCGGACGTGTCGTTGAGACCGTTACCCGGCTGCGCGCCTCCTTCGCCGGCAGCCCTCGTCGAGGCGCGCGCTGACCGCAGCCTCGGATAGCAGATGATGCAATGCAAAATGGCCCCGGCCGCGTATAATGTGCGCCGCCTCGGTGCGTGGCACTGACTGCGCGCGCCGCCGTATTTTTCGGATGATTCGCTGGAGAGAGAACACGATGGCCCTTGAACGGACCCTGTCCATCATCAAGCCCGACGCGGTCGGCAACAACCATATCGGCGCCATCCAGGCACGGTTTGAAGAGGCCGGTCTGCGTATCGTCGCGCTGCGGATGCGGCATCTGTCCCGTGTCGAGGCGGCTGGTTTCTACGCAGAGCACGAGGGGCGGCCGTTCTTTGAGGATCTCCTGAAGTTCATGACCTCTGGTCCGGTGGTTGTGCAGGTGCTCGAGGGCGATGACGCTGTTGCTGCCAATCGCAAGCTTATGGGTGCCACCGACCCGAAGAAGGCGGATGCTGGTACCATCCGGGCTGATTTCGCTACCTCCATCGACGCCAACGCGGTTCATGGTTCCGATTCGCCGGAATCCGCGGCCCGCGAGATCGCCTACTTCTTCAGCGCACTGGACGTCCACTCACGGAACGCCTGATGACTACTGCAACCGCCACAGCAAGCACGGAGTCAGGCGCAGGCCTGCCCGTGAACCTGATCGGCCTGCCGCGCGCGGAGCTCGAGCAATTCTTTGCCGAGCTCGGTGAGCGGCCGTTCCGTGCTGTGCAGGTCATGAAGTGGCTGCACCATCGGGGTGCCGACGATTTTGCGTCCATGACCGATCTTTCCCGGGTCCTGCGGGCACGCCTTGAAGAGATGGCTGTCGTGTCCATGCCGGAAGTGATTGCGGAGAACATCTCCTCTGATGGCACCCGGAAGTGGTTGATGGGCCTTGAGGATGGGCAGCGCATCGAGGTGGTGTTCATTCCCGAGAAGGATCGCGGCACGCTCTGTATTTCTTCCCAGGTAGGCTGTGCGCTGGACTGCAGTTTCTGCGCAACGGGGAAGCAGGGCTTCAATCGCAACCTCACCACTGCCGAGATCGTGGGCCAGGTGCGCCAGGCCAGCCGTCGCCTGCAAGGCGTGGTCACGGATCGCGATCGGGCCATCACCAACATCGTCCTGATGGGCATGGGCGAACCCCTGCTCAATTTCGACGCCGTGCTGCCAGCCATCGACATTCTGCTCGACGACCTCGGTTACGGCATCTCCAAGCGCCGCCTGACGCTGTCCACAGCAGGCGTTGCACCGGCCATCCTGCGGCTGGCTGAAGTCACCGACGTGGCGCTGGCGATATCCCTGCATGCTCCCGACGATGCCCTTCGTGATCAGCTGGTGCCAATCAATCGCCGCTATCCCATAGCGGAGCTGCTGGATGCGGTACGGACCTATCTGAGCCGGCTCGGTGACTGGCGCTCGGTCACTATCGAATACACGCTGATGGATGGCGTCAACGACAGCCTGGAGCAGGCCGAGGCGCTGGCCAAATTGTTGGCGGATCTTCGCGAACGCTGCAAGATCAATCTCATCCCCTTCAATCCCTTCCCTGGATCGGGTTATCGTCGCCCCACCGAAGCGCGGGTGCGGGCGTTCCAGACCCATCTCCTCGAGCGCGGCTTCGCTACCATGCTGCGGACCACCCGTGGCGAGGACATCGATGCCGCCTGCGGGCAGTTGGCCGGAAACTTCGAGGACCGCACGCGTAGACGCGAGCGCTACATAGCGAGACTCAAGGATCATGGTGTCATTACCCACCAAGCCGTTTGAGCGCAGCACCCACAACATCTTCCTGGCGACCGTCGCCGTACTCATCCTTGCTTTGACGGGATGTGCCGCGACGCCCCGGAGCACGGGGCCGGGTGAAGTCGGCACAGTCGAGGAACGCGTGCGTGCCCATCTGGATCTGGCGGAAGGTTACCTGGAAACCGGCGACGTCAATCGGGCCAAGCGGCCGCTGGAACGGGCGGAGGAACTCGCCCCCCGTTCGTGGGAAGCGCAGAGCCTGCGGGCGCGTATTCTTTCCCGCGAAGGCGACTTCGAGTTGGCCGAGCGCCACTTCCGTCAGGCCATTCGCTTCGCCGGCCGGGAGCCGCGGGTGCGCAATGATTTTGGCGTTTTCCTCTACGAACGTGGCCGCTACGCGGAGGCTGTGGAGCAGCTGACCCTGGCCGTCGCCGATCCGGCCAATCCCCAGCGGGCGATCGCCTATGAGAATCTGGGTCTGGCGCAACTTCGGGTGGGCGCCCGTACTGAGGCCCGCAATGCCTTCAATCGGGCCATCCTGCTGCGTGAGCGAATGCCGGTGTCGTTGCTGGAACTGGCGGAGCTGGCCTTCGAGGATTCGGACTTTCCCCAGGCGACGACCTATTTCGATCGTTTTCGGGGTATGAGTCGGCAGACGCCCCGGAGTCTCTGGCTTGGCATTCGCCTGGCCCGAGTTTTCGCCAATGCGGACGCCGAGGCCAGTTACGCGCTGCAGTTGCGTAACCTTTATCCTTCGTCTGCGGAGTATCTGCGCTATCAGGAGTCCCTGCGTGAGGGATGAGCGCTCCGCCGACGACCTCACCCTCGACAGCACCGGACCGCGTGCAGCGGATGGTCAGTCAGGCTTCGGAGCGCGCCTCGCAGCGGACCGCGAACAGCGCGGCCTGAGTCAGGCTGACGTGGCTCGGGCCTTGAATCTTCGGGTGGCCGTCATCGTTGCTCTCGAAGAGGAGGACTTTGCGGGGCTTCCGAAGATGGCCTTTGTGCGCGGCTATGCCCGTTCCTACGCTCGCTTGCTCAATATTGCCGAAGGGGAGATCGCCGAGGCCCTGGCATCCTGGCGAGATCCGAGCGAGGACGGTCGGCTTCCACTCTCACCCGCATCTGTGGTGCCCAAGCGAAGACTGCGCAGCGGTTTGCACGGTCATGCCGGTCTGATTCTGACGGTGCTCAGCATATTGGTGGTTATCCTGCTGGCAGTATTCCTGATGATGATCTGGCCCGAGGATGGTTTCCAGTCCATGCGTTCAGAGACGCCTCCGGAGCCTCCGGTAGCGGTTCCATCGACGGATCCAGTAAACCAGGCTGTACCGGTTTCGGCTCCGCGGCTGCAGATGGACGGCGTTGATAGGTCTGGCGCAGCCGAGAAGGTAGAGCAGGAAGACGTTTTTGCCGACGACGGCTACGACGGCAGCGAAGCAGCCGAGGAAGCTGCGCAGTTCCTCGAGCAAGGCGCGCGACCGAATTCTGCCCCGACCCTGCCCGTAGCCGACAGCGACTCTCCTGGCGGAACCGAATTCACCGTGAGCCGTGAATTTGATGATGGCGGTCGGGTCCTGCGGATATTTGCCCAGGGCGAGGATCGCGTCCTGCTGCGCTTCAGCAGCGACTGCTGGGTCGAAATCCGCGACGCCGAGGGGCGTGGCATCGTCAGCGACCTTGGTCGCGAAGGCCAGACTTTCGAGGTCCACGGGCAGGGACCATTCCGTATGCTGCTGGGCTATGCCCGTGGGGTCCTGCTGACCTACAACGGCGAACCGATAGGGCTCGCCCCGCACATTCGCAACGATATCGCCTCGCTCGTGGTCGGTCGCTGACCGCTCACGCCATTCAGGAAGCTTCATGAAAAAAATCCAGTCGGTACGGGGCATGCCCGATGTTCTGCCCGGTGTTTCCGGGCGTTGGCAGTGGCTGGAGCGGCAGGCCCAGGACATCCTGGCTGCCTGGGGTTATCGGCAGATCCGCCTGCCCGTGCTCGAGCACACCGGACTTTTTGCCAGGTCTGTTGGGGAAAGTACGGATATCGTCTCCAAGGAGATGTACACGTTCGCCGATCGCAGTGGTGATTCCGTCACCCTGCGCCCAGAGGGAACTGCGGGTTGCGTGCGCGCCTGCGAGGAACATGGCCTGCTGTACAACCAGACCCAGCGGCTCTGGTATGCGGGCCCGATGTTCCGCTATGAGCGCCCGCAGAAAGGCCGCTACCGCCAGTTCGAACAGATTGGCGTGGAGTGTTTCGGCTTCGAGGGTCCGGACATCGATGCCGAGCTCATCGTCATGACGGCAGAACTTTGGCGTGCACTGGGTGTGGCCGATGCGGTGACTCTGGAGCTCAACAGCCTCGGCTCGCCCGAGGCTCGGGCAGTCTATCGTGAGGCGCTGGTGTCCTGGCTGACTCCTTACCGGGATGATCTCGACGCCGACAGCCAACGACGGCTGTTGCAGAATCCACTGCGGATTTTCGACTCCAAGGTGCCGCGAACGCGGGAGATCATGGCACAGGCGCCGCTGTTCGCAGACTATCTCGACGATGCTTCCAAGGTGCATTTCGACGGTCTGCAGGCCCTGCTGGAGGCGGCGTCGGTTCCCTTCGTGGTCAACCCCCGTATTGTCCGCGGCCTGGACTATTACAGTCGTACCGTATTCGAATGGACAACGGAGCGGCTCGGCGCTCAGGGCACGGTGTGTGCGGGTGGGCGCTACGACGGCTTGGTGGCGCAGCTTGGAGGTCGCCCGACTCCAGCGGTGGGGTTCGCCATGGGGCTCGAGCGGGTGCTGCTGCTCGCTGAGGCGGTGGCTGCGCTGCCGGTGGAACTTGAACAGGATGTAGACGTCTATCTTCTGAGCCTGGACGATGCCCAGCTGGCGCTGACCCTCGCGCTGGCGCGGGAGCTTCGTGCAGCCGTGCCGGGCCTGCGGCTGCAGATGCACTGCGGTGGCGGCAAGCCCAAGGCGAGGCTGAAGCGTGCCGATGGCAGCGGCGCTGATCTGGCTTTGATCCTGGGTGAGGAGGAAGTGTCCGCGGGAACGGTGGCAGTGAAGGCCCTGCGTGCCGGCGGCGAGCAGCGTACCCTGGACAAAACGGCACTGATCGAGGCATTGCGGGCGCTGGTAGCGGGTCGCGTGGACGGGAGAGACGGCAAGTGAGTGAGTATCGCAGTGACGAAGAGACCGTAGAGGTCATCGCGAACTGGTGGAAAGAGAACGGTGCCTTCATGGTGGGCACGATCGTAGTGGTGGTCGGTGGTGTTCTGGGCTGGAACTGGTGGCAGAGCCAGCAGCTTGCGAGCGCCGAGAATGCCGCCGCCATTTATGCCGCCTGGGAACGTGCGGGTGACGGAGAGCGCGCTACACTCGCTGCGGAGCTGAGGGAAGCCCATCCGCGTTCGGCGTATCGGGCTCTGGTCGCTTTTGAGACGGCGCGGGCGGCAATGGACGGCGGTGATTCAGTGGCGGCCCGGGAAGCGCTTGAAATCGTGCTGAGTGTGCAGGTGCCCAGGCAGATGCAGGATCTTGCGCGCATCCGCCTGGCCAGAGTTGCGCTGGACGAGGGCGACGCCGAGGCCGCCCTGACCTATCTGGATGCCATCGGGGGCGCCACTGAGCTCAGTCTGGCGGAAGAGTTGCGCGGGGATGCCCTGCGCCTTCTCGGCCGCCACGACGAGGCGCTGGCGGCCTACGATCGGGCCCTGGCCAGTGCCGAGATGGCGCGGCCGCTGCTGGAGATCAAACAGGACGATCTTCGTGGTCGCTTGGCGGGGGGGCGCCTGTGATGACATCGGCAGGCGTCCAGCAGACGTGGCTCCAGCAGGGGAGCCGAATCGGCTTGGTCGTCTTGCTGGCGGGGCTGGTGTCGGGATGTGCTTGGTTGCAGCGGGTCAATCCCTTTTCCAGCGACGACGATGAACTGCAGCCGGCGCCGCTGATGGAGTTCACGCCGGAAGCGCGGATACACACCGAGTGGCGGGAGTCCGTCGGTTCGGGGCTTGGCCGCCGCTTCAATCGTCTGCAGCCGGCCATTCACGGCAATCGGATTTACACCGCAGACGCCTATGGCATGGTCGAGGCCCGGGAACGCGATTCTGGTAATCGCATCTGGCAGACCCGAATCGGAGTCCCTGAAGGGGCCCTGCTCGGCGCCATCGCGGTCTGGGAGCGCGACAATGATCGCGGCAGCTTCGTAACCGGCGGTGTCTACGCTGATGATTTCGCGGTCTTCGTCGGCACCACTCGTGGCGAATTCATTGCCCTGCGGGCAGATGATGGTGGCGAATTGTGGCGGGTCATGCTGTCCAGTGAAGTGCTCGCGCCTGCCGCATCCAGTCGGGATCACGTCTTCGCTATGACGGGTGACGGACGTCTGCGGGCTCTGTCGCGTTCTGACGGCCGGCAGATCTGGAGTTACGACACCCAGGTTCCGGTGCTTTCACTGCGCGGTACCTCTGCGCCGGTATTCAGCGATCCGCTGGTGTTTCAGGGCTTTTCCAGCGGGCGCCTGACGGCACTGCGGGGGGACAGTGGCCAAGTGGTCTGGGAGGTGCCGGTGGGCTTGCCTACCGGGCGCTCCGAACTCGAGCGCATGGCGGATGTGGACGGCTCGCCTGTGATCACGCCAGCGGGAGCTTTTGCAGTCAGCTATCAGGGTGCAGTCAAGTCGCTGCGCCTGCAGGACGGTTTCACCCAGTGGGAGCGGCCCATGTCCAGCTTCGTGCCGCTGGCGGAAGGCTACGGGCAGATCTATGTGGTCGACGACCAGGGCGTGATTCATGCTTTGGATCAGAGTAGCGGGTCCGTCATCTGGCAGCAGGATGGGTTGCTGCGAAGAGGTGTATCGGGTGCTGCCAGCGTCGGGGCCTTCCTGGCGGTCGGTGATGCGGAAGGCTATCTGCACGTTTTTGCCCAGACCGATGGCCGTCCCGTGGCCCGCACCCGCATCGATCGCCGTGGCATCCGGGTGGCGCCGGTCAGCGATGGTTCCCGGCTCTACGTGCTGGGCAACAGCGGACGGCTCGAGGTCGTGCGCGTCGAGCGCAACTGACACGAGCCTTTCCACAGCGAGAGACAATCATGGTTTCACCGGTGCTCGCACTGGTGGGTCGGCCGAACGTCGGCAAGTCCACCCTGTTCAATCGACTCACCCGGTCGCGGGATGCGCTGGTGGCGGATCTGCCGGGGCTGACTCGAGATCGTCAATACGGCCTGGCCCGGCTCGATGGGCGTACCTGCGTCATTATCGACACCGGTGGCCTCACGGGCGAAGACGCCGGCATCGATGAAGCCATGGCCAAACAGACGCTGATGGCCGTGGACGAGGCTGATCTGGTGCTGTTTCTGGTGGACGCACGCGCGGGTCTGACCTCCGGCGACGAGCTAATCATCGAGCGTCTGCGCCGCCTTGGTCGCGACCCCATCCTGGTGGTCAACAAGAGTGACGGCGTCGGGGAGGATGCGGCCTTGGCGGAGTTCTCCGGTTTCGGTTTTGCCGCGACCACAGCCATTTCCGCGGCCCACGGCCGCGGCATGCGAGACCTGATCACCCTGGTGCTCGAGCAGCTGCCGCCCCCTGGGCCAGACGAGCTTATCGGCGACGAACTCGACCTCGATGCCGAGGAGGGCGCCGATGACGCGGCCCGGGAGGCCCGCGGCGTGGTGATCACCGTGGTAGGTCGACCGAACGTGGGCAAGTCCACCTTGGTCAATCGCCTGCTCGGTGAGGACCGGGTGGTGGTTTTCGATGAGGCCGGCACCACCCGTGATTCCATTTTCATTCCCTACGAGCGCGACGGTAAACGCTACACCCTGGTGGATACCGCCGGCGTGCGCCGCCGGGGCCGGGTGTCGGAGGTCGTGGAGAAGTTCAGCATCGTCAAGACCCTGCAGGCCATCGATCGCGCTGACGTCGTGATCGTGGTGGCGGATGCCCGCGACGGACTGGTGGATCAGGACCTGCATCTGCTCGGCACAGTGCTCGAACATGGCCGTGCGGCTGTGCTGGCCATCAATAAATGGGACGGCCTCAGCGTCGATCAGCGCCGTGCCGTGCAGGAAGAAATGGACCGAAAACTCAGTTTCGCACCCTGGCTGCGCAGCCACCTGATCTCGGCGCTGCATGGGTCAGGTGTCGGCGACCTCTATGGATCCATCCATGAGGCCCACATCAGCGCTACCGGCAAGCTCTCCACGCCGCGCCTGACGGCCATTCTCATCGATGCGGTCACCGCCCACGCGCCGCCCTTGCGGCATGGCCGGCGCATCAAGCTGCGCTACGCCCACGCCGGTGGCCTGCGGCCGCCGCGCATCGTCATCCACGGCAATCAGGTGGAGCATTTGCCGGATCAGTACAAGCGCTATCTGGAGAATGCCTTCCGCAGTGCACTCGATCTGCATGGAACGCCATTACGCATCGAGACCAAGGCCGGCAGCAATCCCTTCGCTGGGCGCAAGAACGTGCTCACGCCGCGTCAGATCAAGAAGCGCCAACGGCTCAAGCGGCACGTGAAGAAGAAAGGGCGTTGATCAGGCGTCCTCTTCAGGAACGATCCTGCCCGCATGGACTTCGAGAAGACCTCCGGCAAGGCGGGCGTGCAACATCTCGCCCTCTGTCACGTCCGCGGGGTGCCTGATGACTGTGCCGAAGCGCGTTGCGTCTGGTCGGCTCAGGATGGCGTAGCCCCGTTCCACCACGGCCAGCGGATTGAATGCATTGAGTGCGCCGGCCAGACGCTGCTGCTCGCTGCGCTTGCGGTCGATGAGCCGGATTTCTGCACTGGCGAGCCTGCGCTGGAAACCGGTGAGACGGGCCCGCTCGCGGAAAACGATCTGCGTCGGTTGGACCTGGAGCAGGCGGCGCTGCAGGCGCTGCAGGCGTTCACCTCCCCGCATCAGGCGACTACTGGGGCTGGCGTGGGTCAGGCGTCGACGCAGGGCCAGGAATCGTTCCCTGCGGCGGTCTAAGCTGCGGTGGATTTCCCGGCGAATACGTAGCTCGAGTTCGTCGACGCGCTGGATGCGCTCGCGCAGCAGGTGGCCTGGATGTCGCAGCCGAAGGGAGAGGTGCCGCAGGCGCTCGAGGCCCTGCTCGAGGCGGCGGCGCGCCGTGGCATGCAGCCGCCGTTCGAATTGGGCGAATCCGGCCAGCCACTCGATGCGATCCGGCACTGCGAGCTCTGCTGCGGCCGAAGGTGTCGCTGCGCGCAGATCCGCCACCAGATCGGCAATGGTCACGTCCACCTCGTGGCCGACGGCTGAGATCACGGGGATAGGACAGGCGACGATGGCCCGGGCCAGTCCTTCGTCGTTGAACGCCCAAAGGTCCTCCAGGGAACCACCACCACGACCGATGATTACCAGCTCCGGCGCCCGTTCCGGCGCCAACTCTCGCCAGCGGGCCAGGCGCCCGAGGGCTTCGATGAGATCCCCCGCTGCAGCCTCGCCTTGCACGGCACTGGGCAGCAGGGTCACCGCGGCGGCGGGCCAGCGACGCCCGAGGACGGTGAGAATGTCGTGGATCGCTGCACCGGTGGCGGAGGTGATCACCGCCAGATGCCTGGGCAGGGCAGGCAGCGGGCGTTTGCGCTCCGCTGCGAACAGGCCCTCTGCTTCCAGCCTTGCGCGCAGCTGTTCGAAGGCGAGTCTGAGGGCGCCTTCACCGGCAGGCTCGATATGATCGACAAGGACCTGGAATTCGCCCCGGCCGAGGTAGAGACTGGCCCTGCCGCGCAGCAGTATCTTCAGGCCGTTTTCGGGCTGGAACTTCAACCGCATGTTGCGATTCTTGAACATCGCGCAGCGGACCTGGGCACGGGCATCCTTGAGAGAGAAGTACCAGTGGCCGGAGCCCGGCCGCGCCAGATTCGAGACCTCGCCTTCCAGCCAGATCAGGCCGAAATGCTCCTCGAGAACGACCTGCGCCTCGGCGTTGAGCTGACTCGGTGTCAGCACCCGTCGTGGCGGCTCAGAGGGCCGAGTGCTGCCCTCAGGATGGTTCGAAGATGTCCTCATGCTGTCATGTTATCAGTGGCAGGCCTGCAAGGGCTGCCCCGGTTTACTTCCAGCAGGTCGCGGCGTAGCATTGCGCGCTTCATCTGCGGGGAGGACCTGTCGCATGCTCCGCATCGCGCACGACGCACTCACATTCGATGATGTACTCCTCCTGCCTGCCTATTCCGAAGTTCTGCCCTCCCAGGTTTCCCTGGGCACCCGCCTGAGCCGCAATATCAGCCTGAATATTCCCCTGATTTCAGCGGCCATGGACACCGTGACGGAAGGTCGTCTGGCGATTGCCATCGCGCAGGAAGGCGGCATCGGCATCATCCACAAGAACATGACCATCGAGCGCCAGGCGCGTGAGGTCCGGGCAGTCAAGAAGTTCGAGAGTGGTGTTATCCGCGACCCCATCACGATCTCGCCAGATGCCACCGTCCGCGAACTCATCGATCTGACACGTGAGAACAATATTTCCGGCGTCCCCGTGGTCAAGGGTGAGGAACTGCTCGGCATCGTCACCAGTCGCGATGTCCGCTTCGAGCCCAAACTCGATAACACCGTGGCCGAGATCATGACGCCCAAGGACAAGCTGGTGACGGTCAAGGAGGGTGCGAGCCAGCAGACGGTCATGGAACTGCTGCATCGTTACCGCATCGAGAAGGTCCTTGTGGTGAACGACGACTTCGCCCTGCGCGGCCTGATCACCGTTAAGGATATCAACAAGGCTCTGCGCTATCCGAACGCCTGCAAGGACGATCAGGGGCGGCTGCGTGCCGGCGCGAGCGTCGGCACCTCGGCGGACACCGAAGAGCGGGTGGCCGCCTTGGTGGAAGCCGGCGTCGACGTCATCGTAGTGGACACCGCCCACGGCCACTCCCGCGGCGTCCTGGAGCGGGTGCGCTGGCTGAAGCAGCACTACCCGGATATCGACGTCATCGGCGGCAATGTGGGGACTGCGGAAGGTGCCCTGGCGCTTGTGGACGCCGGCGTGGATGCGGTGAAGGTCGGCATTGGCCCCGGTTCCATCTGCACCACTCGCATTGTCACCGGCATCGGCGTGCCACAGATCACGGCGGTGGCCGAGGTGGCGGCGGCGCTGGAAGGCACCGGTGTGACCATCATCGCCGATGGCGGCATCCGTTTTTCGGGCGATCTGGCCAAGGCCATCGTCGCCGGTGCTCATGTGGTGATGGTTGGTAGCCTGCTGGCAGGGACAGATGAGGCGCCAGGCGAGGTGGAACTGTTCCAGGGGCGGACTTACAAGGCCTATCGGGGCATGGGCTCCATCGGCGCCATGGAAGGGCCTCATGGTTCTTCCGATCGCTATTTCCAGGGTCCGGAAACCGATACCCGCAAGTTGGTGCCGGAAGGCATTGAAGGACGCGTGCCCTATCGCGGACCCATGGGGGCCATCGTCGGACAGCTCATGGGCGGCCTGCGCGCCAGCATGGGCTACACCGGTTCACCCGACATTCCGACCATGCGCACGCGTCCTGAGTTCACCCGGGTGACCCACGCCAGCATGATCGAGAGCCACCCCCACAATGTCAGCATCACCAAGGAAGCACCCAACTATCCGCTGGGTTGATGGCAGACCGCTCGCTGCGAGACATTCATGAGTCAGGACATCCATACCCAGAGGATTCTCGTCCTCGACTTCGGTTCTCAATACACCCAGCTCATTGCCCGCCGAGTGCGGGAGCTGGGCGTGTTCTGCGAGATCGTTCCCTTTGATGTGGATGCGTCCGAACTCCGGCTGTTGGCACCCCATGGTGTCATCCTGTCGGGTGGGCCGGAGAGCGTGACTCTGGAGTCGACGCCGCGTGCCCCGGCCGAAGTCTTTGAGCTTGGCGTACCCGTGCTCGGTATCTGTTACGGCATGCAGACCATGGCGAGCCAGCTCGGTGGCGCCGTGGAAGGCTCCGATCATCGTGAATTCGGCCATGCGCGGGTTCAGGTCAGCGCTGACTGCGCCATTCTCGGCGAGCTCGAGGACGCCCGGGATGGCGATGCCCGGCTGCTCGACGTCTGGATGAGTCATGGCGACCGGGTGGCAGCGCTGCCGATTGGCTTCGAACTCGTGGGCATTTCCGACAATGCGCCCATCGCCGCCATGGCGGACGAGAAGCGTCGCTTCTACGGGCTGCAGTTCCATCCGGAGGTCACCCATACTCGTCAGGGTCAGGGCATCCTGCGGCGCTTCGTCCGCGATGTTTGTGGTTGCGAAGCACTGTGGACGGCAGCCAATATCGTCGAGGATGCCATCGAGCAGGTCCGGGCACAGATCGGTGACGGCAAGGTGATCCTCGGTCTGTCCGGCGGGGTGGATTCGTCGGTGGTGGCGGCGCTGCTCAACCGCGCTATCGGCAAGCAGCTCACCTGTGTATTTGTGGACAACGGCCTCCTGCGGCTGAATGAAGGTGGCCAGGTCATGGAGGCCTTTGCCGCCGCCACCGATAACACCTTCGATCTGAACATTATCCGCATCGATGCCGAAGAGGAGTTCCTCAGCCGGCTCGAGGGTGTCGCCGACCCGGAAACCAAGCGCAAGTTGATCGGCCAGACCTTCATTGACGTGTTCGAGCGTGAAGCGGCGAAGATCGATGGCGCCCGTTTCCTGGCCCAGGGGACCATCTACCCCGATGTCATCGAGTCGGCGGCGTCGAAGTTCGGCAAGGCTCACGTAATCAAGTCCCACCACAACGTGGGTGGCCTGCCGGAACGCATGAATCTGGAGCTGGTGGAGCCGCTGCGGGAGCTTTTCAAGGACGAGGTCCGGCGTATTGGCCTCGAACTCGGCCTGCCCTACGATCTGGTCTACCGCCATCCCTTCCCGGGCCCGGGTCTCGGCGTACGCATCCTCGGCGAGGTGAAAAAGGAGTACGCGGACCTGCTTCGGGAGGCCGATGCGATCTTCATCGAAGAGCTGCACGCCGCGGACTGGTACCACAAGGTCAACCAGGCCTTCACAGTGTTCATGCCGGTGAAGTCCGTGGGTGTGGTGGGCGATGCCCGGCGCTACGAATACGTGGTGGCGTTGCGGGCGGTGGAAACCATCGACTTCATGACCGCGCGCTGGGCAGAGCTGCCCTATACGCTGCTGGCGCGGGTCTCCAACCGCATCATCAATGAAATCGCCGGTATTTCCCGGGTGGTTTACGACGTCTCCAGCAAGCCGCCTGCCACCATCGAGTGGGAGTGATGGACGCAGGCCCGGTGTCCATGCCGACTCAGCCGAAGGACCAGGACACCGATGAACGCTTCATGGGCCGCGCACTGGAGCTGGCGGCTGAAGGAGCGGCTTTGGGTGAGGTGCCGGTGGGGGCGGTGCTGGTCCTGGATGGCGACATCGTGGGCGAGGGCTTCAATCGCCCGGTGAACAGCTGCGATCCCACAGCCCATGCGGAAATCGAGGCATTACGCGCTGCTGCAGGCCGCCTCGGCAACTACCGACTCACGGGCAGTACGCTCTATGTCACCATCGAACCCTGCACCATGTGTGCGGGCGCCCTGGTGCACGCACGGGTCGAACGTCTGGTTTACGGTGCCGTCGAACCGCGCTCGGGGGCGGTCGTCAGCAGTGCCCGGGTGCTGGACAATCCGGCCTTGAATCATCGCGTTGCCGTCACCGCCGGGGTGCTGGAGGACGCGGCGGCAAAGCTGCTGCGGGATTTCTTTCGTGCGCGGCGCGCACGGACTCAACCTGGAGCTCGAGACGATTGAACCCTGTGAATCTGCTCGATCTTGCCGGCGGGGAAGCCGTTTCCCAATTTCGCCGCAAGAAGCTGCTCGATGCCCTCGCTGGCCGTGAATCTGGCGTGTTTGACCTGGCTGCGCGATTCTGTCACTTCGTCGAACTGGCCCGCCCGCTGGATGGGCGGGAGCGCGCCTTGCTCGAAAGTCTCCTGCGCTATGGTCCCCGGACTAATGGCGCACCGGCGGGTGACTCATTCGCCCTGGTGGTGCCGCGACCGGGCACTCAATCGCCCTGGTCGAGCAAAGCCAGCGACATCGCCCACAACTGTGGTCTTGATGCAGTCCTGCGCATCGAGCGTGGCGTGCGCTGGTGGATCATGGGTGAGGTGGCCGATCGCCGAGCCGTCGAGGCGCTGTTGCACGATCGAATGACCGAGGCCGTGCTGGCACCAGATGCAGATGCGGCGCTCCTGTTTCGTCATGCGGCGCCGGCACCGCTGGCTCGGGTGGTGCTGGGATATGACGGCATGGCGGCACTGCAGGCTGCGAATGAGCGTCTCGGCCTGGCCCTTTCCGAGGACGAGATGGCCTATCTGCTCACATCCTTCCAAGGTCTCGGGCGCGATCCCACCGACGTGGAACTGATGATGTTCGCCCAGGCGAACTCCGAGCATTGCCGCCACAAGATCTTCAATGCCAGCTGGACCGTGGACGGCAAGACCCAGCCGCGCTCGTTGTTTGCCATGATCAAGAACACCTTCGAGGCCAGCAATGGCCGTGGGGTGCTGTCGGCCTATGCGGACAATGCCTCCGTGATCGAAGGCAGTGTTGCCTCCCGCTTCTACGTCGACCCGGCTACTCGCAGCTACGGCTTCCAGCGCGAAGCGATTCACATCCTCATGAAGGTGGAGACCCACAACCATCCGACGGCCATCGCGCCGTTTCCCGGCGCGGCCACCGGTTCGGGCGGAGAGATTCGCGACGAGGGTGCGGTGGGGCGTGGTTCCAAGCCCAAGGCCGGATTGTCTGGCTTTACGGTATCCCACCTGGAAATACCCGGGTTCGAACAACCCTGGGAAACGGGTTACGGGCGACCCGCGCGCATCGCCTCGGCCCTGGACATCATGCTCGAAGGCCCCATTGGTGCAGCGAGCTTCAACAACGAATTCGGACGGCCAGCGCTGTGTGGCTACTTCCGCAGCTTCGAGCAAGCGGTGGATCTCGGTGCGGGCCTGGAGGTTCGCGGCTATCACAAACCCATCATGATCGCCGGAGGTCTCGGCAACATTCGCGCCGAGCACATCGAGGCTGAAGAGGTGGTGCCTGGGGCGCCGCTGGTGGTGCTCGGCGGACCGGCCATGCTCATCGGTCTCGGCGGCGGTGCAGCGTCTTCCTTGGCCAGCGGCGCCAGCGATGCGGAACTGGATTTCGCATCGGTGCAGCGTGGCAATCCCGAGATGCAGCGCCGTTGCCAGGAAGTCATCGACGGGTGCTGGGCCCTGGGCGTCGACAATCCCATTGCCCTGATCCACGATGTGGGCGCAGGCGGGTTGTCCAACGCCCTGCCTGAGCTGGTCAAGGATGGTGGCGTCGGCGGTCGTTTCGACCTGCGCGCCATTCCCAGTGCCGAGTCGGGGCTTGCCCCCATCGAGATCTGGTGCAACGAGGCCCAGGAGCGCTACGTCATCGCCCTGCGTCCGGAGCGCCTGGATGCCTTTGCCGATCTCTGCCGCCGCGAGCGCTGTCCCTGGGCGGTCGTAGGGAAGGCCACGGCCGAGCCCGATCTGTATGTGGCGGATCCGAAACTGGGCGAGGCGCCGGTAGATCTGCCGCTGTCCGTACTGTTCGGCAAGCCGCCGAAGATGGAGCGCAGCTTCGAGACCGTTCAGAGGCGTCCGCGAGCGCTGGATCTCACCGGTATCGACCCGGCGGAGGCGGCGCAGCGGGTCCTGCGGTTTCCGGCCGTGGCCAGCAAGTCCTTCCTGATCACCATCGGTGATCGCAGCATTACCGGGCTGGTGGCGCGCGATCAGATGGTGGGGCCATGGCAGGTGCCGGTGGCCGATGTGGCGGTCACGTGCGCGGCATTTGACACCCTGGCTGGCGAAGCCATGGCGATGGGGGAACGTACGCCGCTGGCGCTGATCGATTCCGCGGCCGCAGCGCGGGTGGCAGTGGGAGAGGCCATTACCAATCTGATGGCGGCGGATATCGCTGAGCTTTCGGACATCAAACTGTCCGCCAACTGGATGGCGGCAGCGGGGCATGGACACGAGGATCAGGCGCTCTACGAGGCGGTCCACGCCGTGGGCATGGAACTGTGTCCGGCCCTGGGCATCTGCATTCCCGTGGGCAAGGACTCCCTGTCCATGCGTACGGTCTGGCACGAAGATGGCGAGCCCCGCAGCGTGGTGGCGCCGGTGTCGCTGATCGTGTCCGCCTTCGCGCCGGTGGCCGATGTCACCCGTACACTGACGCCGGAGCTGCGGCGCGACATGGGATCCACCCGTCTGCTGTGGATCGATCTCGGGGCAGGGCAGGACCGCCTAGGCGGATCGGTGCTGGCCCAGGCCTACCGGCAGTTCGGCGACATCGGCCCGGACCTCGATGATCCCGAACGCCTGCGGGCCATGTTCAATGCCGTACGTGATCTGGCGGCAGAGGGCGAAGTGCTGGCCTATCACGATGTCTCCGATGGTGGCGTGTGGGCCACAGTCTGCGAAATGGCCTTTGCCAGCCGCTTGGGCCTGGACATCGATCTGGGTGCCCAGGTGAGTACGGCGCAGGCGGTGCTCGGCCGACTTTTTGCCGAGGAGTTGGGCGCCGTTGTACAGGTTCGAGCCGACCGCAGCCAGATGGTGATGCAGAGGCTCGAAGAGCGGGGGCTCTCCAGCTGCGTCCATGACCTCGGCAGCCCTCGCGCTGACGGATTGGTCGAGGTGCGCGGGGGAAGTCGGGTCTGGGTTGCATCTGACCGAACGACTCTGCAGCAGATCTGGGCTGAGACCAGTCAGCGCCTGCAGGCCCTGCGGGATGACCCGGATTGTGCATCGGAGGAGTTCGCCCGCATTGGTGCCGATGAGCCCGGACTGCAGCCGAAGATTGCCTTCGACATGGGCGAGGACGTGACGGCGCCCCTTATTGGAACCGGTGCCAGGCCGCGCATCGCGGTGCTGCGGGAGCAGGGCGTCAACGGGCAGGTGGAGATGGCAGCCGCATTTCATCTTGCCGGTTTCGATGCCGTGGATCTGCATGTATCGGAACTCATGAACGGCAGCCGAAGCCTGGACGATGTCCAGGGGCTGGTGGCCTGCGGCGGCTTTTCCTACGGTGACGTGCTCGGTGCCGGCGAGGGCTGGGCCAAGTCCATTCTGTTCCATGATCGGACCCGGGCGCTTTTCGAGGCCTTCCTGGGACGCGATGATCGCTTTGCTCTCGGTATCTGCAATGGCTGTCAGATGTTCTCGGCGCTGGCCGAGCTGATTCCAGGCACCGAGGATTGGCCGCGCTTCGTGCGCAATCGCAGCGAACAATTCGAAGCCCGGCTGGTGCAGGTGGAGATCGACCCGGGTCCGTCGCTGCTGCTGGCCGGCATGGCGGGGACGCGGGTGCCGGTGGCCGTGGCCCATGGCGAAGGTCGGGCGGAGTTCGCCACGGCGGAAGAAGCCTCACGGTTTGCTGGCAGCGGCCGGATCGCGGCCCGCTACGTCGAGGGCGATGGCCAGACTGCCGTGCGTTATCCCGCTAATCCCAACGGTTCCCCTGAGGGGATAGCGGCTGTCACCAACGCTGACGGACGCGTCACCCTGATGATGCCCCACCCGGAGCGGGTCTTCCTCACCCGGCAGATGTCCTGGCATCCGGCACAGTGGGAAGAGTTCTCACCATGGATGCGACTGTTCCGGAATGCGCGGGTTTGGCTCGGTTGACGATCGTCGCCCCACTGTGGGAGGAGGGGTCCATGTAAGCGGACTTGTCCGCGAACGTCTTCGCGGCTGAAGAGGGTGTCGCAAAAGGTTGGCAAGACTCCCTGGGAGCGGCTTCAGCCGCGAATGGACTGCCAGAAATCAATGACTTGCGGGGTCATTCGCGGATAAATCCGCTCCCACAGATGGGTCAGGAGAGGGCGTCAGTGCTGTCCCACTGCCGTTGCGGCGGGCGCTGGCGCATCGTCGCCGGGGCTGGGCGTTGATCCCTCCCGGAAATACTCCTCCGGCTTGAACACGTCCACTTCCCACACCGCCAGCACGGCGGCATGGGCTTCGCGAAGCTGTTCGGCTTCAGCTTCCCTGATCACGCCGGCTTCGAGTGCGGCGTCGATGTTTTCGTACTCCGATCCGCCCGGCAGGTCGTGGGACTTGCGTGCCTTGGCGATGCGCTCGCGCAGCGTCGCCGCCTCCTGGTGGAGGCGGAAGGCTTTCAGCATGCGGCCGGCACCGCTGGGTCCTTCTTCGACCTTGGCGAGTCCGGCGGTCAGGCGCCGGTACTGATCGTTCCAGCTCTGAATCGAGCCTGCCACCGCGGGCAGCAGGCGGTCAGACGGCCCGTCGGAAAGCCGGTTCATGCGCAGGAAGAGGGCGGCGGGATGGCGCAACCACCAGCCCACCACGGGAGCTTCGAAGTTGGCGTGAATGCCTTCGAAGGCTTCCTGGATGCGGGCCAGGGCGTACTCGCAGGCGTATTGCACCAGCGGCAGATCCTCTTGGCGCCGGCCTTCCGCCTCAAAGCGGCGCAGCGTGGCTACGGCGAGCACCTGCCAGGTCAGGGCGTCGGCGAAGCGGCCGCTCAAGTTGCCCTTGGCCTTGAGCTTGCTGCCGATCAGGTACATGGCCAGATCGGCCAGCAAGGCAAAGCGTGCCGAGGCCCAGGACAGCCGGCGATAGTAGGTGGCGGTGGGTCCTGATACCGGTGACTGGGCGAACAGGGCCCGGGTGAGACCGAGGACCTTGGTGCGCAGCCAGTTGCCGGCAGTGTGCTTCAGCCAGCCGAGCAGCTGGGTCCGGAAGGCATCCACATCATCGGCTTCGACGGCGTTCACCAGGGCCAGCGCGTGGGGATGGCAGCGAGTGGCGCCCTGACCGAACACGATGAGGGTCCGGGTCATGATGTTCGCGCCTTCCACGGTGATGCTCACCGGAGCGCTGCTGTAGGTGCCGGCCACCACATTGTTCGGGCCCTGCATCACGCCTGCGCCAGCGAGGACGTCCATGCCGTGAATGGCGAGTTTCTGGGCGTACTCGGTGGAACTGCTTTTCAGCAGGGCCGAGACCACCGGTGGCTTCTCGCCGTTGTCGAGGGCCGAGCAGACGTAGACCCGGGCTGCTTCGAACAGGTAGGTCATGGCGGCAATCTCCGCCACCTTGCTCTGCACGCCTTCCATCAGGCCGATGGGAAAGCCGAACTGACTGCGCAGCATGGAGTAGGGGCCGGTCATGGCGGCCACCTGCTTCATGTTGGCAATGGCGCCGGCGGGCAGCGAGACGGCACGCCCGCCAGCGAGCTGCTCCATGAGCATGCGCCAGCCCTGACCTGCATATTCCGGTCCGCCGATGATGGCGTCGGGTTCGAGCACCACGTCTTTGCCGGAGAACGGACCATTGTAGAAGCCGTCGCCAATGGGCTGGTGGTGATCGCCGATGGTCAGGCCGGGGATGTCCCGGTGCAGCATGGCCACGGTGATGCCGGGGCGTTTTCCTGTGCCGAGCAGGTCATCCGGATCATGCAGGTTGAACGCCAGGGAGATCAGATTCGCCACCGGCGCCAGGGTGATGTAGCGCTTGGCGAAGTTGAGGCGGATCTTCGTGTTCCCGTCACCATCGGCGAACACCATACCCTCGGCCTTGATGGAGGCGGCATCGGAGCCGGCCGTGAGTTCGGTGAGGCCGAAGCAGGGTACGTATTCGCCACTGGCGAGCTTGGGCAGATAGGCTGACTTCTGCGCCTCGGTGCCGTAGTGGGCCAGCAACTCTCCGGCGCCCAGGGAATTAGGGATGACGACGAAGGTGCCCATGGGCGAACTGTGGCCGTTGACCTTGGCCATGACTGCGGACAGTGCCACGGTGGAAAAGCCGCGACCTCCGTGCTCCTTGGGAATCAGCAGGCCCATGAAGCCCTGCTCTTTGATGAATTCGAGCACATGGTCCGGCACGCGACGAGTCTGGGCGATCTCATAGGGATCCACCATCCGGCAGAGTTCCTCCGCCTGCCCGTCGAGAAAGGCCCGCTCTTCGGCATTCGGCTGGGCGTAGGGCTCGGCCAGCATACGGGCGAAATTGGGGCGCCCGCTGAAGAGCTCGCCGTCGATCCAGACCGTGCCAGCTTCCAGGGCGAGTCGTTCGGTGTCCGAAATCCGCGGCAGCATCTGCCGCTGCTCGAGGAACTTCATCAGGCGTTGGAACATCACATCCTCCTTGCGCCCGCGACCGGTTGCTAGGTTTTATCCTACGCTGATCTGCCGAGACCTGCCGTCTGCCCTGGTCGCGCCCACCACTCCCGACTGAGCAGCCCGTAGAAGAGTGCATCCTGGACCTCGCCCGTCACCTGCCAGCGTTCACGCAGCCTGCCCTCGAGCTGAAAGCCGAGCCCTTCGAGGAGCCGGATGGACCCGGTGTTGCGGGGATCCACGTCCGCTTCGAGTCGGTGCAGGTTGAGGGTGTCGAAGGCGTGGTCCACCAGTACCGGCAGGATCTCCGTCATGTAGCCATGGCCCCAGGCCGGCCGGGCCAGCGCGAAGCCGATCTCGCCGCGGCGATTGACGCGATCGAGATTGCCCAGGGAGCAGGTGCCGATGAGCCCGGGTTGATCCCATCTGCAAAGGGCCCACTCCATCAGTTCGCCCCGTTGGCAGTAGTCGTTGATTTCTTCGATCAGGGCGATGGCGTCCTCGCGGCAGGTCATCGCTGCCGACGACCAGAAGCGGGTGATCTCGGGATCGGAGAACATCGCGTACAAGGCATCGACGTCGCCTGCTTCGATGGGGCGCAGTTCGAGTCTGGCCGAGGTCAGGCGTGGCAGATCGGCGGGGGGCAGGATCGTGTCGTCCAAGGCAAAGTTTCCGGCAGGCGTCGGCAGCTCAGGCCATGCTCGCTTCGGCGCCCCATGGCGTCAATCGGGACTGCGGCGGGCGATGCGCCTGGTGGGATGAGGGGAGAGCATCGGCTATCATCGCCGGCCACCAATGAAGACATGAATATCGGCTGGGAACGGAGTGACCATGATCTATCGCTTAGGGGACAAGCAGCTCGTCACGGAAGGTGAGCATTGGATCGCGGAGACGGCCGTGGTCATCGGAGACATCCTGCTCAAGCCCAATGCCAGCATCTGGTGGGGCGCGGTGCTGCGCGGCGACAACGAGCGCATCACCGTGGGCGCGAACAGCAACATTCAGGATGGCAGCGTGCTGCACACGGACTGGGGTTCGCCCCTGGTCATCGGTGATGACGTCACCGTCGGCCACATGGTCATGCTGCACGGCTGCACCATCGGCAACGGCTCCCTGATCGGTATCGGTGCGGTGATCCTCAATGGCGCGAAAATCGGCCGCAACTGCATCATCGGTGCGAAGGCCCTGATCCCCGAGGGCAAGGAAATCCCGGACAACTCCCTGGTCATGGGCGCCCCTGGCAAGGTTGTGCGGGAGGTGAGCGCAGAGCAGGCGAAGATGGTCGGCCTCGGCACCCACC
>SLTB01000344.1 GCA_007130155.1 Pseudomonadales bacterium
AACGCCGAACGCTTTATCACGCCGGAATTGAAGACCTTCGAAGACAAGGCTCTATCCGCCCAGAGCCGGGCCCTGGCGCGGGAAAAACAGCTCTACGAGACCCTTCTGGACAGCCTGAACGACGATCTCGCTGCGCTGCAGGAAACGGCAGAGGGACTGGCTGAACTCGACGTCCTCGCGAACTTCGCCGAGCGCGCAGGCAGCCTGGATCTGTGCTGCCCGCAGCTCAGCGACCGACCCGGCATCCGCATCCGTGAAGGGCGTCACCCGGTGGTGGAGTCGGTTCTCGAAGGCCCCTTCATTCCCAACGACCTCGACCTCGACGACGATACCCGCATGCTGGTGATCACCGGCCCCAACATGGGCGGCAAATCCACTTTCATGCGCCAGACTGCCCTGATCGTGCTGCTGGCCTGGACCGGCAGCTTCGTTCCCGCCCGCAGTGCCGAGCTCGGACCGGTGGACCGCATCTTCACCCGCATTGGCGCCGCCGACGACCTGGCAGGGGGGCGTTCGACCTTCATGGTGGAAATGACCGAGACGGCGAGCATCCTCAACAATGCCACCGCCTCATCGCTGATCCTGATGGACGAGATCGGCCGCGGCACCAGCACCTTCGACGGCCTGTCCTTGGCCTGGGCCAGCGCCCGTCACATCGCCAGGGAGATTGGCGCCTTCACCCTTTTCGCCACCCATTATTTCGAGCTGACCAGCCTCGCTGAGGAGGAAGCCTGTGTTGCGAACGTGCACCTGACTGCCACCGAGCATGCAGGTCGCATCGTCTTTCTGCATCGGGTAGAACCGGGCCCGGCCAGCCAGAGCTATGGTCTGCAGGTCGCCCGTCTCGCTGGCGTACCGGACCCGGTGATCGAGGCCGCCAAAGGCCGACTGGCGGAACTGGAGGCCGAGAGTCTGGCGCGGGAGGCCACCCCCAGCCAGATCGATCTCTTCGCAATACCCAGCGTTCGGGAACCCGAGCCCTGCCGGACAGACACCATGATCGAGGAGACCCTGCGCGAATACGACCCGGACAGCCTGAGCCCCCGGGAAGCGCTGGACGCCTTGTATCGCCTTAGGGGCCTGCTGGGCTCCCCGAAAGCTGACGGTAGCTGAAGGCACCCACCGCCGGGCCTGGCGCCAAACCCAGGCGCTGATCGGTCATCCGGTGCTCAATACCCGCTCACGGGGTCGAAGCGCACAACCCGCCTTGGGCCTGACCGATCGCGCAGTGAATCGAATCCGCGGTCCTTGATTCGGAACTCCGCCAAAACTATTTATATTTCAATTGCTTGAGCTTTGACCCCCGCCATGCAGGGGCCACTGCCACAACGGGAGCGTGAACCACTCACATCGGTTGGCCAACCATGTCGAATGCCATCAGCCACCTGCCGGGACGCGTACTGGTGCGCCTGGGACGCCGGATTCGCAAGCCGCTGGACAACGTCCTGGCCCGACAGTCAGCCGTCGGCGACCCCGCAGTCTTCGCCCGTGACACCTTCCCAGAGGTCGTGGCTGTGGAACAGCACTGGAAGGTGATTCGTGACGAAGCCCGGGCCGTCATGGAGGGCCAAGGCCTGACGCCCCCTGCATGAACTGTCACCGGATCACCGCGGCATTGCCCGCGACGACCCCTGGCGCTGCTTCTTCATCTGGGGCTATGGCATGCGGGTCGCGCAAAACGCGGCCCTTTGCCCCCGTACCGCAGCACTGGCTGAGCAGGTCCCGGGCTTGATCTCGGCGTTTTTCTCCATCCACACGCCGGGAACGGAGATACCCGAGCATCGTGGCGTCTCCAAGAGCATCATCAACTGCCATCTGCCGCTTGATGTGCCGGATGAACGGGAAGTCTGCGGCATCCGCATCGACGGCAGGGACTACGGCTGGCAGGAGGGGCGAACGTTGATCTTCGATGACACCTATCCCCACAGCGCCTGGAACCGAAGCGATCGCCCGAGAGTCATCCTGCTGCTGCAGTTCCGGCGCCCATTGCACTTTCCAGGGTCCCTGCTTGCCGGCGCGTTCCTCGGATTCTCCGGCGCAGCCCCTTCGTCCGTGACGTACAGCGTGCACTCGAGGACGAATCAGCACAGTCCGCTCGCGAGCATCGCTCGCGCAAAGGACGTTCCCCAATCGGTCAGCGATGGGGCCGCCTTCGCCCTTTCACTGATCTCGCCCGAGGCGCTTTGACCTGCACGCGCGCAGGTCAACTGCAGATCAGCGACAAAACGCATGGATATTCGCAGCCTGCCAACCTAGAATACGCCGGCTTTGCGACCCCAGCACTCGGGAGAATCCCAGCGATGACCTTCGTAGTCGGCGAAAACTGCATCAAGTGTAAGCATACGGATTGCGTGGAAGTCTGCCCCGTGGACTGCTTCTACGAAGGCCCGAATTTCCTTGTGATCCATCCGGACGAGTGCATCGATTGCGCACTCTGCGAGCCGGAGTGTCCAGCCAACGCCATCTTCTCTGAGGATGAACTCCCAGAGGATCAGGTTGATTTCCTCGAACTGAACCGGGAACTGGCGGAGATCTGGCCGAATCTGACCGAGAAGAAGGATCCCTTGCCGGATGCCGAAGAGTGGGATGGCGTTCCTGGCAAGCGCGCCCATCTCGAGCGCTGAAACCCTCCGAAGCAAGGCGCAAATTTTCAGGCCGCGTCACAGCCTGACAGGAGCTGGCCAGAAACGGCCGGTCCTCTGTCAGCGGCGCGGCAAAATGCTCACAGGGTCCACTGGACTGCCGTGGCGCCGGATCTCGAAGTGGACCAGGCGCTGGTGGTCACCGCTGCCTTCGAGGACCGCCAACCGATCCCCGCGGCTGACCCGCTGCCCCTCGCGGACCAGCGATGGACTGTTATGAGCGTATGCAGACAGCCACGTGTCATCATGCTTGACGATCACCAATTGCCCGAAGCCACGCAAGCCGCTGCCTGCATAGACCACCTCTCCAGCGGCTGAAGCTGCGACGGCAGCCCCTTCGCGAGCACGAATGTCGAGCCCCTTGTTGGCGCGCGCACCGCTGGCGACGAATCCCCTAATCACCTCGCCTTCCACCGGCCATCCCCAGCTCAAGTCCGCGGCAGGTACGGCAGAGGCTGAAGGCCGCGCTGCGGGAGACGCTGCTGTCGGGCTTCTTGCCGGCGCTGATGACGCGGCGGCTGCAGGTGTGGCGGCGTCCTGACGACTGGCCGTGGGTCGGGCCGGACCTGCAGCCAGGTCGATGCGATCCCCAGGACGAATGACGTAGGGCGCAGCAATACCATTGCGGACGGCCAGTTCGCGCCAATCCCGGCCATAGCGCCAAGCGATGGAATAGAGGGTATCGCCCCGCTGAACCTCATGCACGCCACTGCGCGGCACGTCAGCAGTGCCACGATCGCCTACCGGCGCCGGCCCGGTGGAACCGCACCCGGCCACCAGGCCCAGCAGCAGAATGGCGACCAGGCACACAGCCGCCCGTCTCTCCTGGGAGACACGGCGCTCCATTGGTTTCGCCTGGTATCCGATGGTGCTGATCGCCCGCACTGCGGGCTCCCACGAGGGCAGCGCCGGTACTGAGCGGATCACGCGATCGAAGGTTGAGCTGATCGTTCGATCGAAGGGTGCGCGGACCGCTTGATCGAAGATTGTGGGAGCATTCCGCCTGGACCGGAATGCGTCGCCTCCATGGCGCCCGAAGGGTGCGGGCCATGAATGGCCCGCAACAGTCCGCAGTGCAGGCGATGGACGAGAGCGGTACGAAGCGCGACCGCATTCCTTTCGCGAGAGAGCTCCGGCTCTCGCTGAACCGCCGCCCGTTTCGCCAGGGCTGCGCTCAGGCCTGCCGCGAGGACCGACTGGCCAGATCCAGCAACAAAACCACGCCCAGACCCGCCAGCGCCGCCAGGATTGCGCCGAGTAACAAGGCGTCATCGCCGTAATAGTCCTCGAAATGCCAGGGTAGGAGCGGACGCGCCCGCAGCATGACAGCACCGCCATCTGAATCCAGGTAGTAGCTCTGAATCTGCTGCCATGGCCACAACCTTTGCAGTGATCCCGCCATGACGCCACAGAGCAGAGCCAGCGTCGCACCATAGTATCGGCGCAAAAGCCAGGTGAGCAGGCGCGAAAACAGCACCAGACCGGCCAAACAACCGGCGCTGAAGATGGCAAGAAACGCCCAATCCAACTCGCTGATGGCCCGGATGACTCGCTGATATTGCCCCAGCATCAGCAGAACGAAGCTTCCGGAGACGCCGGGCAGAATCCAGGCGCAGATGGCCAAGGCTCCCGAGACCAGCGTCAGCCAAACCCCATCCGCCGGCGGCAGTCCGCCGAGCTGGCTGATCGTCGTACCCAGGACCAGCCCCAAGGTGGCCAGTAGCCAACGGGTGGACGTCCAGGGCGCGACGGCATGACCGACAAAGATGACCGAGGCGACGATCAACCCGAAGAAGAAGGACCAGATCAGAATGTCGTGGGCGACGAAAAGCCATTGCACCACCGCAGCCAATGACACCAAGCTCGACGCCATGCCGAACAACAGCACCAGCACAAAGCCGACATTACCCTGCTCCCACAGCGCCCGCCATTGGCGCCGAAGCAGCAGCCCAAGAAGTCGATGATCGTAGGCCCGAATGGTCAGCAGCAGTTCCTGGTAGATGCCGGTGATGAATGCGATGGTGCCTCCCGAGACGCCGGGCACCAGCTCCGCAACGCCCATCGCCCCTCCGCGCAGCCACAGTCCGGCCCAGGCGCCCAGATCGCGAGGCCCTCCCCTTAAGACGCTCTCTGGCGTCCTGTCGGCCGAGGCTTTCACAAAGTCAGCGGTCGGCTTCAACGTACCATTCCAGACAGCAGGGGCACGAAACGCACCTGCTCCAGCACTTCCCGCTCGAATCCGCTGGCTGTCCGTCGGATTCGCAGCAGATCCTGGACATCGCCCTGACCCACCGGCATGACCAGCCGACCGTCCACAGCAAGCTGCTGTAGCAGGCCCTCCGGTACGCTGCGCGGTGCTGCGGCCGCAAGGATGCCGGCAAAGGGGCCTTTGTCCGGCCAGCCGAAACTGCCGTCAGCATGCTTGAGCTGGACG
>SLTB01000009.1 GCA_007130155.1 Pseudomonadales bacterium
CGTCGATTTCCCGGAGCCCGATCGGCCGCTGATGATGATCAGTTTCACGCCTTCAGTGGCGCCTGGATGTGGTTTGGCCGGCTGCTCGGGAGCCACCGAGCGGGCGAACGGCGGCAGCGTGCAATGCCGCGTCATCAGCAGCCTCGCGGAGTGCGGCCCGGTAGCCTGGGTCATTGAGCGCAGTGGCGGCGTTGCCAAGGATCTGCAGGTGGAGGTCGTTGGCCTCTGCAGGCACGACGAGCACGAAAACCAGATCCACCAGCCGGCGATCGCTGGCTTCGAAATCAATGGGGTCCTCAAGTCTTAGCAGGGCCGCCATCGGTGTCGTGCAGGTGCTGAAACGGCAGTGAGGCAGGGCGACGCCCTCGCCCACAGCAGTGGATCCGAGCCGCTCGCGAGCTATCAGGGCATCCAAAAGCTGGCCTGCGTCAAGCTCCGGGTGGGCAGCAGCCAGAAGTTCGCTGGCCAGCTCCAGGGCCCGCTTCTTGCTCGCAGCGGCGATGCCTGCGCGCGTGCATTCAGGTTTGAGTATGCGCTCGAGCTCCATGATATCGAGTGGCTCGTCGGCAGAGGGGCCGGAAGTCTAGCCTGCATCGGTCGGCGAGTCACGATTCCGGCCGACAGTTTGTGTCAGCCCAAACCCGGAGACCGTCAGAGGGCTGAATCTGCCCTCAGGCTCATGTCGGGGCAAGGCGCCTGCCGCGGCTGAGAAGGACCGTGAAGGCCCTCTTCTGCCGCGTCAGGCTTCGGGTTCAGGTGATCATTGCCGAGCGACGGCCCGTTGGGTGCGGTCGAGGTTCTTTTCCTTGTGCTTGAGTATTTGACGGTCGAGTTTGTCAATCAGCATGTCGATGGCGGCGTAGAGATCCTCTGAGGTCGAGTTCGCGAACAGCTCGCCGCCCTTGATATGAATGGTGGCTTCTGCAGTTTGGCGATTCTTCTCCACCTCCAGAATCACATGAATGCTGGTGATGTGCTCGAAGTGGCGCTCGAGTTTCTCGAATTTCTCGAGAACGTACGCGCGCATGGCTTCGGTGACCTCGATGTGGTGGCCGCTGATGCTGATTTGCATGGCTCGCTCCTATGAGTCTGTCGAACTCGGGACTGATTTACTGCGCCGCTGGGATGCCGGTCTGTATCCGTTTGCTCTTTCGTTTCACAGTATGACTATGCGCCTCCAAAGCGTACGAATCTGTTCTCGGTCCCACTCGGCTTACTACGATCGTCCAAGCCCGACTGACTCATGAAGGTCTTAGACGAGTCGTTTGCGCTCATTCGATGGGGGAATGGCCATAGACTCACGGTACTTGGCGATGGTGCGTCGCGCTACCTGAATGTCCTGTTTGCCGAGGATCTGGGCAATGCGGGAATCAGACAGGGGCTTGCGCGGGTCCTCTTCGTCGGTGAGTTTGCGGATGAGTGCCCGGATCGCCGTGGAAGAGACCTCGCCTCCGGTTGCCGTTCCGACGTGGGAGGAAAAAAAGTACTTCAGCTCGAATACACCGCGTGGCGTGTGCATGTACTTGCGGGTCGTCACCCGTGAGATCGTCGATTCGTGCATGCCTATGGCATCAGCGATGTCGTGCAGGACGAGCGGTTTCATGGCCTCGGGCCCGTATTCCAGGAACGCCCGCTGGTGCTCGACGATCTTGGTGACCACCTTGAGCAGCGTCTCATTGCGACTCTGGAGGCTCTTTAAGAACCACCGGGCCTCCTGCAGATTGTCCTTCAAGAATTGATTGTCGGCACTGGAATCAGCCCGCTTGATCATTCCGGCGTAAGTGCCGTTGATGCGCAGCCTGGGCATGGATTCGGCGTTGAGGTCCACCGTCCAGCGGTTGTGGCGTTTGCGGACGAAAACATCAGGCACCACGTATTCCGTGTTGCTCGGCTCGAGAGCAGCGCCAGGGCGCGGGTTGAGAGTCTGGATCAGGCGGATAACCTCCGCGAGATCGCTCTCCTCCAGCTTCGCCCGCCGGCAGACGCCATTGAAATCGCGGTTTCCCAGCAGCTCCATGTGGTCGCCTATGACGATCAGCGCTTCGCTACGCCACGCGGTGTCCTCGGGCAGTTCCTTGAGCTGCAGCAACAGGCACTCGCGGAGGTCGCGGGCGCAGATGCCCGTCGGATCGAAGCTCTGCAGCAGGTGCAGTACGGCCACCACTTCATCGAGTTCGATCTCGAGTTCCGGGTCGAGGCCGTCGAGAATGTCCTCGAGGGTCTGGCCGAGTAGGCCATCGGCATTGACGGCGTCGATGATGCTTTCGGCGATCAGCTGGTCGTTGGGGCTGACGCGGGTCAGGTTCAGCTGCCAGAGCAGATGGTCCTTGAGGGTCTCCTCGGTGCCGTTCCTGGCATCGAAGTCATAGTCTTCGCCGCTGCCGCTGCCTGCCGCTCCCTGTCCGTAGACGTCGTCCCAGCTCGAATCCACCGGCAGGTCCTCGGGGATGTTCTCCTGCCAGTCATCCGTGGCCTGGGCGTTGTTGTCCCAGTCGCTGTCCACCTCCGGGCTGCTGCTATCGGTGGTGACCTCGGCCTTGTTGGTGAAATCGATGTCACCGGATTCGCTGGTGGTCTCCGAGTCTGACTTCGCCGGCAGCGGGTCGTCGCCGATGTCCTCATCAGCGAGTTCGAGTAGTGGATTGCTCTCGAGGACTTCCTGGATTTCCTGCTGCATTTCCAGCGAGGACAGTTGCAGCAGGCGGATGGCCTGCTGCAATTGTGGGGTCATGGTCAGGCTCTGGCCGACCTTGAGTTGCAGCGACTGCTTCATGACCCCGATCATACTGTTGCCGTCTGCCTGAGAACAGTCGGGTACGAACCCTGCATGAAAAATAAGTCAGTTGACGCGCGAGGATGGATCATGAATGGGTTGACGGAGTGCAGTCTGTGAGGCCCAGCGCAGTCGGCGATGGTCGGCGATGGTGGTGCAGTCAACTTGCCTACAGTCTGAACCCGTCTCCCAGATAGACCCGCCTGACCTGCTCGTTGCCTAGGACCTCGGCGGGGGGGCCTGAAGCGATGATGCAGCCATCGGCGACGATGGAGGCGCTGTCGCAGATGTCTAGGGTTTCGCGGACATTGTGGTCGGTGATCAGTACGCCGATACCGCGGGCGGTGAGGTGGCGGACAATGGTCTTGATCTCGGAAATGGAGATCGGATCGACTCCCGCGAAGGGCTCGTCGAGGAGGATGAACGCCGGTTCGGTCGCAAGCGCCCGAGCGATCTCGGTGCGTCGACGTTCGCCGCCGGAAAGGCTCATGCCACGATTGTGACGGACATCAACCAGGGAGAACTCCCGCAGCAGACTCTCGAGCATTTCCCGCCGTGATGCCTCGTTGTGCCCCTTGCGGGTCTCGAGGATGGCGAGGATGTTTTCCTCGACTGTGAGCTTGCGGAATACACTGGCCTCTTGAGGCAGATAGCCGATGCCGAGTCGGGCTCTGCCATGCATGGGCAGTCGGGTCAGATCCTGGCCGTCGAGAGTGATGCGGCCGGAGTCCGCCTTCACCAGTCCGACGATCATGTAGAAGGTCGTTGTCTTGCCGGCGCCGTTGGGGCCTAGCAGCCCCACCACAGCACCGCTTTCTACGGTGATGGAGACGTCCTGAACCACCGCTACGCCGCGGTAGGACTTGCGCAGATGTGAAACTTCGAGTCGCGCCATGCCGCTCAGTCTGGCTGGGGTTCGGCGGGGCGGTCGCTGCGTCGGCCCGGCTGTATGGTCATGGTGACCGGGTCGCCGCCGCGCGCGCCGCTGGCGGCGATGCGCCTGTCGCGTATGTCGTAGGCGATACGATCGCCAGCGAAAGTGTCGTCCAGCTGTCTGAGATGGGCATTGCCCTCGAGTTCCACCCGCTGCTCCGTGGCCAGGTAGGTAATGGTCCGGGCATGGGCCTCGATGGGAGCGGCGTCCACTTCCGGGATCTGCCGATATCGGGCAGGCTCTCCGTCCGGGACGCCCTCGGCGACGATGCGGGTCACGCTTTGATCGCGGGTGTGGATGGTGAGGCGATGGGCGAGTACGCGCAGGCTGCCCTGGTCGAGCTGCACCGCGCCCTCATAGACCGCGATGCCCGTCTCGTCGTCGATCTCCACCTGCTCGGCACGGATCTCGATGGGCTGGTCACGGTCGTCTGGAAGCGCCATGGCGGACACGGCCAGGGTAGACGACAGTAAGAGCAGCAGGCGCGCAGCACTGGGTATTATTGGGGGCATCATGGCAGGTGTTCCGGGGTGATGGTGGTATGGACTCGCACGTCGCCGGCGGCGGCGAGCAGGAGGCGCCCACGGGCTAAATCGGCCTTCAGATTGGCTGCCGTGGTACGACCCGCTTCAGTGTCGATGATAACAGGTCGATCCGTCTCGGCGTATTCGTGTTCGGGAAACAGCGTCAGAGATGACGTGGAGAGATTGATGAAACGTTCTTCACCACTTTGTCGGTGAATCAGGACGTTGTCGTCGAGCTGGACCTGTTCGCTGCGCTGGGTTGCCGCACCGAGCCCGGTTCCAGAACGCAGCAGCAGGCCGCTGCGGCCGAGGATGCGGCCGCGGGATGCCGACAGCTCCCAGGGTGCCGCGCTTCCTTGGTCGAGCAACAGGCGGGGTTCGACGAGCATGGTCTGCTCGATGCCCGGATAGTGAGCGATCTGCTCAGCATGGAGACGATACTGAAGGCTGCCATCACGGCGAAATTGGGTGATCACTGCCCCCTCGAGCAAGAGGTCTGGCTCGCCGAGCTCGAGGCCGGATTCCTCGGTGGGGGCTTCGGGCAACAGCGCGATTGACCCCGGCCGGCGTTGGTCCGGGTTGAGGCTGGCGAACAGCATCAGCGCCAGACCGATGGCGATAATCAGCCAGTGTGCGCGGGGCATCCCTTACCTCCCGTGCCATGGCCAGTCACCGTTGGTGCGTCCATGGCGCCCGATGGACGCTGCTGTGATCGCTTCATCATCACAGGTATCTGGCCAGGGCGCTGTCCCAGCGCCCCTGGCAGCGCAGGAGCAGTTCGCAGATCTCGCGCACGGCTCCTGCGCCGCCAGGGGCCTGGGTA
>SLTB01000079.1 GCA_007130155.1 Pseudomonadales bacterium
ATGGAGATCAGGGCTTCGGTGTGGTCGATGACCAGCGCACCGCCGGAGGGCAGGGTGACGTCGCGGTCGAATGCGCTCTCGATCTGGCTCTCGATCTGGTAGCGGTTGAACAGCGGTACCGGATCGTCGTAACGGCGGATGCGGTCACGGTAGCTCGGCATCACCTGCTCGATGAACTCGATGGCCTGGGCGTGGGCGTCGTCGGTGTCGATAAGTACTTCGCTGACGTCTTTGCGGAGATAGTCGCGAATGGCGCGCAGGATGACGTTGTTTTCCTGATAGATCAGGAAGGGTGCCTTCTGCTCTTCGGAGGCGCGCCGGATGGCTTCCCAGACCTGCAGTAGATAGTCCAGATCCCACTGCAGTTCCTCGGCGCTGCGGCCGACACCGGCGGTGCGGACGATGACGCCCATGCCGTCGGGAATTTGCAGGGCGGACAGGGCCTCGCGCAGCTGATCTCGCTCTTCGCCCTCGATACGCCGGGAAATGCCACCGGCGCGGGGGTTGTTGGGCATCAGGACCATGTAGCGGCCGGCGAGAGAAATGAAGCTGGTGAGTGCTGCGCCCTTGTTGCCCCGTTCTTCCTTGTCGACCTGGACGATGATTTCCTGGCCTTCCTTGACCACCTCGGCAATGTTGAGCTTGCCCTGCAGTTCGGAGGGCTTGCGGCTGAAGTATTCAGGCGCGATCTCTTTCAGCGGCAGGAAGCCATGGCGGTCGGCGCCGAAGTCGACGAACGCGGCTTCGAGGCTGGGCTCGACGCGGGTGATGCGCGCCTTGTATATGCTGGATTTCTTCTGTTCGCGGTTACGGGATTCGATGTCGAGATCGAACAGTTTCTGACCGTCGACAAGCGCAACCCGGAGTTCTTCCGATTGGGTCGCATTGATAAGCATGCGTTTCATTAATGGCACTCGCCTGGTGAGCGCGTGCAGCAGACTTTGGCGGCTTAGAGCAGGTCGCCATCGGACGAGGACCGGGGCCTCTCGTCTGACAGTGCGCGGAGGTTGACGACGTCCCGTGGGCGCGCGTCAAATCAGCGCCGGGAACCGCTGCGCCCTTGAAGGGCGGTGCTGCCCGGTGCATCGGTCCGGAGTGCGGCGTTCGGCGCGGGCGCCGCTCGTCGAAATGCTCCTGGCAGCGATGGCTACCCAGCGCAGATCCCGCAGGACACTGCGACCTGCCGATTCTGCACTACCGCCCAACTTGGCGGAACATATGGCAGGTTCGGACGGGTTCCGGACGTCTTCCTACACGATGTTTCCTGCCGCCCAGAAAACGGACGCCAGGACATCTTCCTGTTCTTCGCATGCCGCATGCCTGTTGCGACAACGCTCATGCTGTCGTCGGACGGGCGGGCGTGGATCGCCTCGGCCTGTCACCCTAATTTGAACGTTTCGGTGCGCCCGCGGGAGCTGGCAGGATGATCCCAGTATGATGGTTATTGGGGTCCCGGCTGCTTCCGCAGCGCCCGGGCCAACGTTGCATCGATCGCCTCTGCCGGCGGAAGATGTCCGCTCTGGGCTGGCGACGAGATTTGTCGGCCCGCCACCTGAGTGTAGCAGCTGTCTCCAAGTGACTCAATCGAAAGGGAAAACGAAGCTTAAGAGCGATGCCCGGCCCAGCGGTCATGGGGTTCGGGTTGTTCGCATCGATGCCGAAGGGGCCGGGCAGCGGGTTGATAATCTGCTGTTGCGGGAACTCAAGGGTGTGCCGCGCAGCCGCGTCTACAGCATGTTGCGTAAAGGTGAAGTCAGGGTGAACGGTGGCCGCATTCGGGCCAGTCATCGCCTCGATGCCGGAGATGAGGTGCGGTTGCCACCCTGGCGGGGGTCTGATGCTGGCGCCGCAATGGCTGCCCCATCCTCCTCCTTGAGTGGCCGGCTGATCGCCGGGATCCTCTACGATGATCGCGACCTGCTGGTCATGGACAAACCGTCCGGGTTGGCGGTGCATGGTGGTAGCGGCATTCATTTGGGCCTGGTGGAGGCGTTGCGGCAATTGCGCCCCGAGTTTGCCAAATTAGAGCTCGTCCATCGCATCGACCGGGACACCTCCGGGGTGGTGCTGCTGGCCAAGCGGCGTTCGGTATTGCGTGTGCTGCACACCGTCCTGCGGGAGAGATTGGCGAACAAGCGCTATCTGGCACTGGTGGAGGGCGAGTGGCCCGGCCATTTGCAGCAGCTCGACGCGCCGCTCGAGCGTTACCTGGGTGGCAACGGAGAACGCTTCGTCCGCGTGTCCGGGTCTGGCAAGCCATCGCTGACCCGCGTTCGCGTCATGCGTCGGCTGGTTGGTGCCACCCTGATAGAAGCCTCACCCGAGACGGGAAGAACTCATCAGATTCGTGTCCATCTTGCGGCTGCGGGTCATCCCATTCTGGGTGATCCCAAGTACGCTGATGCGCCAGCGCTCAGCCGGCACGCCGCCATGGGCGTGGCACGTCTGTGCCTGCATGCGGCATCGATCGAAGTGCCGGACTGGAGCGGGCAGGGCGAGGTACGCTCGTTCGAGGCGCCGTTGCCGGAAGATATGGCATCAGTGATCGCAAGCCTGGTTGAACCAGGGGCTTGATAGACGACCGCGTTTCCCGCACAACGCACGGACTGCGAAAGCCTGATGTGGCTGCCTTCGCTTGCTGCTCTGCTGTTCACGGCAACCGCACGCCGAATTCCGCCAACAGATCCACCAGGGCCATCAGAGGCAGGCCGACGATGCTGTTTGGGTCGCGCCCATGGAAGCATTCGAACAGGACAATGCCGAAGCCCTCGGCATAGAAGCTGCCGGCCGCGTCCAGCGGTTGCTCGATCTGCAGGTAGCGATGGATGGCTGCCTCGTCCAGACGACGAAACCTTACTTCGTGGCTGTCCACGATGGTCCGACTGCGTCCACTTTGGCAGTCCACCACACAGAGCCCGGTATGCAACAGCAGGGAGCGTCCGGAAAGGCTGGCCAGCTGCGTCGCAGCCGTGCCGAGGTCGCAGGGCTTGCCCAGCGCCGTGCCATCGCGGTCGGCAACCTGGTCTGAGCCGATCACGAGTTGCGTGGAATCGGGATGTCGAGAGGCTACGGCCCTTGCTTTGGCCTCGGCCAAGCGGGCTGCCAGGGCGCTGGGCATCTCGCCTGCCAGGGGTGTCTCGTCCACCTCCGGCGATTCCACTGCGAAGGGTTGCTGCAGGCGTTCGAGCAGGGCTCGGCGGTAAGGCGATGTGGAGGCCAGAATCAGCATACTTCAGGGCTGCCCGATAAAGATGAGGTTGGGACCGCTGTGAGGAACTTCAGCGGCGGCTCGGCCATGACTTTAAGTTGTTGATTCCCAATCGGACATGGGCCTCATCCAGGGCTGCATTAGGCTTTGACAGGGCAGGGGGGCATCCCTATGATTGCGCGCCTGTCGCGACCCGGGATTACCGGCGTGGGCGTTCTCCAGTCCGAAGGGCTGGACTTTGCCGCAGCGCGAGGCATCAGGGCAAGCGAGATCATCATGACATTTTCGCCCTATCAGTTGGCGCGGGAAGGCCGGGAATTGCGGCTCGAGGTCCCGCTTGCTGAGCTGCCGCGTTTGGCGGCCTTGCTGGCTGCCGATGGCGACGCTGTTCAAGTCGCCGTCCGCTTTGAGCGCGACGGCCAGGGGCGGTGCCGCATGTTCGGACGTTTGCAGACCCGGCAGCGGATGCGTTGTGCGAATTGTCTCGAGGTGGATGATTTCGACCTCGATGTGAACGTCGATGCCTGCATCCTCTCTTCAGAGGAAGCCGCGCGTGACGTGATTGATGAACTTGATCCCCTGATCATGGAGGGGAAGACCGCCTCGGCGGCGGAGCTGTTCGAGGATGATCTGCTTCTGGCTTTGCCGGAGCGGCCATGTTGGGGCCGCGAAGATTGTCCGAATAGGCCGCCTGTGGTGGCGGAGGCAGTGCCGTCGGGCGGACGTCGGAATCCGTTCGCAGCGCTGGCGGAATTGAAGGAAAAGGGGTCAGAGCAACGGGATGACTCTTGAAGTTCGACCACCGAGGCGGTCAGGGGGCCAAGTGAGGCCATCCTTGAAACGGTCGCCTTGAAGGCCGATTTGAAGCAGACGGAGTTGCCAGTCGATGGGACGGTAGTTCCGTTTACATTCTTTGAACCACAAACGATGCCATTGCCAGCATCGCCAGGAGACGCCAGCCATGGCCGTGCAACAGAACAAGAAGACCCGGTCGCGTCGCGATATGCGCCGCTCTCACGACAGCCTCACCGGCCCGACGCTTTCGGTGGACCCTACTACGGGTGAGACCCACCGTAGGCATCACGTGTCTGCTGATGGGTTCTACCGCGGGCGCAAGGTCGCCCCGGCCCAGGACGACTGAAAGCCCTGGGGCGCTTAGCTTGCCGGGACGCGCGGTAATACGCTGCCTGGTATCACGACTTGGTATCACGACTTGGTATCACGACTTGGTATCAAAAGGCGCCAAGGCTCGTTCTGGCAGTTAAGGTTTAAGACCGACTTCGCGAAACCGACTTCGCGAAACCGACTTCGGAAGGTCAGACCATCGAGATCGTGGGGGGTAGGGCCATGGGCAAGGCCATAGGGATGATGTTTCCCGGCCAAGGGTCGCAAGCCGTCGGCATGTTGTCCGACATGGCAGCTGACCACGCCGCCATAGGCATTGCGTTTGCGGAGGCCTCTGCAGCACTGGGCGAGGACCTCTGGGCGTTGATCCAGAGCGGTCCTGCCGAAGATCTCGATCGGACCGAGAACACGCAACCGGCACTGCTGACGGCCAGCGTCGCTCTCTGGCGCGCCTGGCGGGCTGCCGGTGGTGAGGCCCCGGTCATGGCGGCAGGGCATAGCCTGGGGGAGTATTCGGCGCTGGTGGCGGCGGAATCCATGAGTCTGTCCGACGCAGTCGTGCTGGTGCGCGAGCGCGGCAGACTGATGCAGGAAGCGGTGCCCAAAGGTGAAGGGGGCATGGCCGCCATTCTAGGGCTCGACGCCGAGCAGGTGGAGCAGTGCTGCGCTCAGGCGGCGGGGGACGGTGTCGTTTCGCCAGCCAATTACAACGCACCTGGACAGGTCGTCATTGCAGGTGATGCAGCTGCGGTAGAGCGTGCTATCGCTGCCTGCAAGGCAGCTGGCGCCAAGCGTGCCATGGCCTTGTCGGTAAGCGTGCCGTCCCACTGCCGGCTGATGGCGCCGGCGGCAGAGCACTTCGCTGCACGGCTGGAATCGGTGCAGATCGCCGAGCCCCGCTTCCCGATCATTCAGAATCTCGATGCGCAAGCGAGTACTGATGCCGATGGCATTCGTCGGCGGCTGCTGGCGCAATTGCACTCTCCTGTGCGATGGACGCAAAGCGTGGCGGCCATGGGCGAGCATGATGTTGGTCTGCTGGTGGAGTGCGGGCCGGGCAAGGTGCTGGCCGGGCTGGTCAAGCGTATCGATCGAGAGATTGAAGTGGTTGGTCTCGGCGATCGCGCGGGGTTCGCACTGGCACTGGAGAAGGTGCGGGAGATGGCCGCGTGAGTGAGCGCATCACGGCCCTGGTGACGGGAGCGAGCCGCGGTATCGGCGCGGCCATTGCCGACACCCTGGCGGAGGCGGGCTATCGTGTCGCCGGGACCGCCACTTCGGAAGCTGGTGCGGCGGCTGTCGGCAAACGGCTCGGCGCGGCAGGAGCCGGTTTCGTACTCGACGTGGCTGATGACGCTTCGGTCGAGCAAGCCCACGCGGCCATCGTCGCCGAGCTGGGTGATCCGCTGGTGCTGGTCAATAATGCCGGCGTGACGCGCGACAATCTGCTCCTGCGCATGAAACCCGAGGAGTGGGACGCGGTAGTGCAAACCAATGTCGGCGGCCTGTACCGGTTGTGCCGCCGGGTGGTACGGCCGATGATGAAGGCCAGGTTCGGACGAATCATCAGTCTAAGTTCGGTCATTGCCCGGATGGGGAATGCCGGGCAGACGAACTACGCGGCATCCAAGGGCGCCGTGGAAGCATTCACCCGGTCCCTGGCGCAGGAAATAGGCTCCCGGGGGATCACAGTCAATGCCGTGGCGCCCGGATTCATCGAAACGGAGATGACGGCGGCGATCTCCGAGGCCCAGCGCGAGGCGCTGCTGGCCAACGTGGCGGTCGGACGTCTGGGGAGTGCGGCAGAGGTGGCGTACGTGGTGCGCTTCCTCGCATCCGAAGGAGCCGGGTACATCACCGGTGAAACGATCCACGTGAATGGCGGTTTGTATTGCGCCTGAAAGTTCCGGGTCGTCGGCCTTAAGGGGAGGGCTGAACTATTCGTCCTGGAATGGTTCGGCTCCCGACGAAACAATGGCTTACACCATTGTCTCGCGAGCGGCACATTCATGTGCCGCAGGAAACGCTGATGAATCAGCGTTTCCTTAAGGGAGGCGAAGCGGTTGCTTGCTGGTGCGGGAAACGTTCGCATACACTACGCGGCGCCTGCGGGCGCCCTCGAAATGATGGGAGTTAGGGTTCGATGAGCAGCGTTGAAGAACGGGTCAAGAAACTGATCTGCGAGCAGCTCGGCGTGAAGGAAGACGACGTCAAAGACGACGCTTCCTTCGTCGAGGATCTGGGGGCTGACTCCCTCGATACTGTTGAACTGGTGATGGCACTCGAGGAGGAATTCGAAACCGAGATTCCCGATGAGGAAGCCGAGAAAATCACCACTGTGCGGGAAGCCATCGACTACGTCCTCGCTCATCAGTGAGATTCGCGCCGGGTCGTTCGATGTCATTCTGCGCCGGCCCGGCGACGGAGTCGCAAGCCGCTCGAGGAAGCCGCAGCTGCGTTCGCAACCGCGTTCGCGTCATGCGGCTTTCTTATCTGGCTTATCTGGCTTGCGCTTGGACATGGTCCTGAACCGGCAGTAAAAGCGGTCATGGCCCTGATTTGCATTGCACCGTCGCGCCTGGGCGGTGGCAGCCGTGGAGGAAGCCGATGTCCGGCAGAAGAGTCGTGGTAACGGGAATGGGCATGCTCACGCCTGTGGGTCTCGATGTCCCGGAGTCCTGGGACGCGATCCTGGCCGGCAGGAGCGGTGCTGCGACCATCGAGGCCTTCGATCCCAGCGATTACAGCGTCCGCTTCAGCGCCAGCGTCAAGAATTTTGACGTCACGAATTACATGGAGGCCAAGGAGGCCCGGCGGGTGGACGTGTTCGTCCAGTTCGGTATGGCAGCGAGCATTCAGGCCATCGAGGATTCGGGGCTGGAAGTGGATCCAGCTCGTGCCGATCGCTATGGCGTGTCCATCGGCTCCGGGATTGGCGGCATCATCACCATCGAAAATACTCGCGACATCCTCACCAAGAGTGGCCCCCGGCGGGTATCGCCATTCTTCGTGCCCGGCAGTGTCATCAACATGATCGCCGGTAACATCTCCATCCGCTACGGTATGAAGGGTCCCAATCTGGCCATCGTCACCGCCTGCACCACGGGGACGCACAATATCGGTATGGCCGGTCGTCTGATTCGGGATGGTGATGTTGACGTCATGGTCGCAGGCGGAGCCGAGATGGCCACTTCGCCGGTAGCTTTGGCGGCATTCTCATCCATGAAGGCGCTGTCCCAGCGCAATGATGATCCCTCCGCAGCGTCACGCCCCTGGGATCGCGGACGTGACGGCTTCGTTCTTGGTGATGGCGCTGGCGTACTGGTTCTCGAAGAGTACGAGCACGCCAAGGCGCGCGGCGCGAAGATCTATGCTGAACTGGCCGGCTTCGGCATGAGCGGTGATGCCCACCATATTACCAGTCCGCCGGAAGACGGCGCCGGTGCCGTGGCGTCCATGCGCAACGCCTTGCGCAACGCCGGCATGGATGCTTCCGACATCGACTACATCAACGCCCATGGTACATCCACATCGGCGGGTGATGTGGCCGAGACCCGGGCTATCAAGACCGTGTTCGGTGCCGATACGCGGGTGGCGGTGAGCTCCACCAAGTCCATGATCGGGCATCTGCTCGGTGCTGCCGGTTCCGTGGAAGCGATTTTCAGTGTGCTCGCCATTCGTGATGGTGTTGCTCCACCGACCATCAATCTCGATGACCCGGATGACGAGTGCGACCTCGACTACGTGCCGCATCAGGCGCGGCAAATGCCCATTGTGGGCGCGCTGAGCAATTCGTTCGGATTTGGTGGAACCAACGGTACGTTGATTTTCCGCCGGGTCGACTGAGCCGGCCGTATGGCCGGCCCGTCTCTGCGTGTCCTCGTCGATGGCGTTGCCGATGCCGGCGTCCCGGCGAATGACCGTGGCTTCGCTTACGGTGATGGCGTCTTTCGCACCATACGCGTGGACGATGGCCGGCTCTGGCTTTGGTCTGATCATCTCACCAAGCTCACCGACGATGCCCGCCGGCTCGGCCTGCAGCTGGGTGCTCCGGATCATGACGCACTGGAAGTAGAAAGCCGGCGTCTGATTGAGCAGGATTCTGGAACCTTGCGATTGGTGGTGACCCGGGGCAGCGGTCCCCGAGGTGATCGGCCTCCGGTTTTGGGCAGGGCGCGCCGAGTGCTGGTTTTTCAGCCCGGAGAGACGCCTGCGCTTCCGTCACCGCCGCGCAGCGTCCGCTTGTGCCGGGTAAGGTTGCCGCGCCTGCCGGAACTGGCGGGCATCAAGCATCTCAACCGCCTGCCTCAGGTTCTCGCCAGGCAGGAGTGGCCCGGCCCCGTGCCGGATGAGGGTCTGCTGCTGGATGCCGATGGCGGTATCATCTGTGGCACCATGACCAACCTGTTCCTGACAAAAGAGAAGAGGATCCTCACCCCGGCCTTAGAGCATTCCGGCGTCGCTGGCATCATCCGGGAGCGACTGCTCTCGGGTAGCATTCCCGGTATGGAGACCTGGAGCGAGCGGGTGCTGACATCGAAGATCACGCTCGATGAACTGTTGTCGGCGGATGAAGTCTGGCTGACTAATGCCGTCATCGGTGTCTGGCCGGTGGCGAGCCTGGACGATGCCGAAGGCCGTATGTTGGCACGCTGGAAGGCGCCAGGCCCCGCGGCCACGGCCCTGGCTTCAGGTCTCCTTCGACTCATGGCGCCATCATGATCCGCGCTCTGATGATTGCTGTCATGGTCGGACTGCTGTCGCTGTCAGCGGTCATTGGTTGGTGTGTCTGGGCATTGACTCAACCCCTGCCTATTGATGGTGAGCGTATCGTGGAGGTGCAGCGGGGGGCTTCGCTGGCGCGGACGCTTCGGGCGCTGGAGTCCGAGGGCGTGCTGGAGCGCCCCGAACTGCTGCGGAGCTGGGCGCGCATCCATGGATCTGCCGGTGCGATCCACGCCGGTGAGTATCGCTTGCAGCCCGGCATGACCCCGCTGGCCATGCTCGATGATTTCGTGGCTGGACGCGTCATGCGCCGCCACTTCACCCTGGTCGAAGGCTGGCGCTTCAGCGAACTTCGTGAAGCCCTGGCCACGGCGCCGCGTTTGCGCCACGACACTGCCGATCTCAGCGATGCGGAGATCATGGTCCATCTCGGTCGTCCAGAGGTCGCGCCCGAGGGAAGATTCTTCCCCGATACCTATGACTATCTGGCCGGCCAATCAGACCTTGCCGTTCTTCGTCGTGCCATGCTGCGCATGGATCAGATCCTGGCCAGAGAATGGCAGGGCCGCAGCTTTGGTCTGCCCTACGAGACTCCGGATGAGGTGCTGGTCATGGCTTCAGTGGTAGAAAAGGAAACGGGGTTGCCTTCGGAGCGGCCCAAGGTGGCGGCCGTGTTCGTCCGCAGGCTGGAGCGACGCATGCGTCTGCAGACTGATCCGACGGTGATCTACGGTCTCGGCGAGGAATTCGGCGGTACCCTCACCCGGGCAGATCTGCGCCGCGATACGCCCTGGAATACCTATGTGCATCATGGCCTGCCGCCGACGCCCATTGCCATGCCCGGCCTCGCATCGATTCAGGCAGCGCTGCATCCGGCCGAGACGGATGCGCTGTACTTCGTCGCCAGGGGCGACGGCAGCTCCCATTTCTCTCCCAACCTCGAGGAACATAATGCCGCGGTACGGCGTTATCTTCGCGGTGGCAGGAATCCCGCCGGGGAGGCGCCGTGACGAGAAGTCCAGAGATGACTGCAGGTGATCGAGGCCGGTTCATTACCGTTGAAGGCAGTGAAGGTGCCGGCAAGAGCACCCATCTTGCCACCCTCGTCGCTCACCTGGAGGCTCACGGCATCGAGGTCGTCAGTACGCGCGAACCCGGCGGTACGCCGCTGGCAGAGGCCATTCGGGACCTGCTGCTCGCGCGCAGGGAAGAACAGCTCGATGCCCTGGCAGAGCTGCTGCTGATGTTCGCCGGCCGCGCCCAGCACTTGGCCTGTGTGATTCGGCCAGCGCTTGCTGCCGGTCGCTGGGTGGTCTGCGATCGCTTCACGGATGCGAGTTTTGCCTACCAGGGCGCCGGACGCGAGATGGGGCAGGCCACTGTCGCCACCCTCGCCGAGCTCGTGCACGGTGACCTGCACCCGGATCTCACCCTGTATCTCGACCTGCCCCGAGAAGTGGGCCTGGCCCGTGCACGCAACCGCGGAGAACTCGACCGTTTCGAGGTGGAAGGCGCCCCGTTCTTCGACCGGGTCCGCCAGGGCTATCTCGACCTCGCTTCGGCCGAGCCTGGACGCATCCGTACCGTCGATGCGTCGGGGGATCTCGACTCGGTGCGCTCCGAGGTTCTGGCCGCTGTGGATGCCTTCCTGGCCCGGACGCTGGGGCAGGGCGCCTGATGAGTGCCCGATGGGTTCCTGTTTGGCTGCATCCCGTCTGGGATCGACTCGTCCGTGCCGAAGCCAGCGGCCGATTGCCCCATGCCATCCTGCTCGATGGTCCCCCGGGCTGGGGCAAGCGTTTTCTCGCCCGCCAGCTGGCGCGATGCCTCACGCACCTGTCGCCCCGGGATCCGACCACGATGCTCTGGGGAGATGATGCCAATGATGGCGATCTCCTCGCCCACCGGGACGTCCGAATCGTCCAGCGTGGTGTTGCGGACAGTGGCCGCCTCAGGCGTCAGATTCTCATCGACCAGATACGCGAACTCGGAGAGTTCCTGGTGCGAACGGCAGGTTCCGGCGGCAGGCGCATCGCCATCCTGGAGATGGCCGAGGATCTCAACGCCAATGCGGCGAATGCCTTGCTGAAACGATTGGAAGAGCCGGGCTCCGGCTGTCACCTGATTCTCGTGAGTCATCGCATCAGTCAGGTGCTGCCGACCATACGCAGTCGCTGCCAGCGGTTGGCGATCGCGCCCGGCAGCCGCGAAGCCGCCCGGGCATGGCTCGGCGATCAACTCCCGGGGAACGTCGATGCAGGTCGCATGCTGCAGCTGGTGGGCGGGGCGCCGCTTCTGGCCCGTGAGCGGGCCGACAGCGATCTGCCGCTGTTGGCGGATGCCGTCGATGATTTCCTGTCCGGAGCCCCGGCGGATGCGCTGATCAAGGAGGATCGTGAGCGCGCTGATCTGGTGCTGGAACTGCTGTACCGTGCCGTAGCCGCCCAGGTCAGAGCCGAAGCCCGAAGCCCATCCGCGGGCGCTTTGCGATTCATCGAGCGCATCGGACGCGCCCGCCGTCAGCTCGGCTCTCAGTCGAACCCCAACGTGACGCTTTTGCTCGAGGATCTGCTGCTCGCGCCCGCGGCCTCCTCGAGTATCCAGGCCCCATAGGTTGGCGGTCTTCAGGGTCAGTCCGGAACCTGCCCTCTTCCGGCAGCCGGCGCGCGTAATCCGGCGTCACCACCTCTTGTTGCTTGGCCTGCTCGTAGAGTTCGAGATCTGTGGGAATCAGAGGTTTTCGGCAGCGCCCATGGGTATCCTCGAGGAATGACCCGCTGGCAGATGGCTGGGCAGGGCGGGCTGGATCATTCGGCAACGGGCGCGCTAAACTCTGCCCGAGAAATCAAGGGACTCTTCGAACTTTCCGTCAGGCGAATGGAACGGTAAATGGCTGCACGTCGAGGAACCCGTAACGGCATCCTGTCTCTGGCCATCAAGGACAAGGCTGTTCTGTACGCGGCCTACATGCCCTTCGTCAAAAATGGCGGTCTGTTCATCCCCACGAACAAAGATTACGAACTCGGCGACGAAGTCTTCATGCTGCTCAACCTCATGGATGAGCCTGAGAAGATTCCAGTGGCGGGCCGCGTGATCTGGGTGACGCCCAAAGGCGCCCAGGGGAATCGCGCTGCAGGCATTGGGGTTCAGTTCAACGATCAGGATGATCAAGCCCGGGCCAAGATCGAGACTTATCTGGCGGGCTCGCTGTCCTCGGATCGCCCCACGCATACGATGTGAGGCTTCAGGGATGCTCTGAACTGGGTGCGCCGCAACTCTTCGGATCTCTGGCGGTATGATGGGAAGGCGCGCTGCGCAGGGGAAGGCTGGTTGCCTTTCCAAGCAGCGCAGCCCAGCCAGCGCGCCGTCGGAGGCGCGCCCTGGCCCGCTCGACCTGGCACCACCGCGCAGCCCACGCCGTCGCTAATGCGCCTTGATGCAGACGCCCTCTGAAGGCCAGAGGGGGACGAAGCCGGTTCAGAGGCTCCTTGGCGTTCCATAAACGGTATAGGCGCTATCGTGAAAGGAACCCTCACGCCGCCTATGCATGCTGCTGCTGGCGGGCCTGCTCCTCCCGCATGCGGCCCACGCCGCGAGCTTGCCAACCTGGGCGGCTCAGTGTTGGCCCCACAGACCTACTCCGCTTGGAAGTCCACTTCGAACATCCGGTAGTGGGTCTCGCTCATGCCGAGCTCGAGGTAGGTGGACTGAGCGTTGACGTTGTCCTGCTCCACGTACAGTCGCAGGCCACAGACATCGTCCTCTGCCCGTGCCTCGGCCTCAATGTGGCTGTACAGAGCCGAGAACACCCCGCGTCGACGGTATGCAGGCGCTACATAGACGCTCTGAATCCACCAGAACTGGCCGTTGCGCCAGTCGCTCCACTCGCTGGTCACCGCCATGGACCCTGCCAGTTTTCCGTTCGCATCGGTCACCACCAGGGCACGACCCAAGGAAGGGGTCTTGAGGAGGCGAGTGATACCCTGACGCACCCTTTCTATGTCCAGATATCGAGACTCCGTTTCCAAGGCCATGTCGCAGTTGAAGCGGACGACCTCGTCGAGATCATCAAGCGTCGCGGATCGTACCAGCCACCTTTCAGCCACCCTTCTGGCCCTCGAGATGACGAGCGAGGAAGGCTTCGATGACGCGAAACCGGTGCAATCCGGTCCGTCGTCCGGCCAGTCCATGTTTGGCGCCGGGATACGCCATCAGATCGAAGAGCACCCCGGCTTCCTGCAGGGCATGCATGAGTCGGCTGGTGTGGGTGAAGAGCACATTGTCATCCGCCATGCCGTGCATCAACAGCAAGGCCCCCGGGCCTGCCCGCTGCAGTCCCATCAGGTAGGCCTCCACGGCTGATGCGGCATAGCCTTCGACGTTGTGCTCAGGATGACCGAGGTAGCGCTCGGTGTAGTGGGTGTCGTAGAGCAGCCAGTCGGTGACAGGGGCGACCGAGACGGCAGCACGGACGCGTTCAGGATGCTGTGCCAAGCACATCAGAGCCATGTAGCCACCGTAGCTGTGGCCGAACACGGCGACGCGGTCCATGTCCGCCCAGTGGAGGGACTTCAGGAAATCCAGCCCCAGCAACTGATCAGCCACTTCGACGGCACCGAGTTGGCCATGGATGGGCCGTTCGAAGTCCCGTCCCCGGTTGCCACTGCCCCGGTTGTCGAGCTCGAAGACGCCCCAGCCACGGCGGGCGAAGTACTGATGTATGAGCGGTGGCCAAGCGTCCTGCACCCGTTGCACGCCAGGGCCACCGTAGACGCTCACGATCACTGGACGCGGCCCTTCGTGCTCGTCAGCGGGTGGCGTGAGTCGGTAGAACAGGCGTTGGCCGTCGGCTGCAGTCAACTCGCCCAGCTCGGCAACACGATGTCCGGACAGGAAGGGGTGGTAGGGATGCGACGGCGTGTCGGTACGATTGGCGACAAGTTCAGCTACCAGGCTACCGCCGAGATCCCGGACTTCGAGACAGGGCGGTTGAGTCAAATGCTCGCGTCTATCGACGAAGGTGGCGAAGTCTGGCGCAACCTGTGTCTGGTGGCTGCCGTGGGCCGGCGTCAGGCGCTCAGGTGCCGCCTTGCCGCTGAGGTCGACCCGATAGAGATGGCGCTGGGTGGGCACTTCGAACCACCCCTCCACGAAGACCTGACCACCGGCTTCGTCGACGTCCACCAGCCGAAGCACCATGCCGTCATCCGGCGTGAGCGGCTGAAGCTGTCCGCTCTCGAAATCGAGGCGGTGCAGTCTGCGTAGCCCCCGACTCTCGGAAGACCACAGGGCCTGGCGGCCGTCGCTTAGCAGGCGCAGATCATCATTGAGATTGATCCAGGTGTCGCTTTTTTCCACATGCAGGATGCGCGCGTTGCCGGCGAGATCGATCTGCACCAGCTCCAGGCGCTGCTGCAACCTGGATTGGCGCTGGATGACAAGGGCAGCGCTGTCCGGCCGCCAGGCAATGCGCGCAAGATATTCCCCGTCTTCTCCGGACCAGTCCAGCCAGGAGATTCTGCCATCGCTGAGATCGACGATGCCGAGTTCCACCTGAGCATTGGGGCCTCCCGCATAGGGGTAGTGCTGGGGATGAACGGAAAAGCCGCTGGCATCGATTTCATAGCGGTGAGAGAGGGGAATGGGTGCCTCGTCCACCTTCAAGAAGGCCACATGTTGGCCGTCAGGTGCGAAGAAGTAGCCGTCGAAGCGGTGCATTTCCTCCTGGGCGATGAAGTCCGCCAGCCCGCAGCTGACGCTGCCTCCACCTTCGCTGGTAAGCTGCCGCAGCGTGCCGTCGGCTTCCAGCAGCCAGAGGTTGCGGTCGTGGACGAAAGCGATGCGGCCTCCGGCTCCGATACGCACGTCGGTGACGAAATAGTCGGCAGGGGTCAGAGGTTCGGGAGCACTGTCCTCTTCGATGCCGAGCCGATATAGGCGTCCAGCCAAGGGAAAGAGGACGGCGTTGCCGTCACCAGTCCACTCGAACTCGACAATGCCGTCCGCGAATACCCGCAGGCGCTCCCTTCGTGCCTTCTCTTCATCAGACAGGCTGCGCTCTTTACCCAGGTCGCGGGCATCCATCAGACATCGGCTGTGGCCGCTGGCCAGATCGCAGAGCCAGAGATCGAGACGTTCGAAGTTGTCGTCTGCCGGGCGCAGCCAGGCAATCCTGCGGCCGTCGGGTGCATAACGGGCCATGGCTGGAACCGGGCCGGAAAGGCCAGGGGTATCGAACAGACGATCGAGACTGAGGTGCAGTGGCTGGCCATTGCTGACATTCACGCCAGACCCTCCGCAGCCAGGGCGGGGCGGGTGAGATTGACGCAGCCTGCGGCCGTGACCTGAACATTATCCTCGATGCGGATGCCGCCGAAGGGTATCAGCGCGTCTACGGCTGACCAGTCGATGCGTGCTGATTCACCGCTGTGGCGCAACGCCTCTAACAGCATGGGGATGAAGTACAGACCCGGCTCGATGGTGACCACCACATCTTCGATCAGGGTGCGAGTGAGTCGCAGGGCGGGGAAGGACTCCGGCGGCGGGCGGAGGCCGCCTTCGGCATCGGCCAGGCGGCCGCCGACGTCATGGGTTTGAACGCCGATCAGATGGCCGAGGCCGTGGGGCAGGAAAGCGCCGGTCACGCCACTTGAAAGCAGTGCTTCCGGATCTCCCCGGGCGATTCCGGCGTCACCGAGGATGCGGCCCACAGCCAGATGAGCGGCGCGATGAAGATTGACGAAGTCCATGCCGGGACGAATGCTCTCGATGAGGTCACGCTGAGCCGTGTCGAGGGCCGTGATCAGATCGGCGAAGGCGCCCGCCGTTGCGCTGTACGTTCGCGTAACGTCGGCGGCATAGCCACGTTCCGTGGCGCCGGCGTCGATCAGGAAGGAGCGCGAACCGCCTGGCGGAAGCTGACGCTGGCGATGCTGGTAGTGCAGCACCGCCGCATGTTCGTTCAAGGCAATGATGTTGCCGTAGGGCAGCTCAGCGTCTTCCTGGCTGCTGGCTGACAGATAGGCCATGTGAATGCCGAATTCGGCTTCGCCGGCGCGGAAGGCATCCCGGGCAGCGCGGTGGCCCTTGGCGGCGCGATGATTGGCCAGGGCCAGGCAGGCGATCTCATAACCCGTCTTCTGCGCCCGGCTGTGATCGAGGTGGGCGAGCAGCCTGGCGGGTGCAGGTGCGGCGTCCGGATCGATGAAGGCCGCGGCATTGGCGCCTTTAATGAGGGTGTCACGACCCTGCTGCAGCGCTTCGGGGCTGGCGTATTCTTGGATCTCGAAGCCCTCTGTCCAGGTGCCCGTTGCCGGTTCTGGCGACAGATGCCAGAAATCCCTGGGCCGCAAATGGAGCAGCACAGGCCGCTGTCCGGGTCGCAGCACGATGCTCGAACCCTCTGCAGGATGCAGCGGTGTCAGCACACGAAAGTGGGGATTGGGCTTGAAGCTCACTGGCATGTCGTCGAGGAAGTGCAGGGCCGGTTCGCCGGCAGCAATCACCAGCGCGTCATGATGGCAGCGCTCCATGGCGTCGAAGTAGCGGGAGAGTTGGGCGTCGAGATGGTCGGCGAACAGGGCGTCGGGATCGGCGTGTTGGGGATTCACCTGATTGATGCGCTCCATGGTCGTGGGCAGGGCTGCAATTGGCCTCGGACACTACCATCGACCAGGATGGGAATCAGCCCCTGCGCATGGGCGTGGCTATGGCTGAGCGGGTGCAGCACGACTCGCGCGCGTGCTATACATGCACGTTCGAATGACCTCGGGGAGAAACCATGGGAACCTTTGCTTATCAGGCGCCGACTTCGCTCGACGCCGCGGTGGCGCTGCTCGCAGAACAGCGCCAGGCCTCCGTCCGAACCCAGATTCTGGCGGGTGGTACGGACATGATCGTGCAGTTGCGGTCGGTCGATCGCGCTCCGCGCATGATCGTCGACATCAAGCGTATCCCCGAGACTCGCAGCATTCAGCTGGGTGTGGACGGCTTGATCCTGGGCTCGGCGGTGGCGGGTGCCGAGCTGTCCGCCCGTAACGACGTGGTGGCGATTTATCCTGGCCTGGTAGAGGCGGCTGATCTCATTGGTTCCACCCAGATCCAGGGTCGCGCCTCAGTGGGCGGGAACCTCTGCAATGCTTCTCCCGCCGGTGACACCATCCCAGCGTTGATTGCCAACGGTGCGATCTGTCAGATCGCCGGTCCCGGCGGCTGGCGGGAGCTGGCGGTGGAGGATTTCGTGGTAGGGGTGGGGCGCAATGCGCTGGAGCCCGGGGAGTTCCTGGTGGCCCTGCGGTTGCCGAAAGCACCACCGCGCAGCGCCGATGCCTACCTGCGCCTCATTCCCCGTACGGAGATGGATATTGCCGTAGCCAGTGCCGGAGTCCGGGTGACCCTGGATGAGGACGGTATCTGCACGGCCGCCCGGGTGGCCATCGGTGCC
>SLTB01000117.1 GCA_007130155.1 Pseudomonadales bacterium
CCATCCCTGGCGCGACCTCCTCGTTCTTGTCACGCCCGGCCCGGCCATCCTTGGCCGGGCGTTCGCACCGCCAGCGGTCCGTCCTAGACGGACCGCTCAACGGCGGTGCTCACCCCTTTTCAACCTGCCCAAAGTCCAGTTCGACCGGGGTCGAGCGACCGAAGATGGTCACTGCCACGCGCAGCCGATTCTTTTCGTAGTTCACTTCCTCGACGACCCCGTTGAAGTCGTTGAAGGGACCATCGACCACCCGGACGACCTCGCCAGGCTCGAACATGGTCTTTGGCGAGGGCTTGTCACCGCCCTCCTCGACCCGGGCAAGAATCCGGCGCGCCTCAGGCTCGGTCAACGGCGCCGGCTTGTCGGCCTTGCCGCCAATGAAGCCCATGACTCGCGGCGTGTCCTTGACTAGGTGCCAGGTGTCATCGTTCAGTTCCATCTCCACCAGCACGTAGCCGGGGAAGAACTTGCGCTCGCTGCGCCGCTTCTGTCCGGCGCGCATCTCCACCACTTCCTCGGTGGGAACCAGCACTTCACCGAACTGCTCAGCGAATCCCGACAGGGCAATGCGCTCCCTGAGCGCGCGCATGACCTGCTTCTCGAAACCCGAGTAGGCGTGCACGACGTACCAACGCTTGGTCATGGAGCTCTCCGATGCCAGCCAATCACCCGATCAAGCCGGAGATGATCCAGCCGAGCAGGGTATCCAGACCCCACAGGATCAATGCGACGACGATGACGAGTGCCAGTACGATCAACGTCGTCTGGGTCGTCTCCTCACGATTGGGCCATACGACCTTGCGGATCTCGATCCGAGCGTCCTTGAGCAACTCCCAGAAGACCCGCCCTTTGGCGGTCTGCACCGCAACAACACCCGCCGCACCGGCCACTACGACGAGGATCAGCACCCGATACAGCAGGGACTCCTCGCCGAAGTAGGCGTTACCGTAGACTCCGGCAGCCAGCATGAGGGCCACCACGACCCACTTCAGGGCATCCAATCCATCGCGATTTGCTGTCTTGGATGTAGTCATGAAGGAACCTTAGATGACCTCACTGATACTGTCGGCACGCATTGCGGCAGAAGGCTTTTGGCAGGCCAGGAGGGAATCGAACCCCCAACCTGCGGTTTTGGAGACCGCCGCTCTACCAATTGAGCTACTGGCCTATTGACCGCATACAGCCGGCGATCCCCCCGGATTCAAAAGAACCCGACGCGACCGCCGTCACACCTTATTCGATGATCTTGGCGACCACGCCGGCGCCGACGGTACGACCGCCTTCGCGAATGGCGAAACGCAGACCATCATCCATGGCGATCGGAGCAATCAGCGTCACCACCAGCTTGACGTTGTCACCCGGCATCACCATCTCCACGTCCGCAGGCAGCTCACAGCTACCCGTCACGTCCGTGGTCCGGAAGTAGAACTGAGGACGGTAGCCCTTGAAGAACGGGGTGTGACGACCACCCTCCTCCTTCGACAGCACGTACACCTCGGCCTCGAACTGCGTGTGCGGCGTGATCGCACCCGGCTTCGACAGCACCTGACCGCGCTCCACCTCGTCGCGCTTCGTGCCCCGCAGCAGGACGCCCACGTTCTCGCCCGCACGACCTTCGTCGAGCAGCTTGCGGAACATCTCCACGCCCGTCACCGTCGTCTTGGTCGTGTCCTTGATGCCCACGATGGCCACTTCGTCGCCCACCTTGACGATCCCGCGCTCCACACGACCTGTGACCACCGTTCCCCGACCCGAAATCGAGAACACATCCTCGATCGGCATCAAAAACGGCTTGTCGATCGCACGCTCCGGCTCCGGAATGTAGTCGTCCAGCGCCTCCAGAAGCTTCACCACCGACGGCACGCCCACATCCGACGTGTCACCCTCCAGCGCCTTCAGCGCCGAACCAATGACCAGCGGCGTGTCATCGCCAGGGAACTCGTAGACGTCCAGCAGCTCGCGGACTTCCATCTCGACGAGCTCCAGAAGCTCCTCGTCGTCCACCATGTCAGCCTTGTTCAGGAACACCACGATCTTCGGCACACCCACCTGACGCGCCAGCAGAATGTGCTCGCGGGTCTGAGGCATCGGACCATCCGCCGCCGACACCACCAGGATCGCGCCGTCCATCTGGGCCGCACCCGTGATCATGTTCTTCACGTAGTCAGCGTGGCCTGGGCAGTCCACGTGGGCGTAGTGACGATTCGGCGTCTCGTATTCCACGTGCGACGTCGCAATCGTGATACCACGCGCCTTCTCTTCCGGCGCATTGTCGATCTGGTCGAATGCACGCGACTCGCCGGTCTTATAAGTCTCGAAACAGACCTTCGTCAGCGCCGCGGTCAGCGTCGTCTTGCCGTGGTCCACGTGACCAATCGTGCCTACGTTTACGTGCGGCTTGGTCCGCTCGAATTTTGCCTTGGACACCTTATTTGACCCCTTTGTCTCGTGTACCCATTTGAATGAAGTCTCAGGGCCTCGCGAGCCAATGGCGCCGGTTCCGGCACCAATGAGCATCGACCGGCCTCAATTTCAGCCTCGACGCGCTACGCTCTCCGCCAGGTTCTCAGGAACTTCCGCGTAACGCGAAAACTCCATGAAGTAGGTCGCCCTGCCCTGACTTGCCGATCGCAGATCGGTGGAGTAGCCAAACATCTCCGCCAGGGGCACGTCCGCACGGATGATCTTGGCCCCATAGCCATCCTCCATGCCGTGGACGACTCCGCGGCGACGATTCAGATCACCCACCACGTCGCCCATGTAATCTTCCGGCGTCACCACTTCCACCTTCATGATGGGCTCGAGGATCACTGGGCGAGCCTGGCGGGCCCCATCCTTCAAGGCCATGGACGCCGCTATCTTAAAGGCCATCTCCGAAGAATCCACTTCGTGGAAGGAGCCGTCGAAGAGCGTGGCGCGAATACCAATCATCGGGTAGCCGGCGATGACACCATTATTCATGGACTCCTCGGCACCCTTTCCCACCGCCGGAATGAACTCCCTCGGCACCACGCCACCACTGATCGCATCCACGAACTCGAAGGTCGACTCCGCATCCAGCGGCAGTGGCTCGAGACGCAGCCAGACATGACCAAACTGTCCACGGCCACCGGTCTGGCGGACGAATTTGCCTTCCACTTCGACGGTCTTACGAATGGTTTCCCGATAGGCCACCTGGGGCTTACCCACATTGGCCTCGACCTTGAATTCCCTGCGCATGCGATCAACGATGATCTCGAGATGCAGCTCACCCATCCCGGAAATGATGGTCTGGCCAGACTCCGGGTCGGTCTTGACCCGGAATGACGGATCTTCCTGGGCCAGCTTGCCAAGGGCGACGGCCATCTTGTCCTGATCGGCCACCCCACGCGGCTCGATGGCCACAGCGATGACCGGCTCCGGAAACTCCATACGCTCCAGGACGATCTGGCGCTTCTGGTCGCAGAGCGTGTCGCCGGTGGTCACATCTTTGAGACCGACGGCTGCCGCGATGTCGCCCGCACGCACTTCCTTGATCTCTTCCCGCTTGTTGGCATGCATCTGCATGAGCCGGCCAATGCGCTCGCGCTTGCCGCGCACCGAGTTGAATACGGCATCGCCGGTGGAAAGCACACCGGAGTAAACGCGGAAAAAAGTCAGCGTGCCGACGAAGGGATCCGTGGCGATCTTGAACGCCAGCGCGGCGAAGGGCTCATCGTCATCAGCCGGCCGCGCCTCGACGGCATCACTGTCCGGCAGATGACCCTCGATGGCCGTGACTTCGTTGGGGGCCGGCAGGTACTCCACCACCGCGTCGAGGACGGCCTGAACACCCTTGTTTTTGAAGGCGCTGCCGCAGGTGCAGAGCACGATCTCGTTGGCTACGGTGCGCTGACGCAGCCCCCGCTTGATGTCTTCGATCTCGAGCCCGCCGGACTCCAGGTACTTGTCGGTCAGCCCTTCATCGGCCTCGGCAGCAGCTTCCACCAGCCGGTCACGCCAGACTTCGCACTCCGCCGACATGTCTTCAGGGATGTCATCAAGGCGATAGGTGACCCCGAGGTCATCTTCGTTCCAGCGGATCGCCTTCATCAGGATGAGGTCCACCACGCCGGAAAAGCTCTCCTCCGCGCCAATGGGCAACTGGATCGGCACCGGGTGGGCCCCGAGCCGGTTCTGCACCTGATCAACCACCCGCAGAAAGTCAGCGCCGGCCCGGTCCATCTTGTTGACGAAACACACCCTGGGCACGCCGTACTTGTTCGCCTGGCGCCACACCGTCTCGGACTGGGGTTCAACTCCGGAGGTGCCGCAGAACACCACCACCGCACCATCGAGGACACGCAGGGAACGTTCGACTTCAATCGTGAAGTCCACGTGCCCGGGGGTGTCGATGATGTTGATGCGGTGGCGCGGGAACTGCTGATTCATCCCCGACCAGAAACAGGTTGTGGCGGCGGAGGTGATGGTGATCCCCCGCTCCTGCTCCTGTTCCATCCAGTCCATGACGGCTGCGCCCTCATGGACCTCGCCGAGCTTGTGGGAGATGCCGGTGTAGAACAGCACGCGCTCGGTCGTGGTGGTCTTGCCGGCATCGACATGGGCGACAATGCCGATATTACGGTAGCGATCGATGGGCGTCTGTCGAGCCACGACTGCTGTCTCCCTGCTCTGCGATCTTCAGGCGCCGTCAGAACCGGTAGTGGGAGAAAGCCTTGTTAGCCTCGGCCATGCGGTGCGTGTCTTCCCGCTTCTTGACCGCGGACCCACGGCCCTCTGCCGCGTCGGACAATTCACCGGCCAAACGCAGGATCATGGACTTCTCACCGCGCTTGCGCGCCGCCTCCACCAGCCAGCGCATGGCCAGGGCCTGACGACGGGAGGGACGAACCTCCACCGGAACCTGATAGGTGGCACCACCGACACGGCGGGATTTCACCTCGACCATCGGCGCGATGCCTTCGAGGGCCTTCTCGAAGACCTCGACAGGATCCCGTCCACTGCGCTCCGAAATGCGTCCGAGGGCGCCATAAACGATGGCCTCGGCGACGGATTTCTTGCCGTCACGCATGATGTGATTCATGAACTTGGCGAGGGTTTGATTCCCGTATTTGGGATCAGGAAGTACATCGCGTTTCGCGGCTACGCGGCGGCGTGGCATGGGTGATTCCTCATGGCTTCAGGTGATCCCGGAACGGTCCGGGCCTTACTCCTCCGGCCGCGACGCTCGCTGCGACCGGGGTCCGGAATAATTGTCGGTCTTGCGACTACATCAAACAGTGAGTCAAAAACCCGGCTTCACTTAGGACGCTTGGCACCGTACTTGGAACGGCCCTGGCGACGATCGGATACGCCTGACGTATCCAGGGTGCCGCGAACCGTGTGGTAGCGGACACCGGGAAGATCCTTCACCCGTCCTCCGCGGATCAGAACCACGGAGTGCTCCTGAAGGTTGTGGCCTTCACCACCAATATAGGAGCTGACCTCGAAACCGTTGGTCAGGCGGACCCGGCAGACCTTACGCAGGGCCGAGTTCGGCTTCTTAGGGGTGGTCGTATAGACGCGGGTACAGACACCACGCTTCTGAGGCGAGCCCTGCAAAGCCGGCACGTCACTCTTGGTAATTCTGCGCTTGCGCGGCTTGCGTACGAGCTGGGCGATGGTCGCCATCTGCTTACTCCGATTCGATTCTGGCCTCGCGGCCAGAGAAACCTCACCCTCCACTACAGGAGGGCGAAGCCGATACAAACAAGGGAGGCGCAAGGCTGCGCCATCACCGGAAAAGGCCGCGCATTCTAATGACGGCCGGTTTACTGGTCAAGCATGACCGCACTTCGTGCGGCCGTACATTCGGTCTTCTCTCGCCGCGCTCCCCACCGCCGTTACACATCGCCCGCAGTGCGGGCGATCGGTGGCGTCAGGCACCTTGTACATTCAATGCCTTTCGCTTGCTCCGGAACAGGCCAGCGTGCCCGAGCCGCGCCCGGGCACACCGAGAGCTCGGTCAGCGACCCCGCAGGGCCTCGGTCAGTGCGGCTTCCACATCTTCTGCCGACGCTCCAGTTTCGCGCGCCAGCTTGGCATTGATGTCCGCTTCGCGCTTGCGCTTGCGCTCTGCGTGATAAGCCAGACCCGTGCCTGCCGGAATCAGTCGACCCACGACCACGTTCTCCTTCAAGCCACGCAAGTAGTCGCGCTTGCCGGTGACCGCAGCCTCGGTGAGCACCCGAGTGGTCTCCTGGAACGACGCCGCCGAGATGAAGGACTCGGTGGCCAGCGATGCCTTGGTAATCCCTAGCAGTAGACGTTCCACCATCGGGACCTCTTTGCCTTCGCTGGCGAGGCGATCGTACTCTTCGAGGAACTGCACGAACTCCACCTGTTCACCGCGGATCAGGTTGGAATCGCCGGGATCCACCACCTCGGCCTTGCGCAGCATCTGCCGAACAATGACCTCGATGTGCTTGTCGTTGATCGTCACACCCTGCAGGCGGTAAACCTCCTGAATCTCGTTGACGATATAGTTGGCCAGGTCATCCACACCTTTAAGACGCAGGATATCGTGGGGCGAAAGCGGGCCCTCACAAACCGTCTCACCACGCTCCACGCGCTCGCCCTCGAACACGCCGATGGTTCGCCATTTCGGAATCAGCGTCTCCATGGGATCGCCATCTTCCGGAGTGATGATCAGGCGGCGCTTGCCCTTGGTCTCCTTGCCGAAGCTGACCATACCGGTGGATTCGGCCAGGATCGCCGGCTCCTTCGGCTTGCGAGCCTCGAACAGATCCGCCACCCGTGGCAGACCACCGGTGATGTCCCGGGTCTTGGAGCCCTCCTGCGGCACCCGGGCGACAACGTCGCCGACACCGATGTCCTGACCATCCTCAACTGACAGAATCGCATTCGCCGGCAGCACCTGATGGGAGATGAGCTCACCCTGGTTGTCGACGATGCGCACCGCGGGCCGCAGGTCCTTGCCGGCAGCGGGGCGATCCTTGGGATCGATGATCTCGATGCTGGTCAGACCCGTCAGCTCGTCAGTCTTGCGATTCACGGACACATGCTCGTCCATGTCCTCGAAAATCGCCTTGCCCGCCACATCCATGAAGATCGGGTGGGTGTGGGGATCCCAGTTGGCGATGACCTGACCCGCTTCCACCGCGGCATCTTCGCCCACGGTGATGACCGCACCATAGGGCAGCTTGTACTTCTCACGCTCGCGGCCCTGGCTGTCGATAACGCCCACTTCACCAGAACGGGATGCCGCCACCAGTTCACCGTTGGCACGCTCGACGGTCTTCAGGTTGTGCAGGCGGATGCGCCCACCGTGCTTGACCTGTACCGAGTCGATGGCGGTCGCCCGCGATGCCGCACCACCAATGTGGAAAGTCCGCATGGTGAGCTGGGTACCCGGCTCACCAATGGACTGGGCTGCCATGACCCCAACCGCCTCGCCAACATTCACCAGATGGCCACGCGCCAGATCACGGCCATAGCAGGTCGCACAGACACCGTAACGGGTGTTGCAGGTAATGGGCGAACGGACAATAAGTTCGTCGACGCCCAGCTCCTCGAGCTGTTCCACCCAGGCTTCGTCGAGCATGGTCTTGGCCGGGACCAGGACCTTTTTGCCATCCGCCGAGAGCACATCGCGTGCCACCACGCGACCCAGCACACGGCTGGACAACGGCTCCACCACGTCACCGCCCTCGATCAGCGGCGTCATGAGCAGCCCTTCTTCGGTGCCACAATCCTGCTCAGTCACAACCAGATCCTGGGCCACATCCACCAGGCGCCGGGTCAGGTAGCCGGAGTTGGCCGTCTTCAACGCCGTATCCGCCAGACCCTTCCGGGCCCCGTGGGTGGAGATGAAGTACTGGTTTACCGACAGCCCTTCACGGAAGTTGGCGGTAATGGCGGTCTCGATGATGGAACCGTCAGGACGCGCCATCAGGCCACGCATACCGGCAAGCTGACGGATCTGGGCCGGGGAGCCCCGTGCGCCGGAGTCCGCGTACATGTAGACGGCGTTGAATGAGTCCTGAGTGACTTCCTCCCCATCCCGGTTGACCACCGGCTCTGTCGACAGTCCCGCCATCATGGCCTTGGCCACGACGTCGTTGGCCCGCGACCAGATGTCGATCACCTTGTTGTACTTCTCGCCCTGGGTGACGAGACCGGAGGCATACTGGTTCTCGATCTCCTTCACTTCGGCTTCGGCTTCGTCGACGACCTGCTTCTTGGCTTCAGGAATCTCGAAGTCATTGACCCCAATCGAACAGCCCGAGCGGGTCGAGAATTCGAAGCCCGTGTACATCAGCTGATCCGCGAAAATCACGGTTTCCTTGAGCCCGACATAGCGGTAGCAGGCGTTGAGGATGGCCGAGATCGACTTCTTCGTCATGGGCTGGTTGACCATGTCATAGGCCAAGCGGCTGGGTACGATCTCGTAAAACAAGGCACGGCCAACGGTGGTCTCATAGAGCGTACGAATCGGCTCCCAGCTGCCGTCCTCCTGCTCGCGTTCCTCTGCGATGCGCACCCGCACCTTGGCGTGCAGATCGACCTGCCCGCTACGGTAGGCGCGCTGCACCTCACGGACGTCGGCGAAGACCATGCCCTCACCGCGGGCGTTGATACGCTCGCGAGTCATGTAATACAGACCCAGCACCACGTCCTGGGACGGCACGATGATCGGATCGCCACTGGCCGGCGACAGGATATTGTTGGTGGACATCATCAGCGCGCGGGACTCGAGCTGCGCTTCCAGCGTCAGCGGCACGTGCACCGCCATCTGGTCGCCATCGAAGTCAGCGTTGTAGGCTGCGCAGACCAGCGGATGAAGCTGGATCGCCTTACCCTCGATCAGCACCGGCTCGAAGGCCTGGATGCCGAGACGGTGCAGGGTCGGTGCCCGGTTCAGCAGCACGGGATGCTCGCGAATGACCTCGGCGAGAATGTCCCAGACCTCTGCCGTTTCCCGCTCCACGGACTTCTTGGCCGCCTTGATGCTGGTGGCGAGGCCGCGGGCCTGCAGCTTGCCGAAGATGAAGGGCTTGAAAAGCTCCAGGGCCATCTTCTTGGGCAGACCGCACTGATGCAGACGCAGGGTCGGGCCCACCACGATCACGGAACGGCCCGAGTAGTCGACGCGCTTGCCAAGCAGGTTTTGCCGGAAGCGGCCCTGCTTGCCCTTGATCATGTCGGCCAACGACTTCAGGGGCCGCTTGTTGGAACCGGTGATGGCTCGCCCACGACGGCCGTTGTCCAGCAACGCGTCCACGGCCTCCTGCAGCATGCGCTTTTCGTTGCGGACGATGATGTCCGGCGCGGAGAGATCGAGCAGCCGCTTCAAGCGGTTGTTGCGGTTGATCACCCGACGGTAGAGATCATTCAGGTCCGAGGTCGCGAAGCGGCCACCGTCCAGCGGCACCAGTGGCCGAAGGTCAGGGGGCAGCACCGGCAGCACCGACATGATCATCCATTCAGGCTTGTTGCCGGAATCCTTGAAGGCCTCCATCAGCTTCAGACGCTTGGAGAACTTCTTGATCTTGGTCTCGGAGTTGGTTTGCGGAATCTCCTCCCGCAGGGTCGCGATCTCCGCGTCGAGATCGAGACGCTTGAGCAACTCCTGAACGGCTTCGGCGCCCATCTTGGCGGTGAATTCCTCACCGTACTGCTCGAGGGCCTCGAAGTACTGATCATCAGTCAGGAGCTGACCGACCTCGAGATCGGTCATGCCCTCGTCGATGACCACAAAGGATTCAAAATACAGTACCCGTTCGATGTCGCGCAGCGTCATGTCGAGCAAAAGCCCTATCCGTGACGGCAGCGACTTCAAAAACCAGATGTGCGCCACAGGACTGGCCAGCTCGATATGGCCCATGCGCTCCCGGCGCACCTTGGTCAGGGTGACCTCCACACCACACTTCTCGCAGATCACGCCACGATGCTTGAGGCGCTTGTATTTGCCGCACAAGCACTCGTAGTCCTTGATCGGCCCGAAGATGCGGGCACAGAACAGACCGTCGCGCTCCGGCTTGAAGGTCCGGTAGTTGATCGTCTCGGGCTTTTTGACCTCACCATAGGACCACGACCGGATCATCTCCGGCGACGCCAGTCCGATCCGCAGGGAATCAAAATCGTCGATATTGGCCTGGGACTTCAGCAGGTTCAGCAAGTCTTTCATCGTTCCTCCGCGAGAGGCTCAGAACGCTTCAGATCACCGTAACACAGAGGTGATCCGCTACGTCGGTACCTTGTCTCCGCCCCGGACCACATGGCTCTCGAGGCGGCAAATCGAAACGGACGACGCTGGCCCGGGCTCATGCCGGGGCCAGCGTCAGGCTCAATCGTTCTCAAGCTCGATGTCGATACCGAGCGAGCGGATCTCCTTGAGCAGCACGTTGAACGACTCCGGCATGCCAGGCTCCATCTGGTAGTTGCCGTCGACGATGTTCTTGTACATCTTCGTCCGTCCCGCCACGTCGTCCGACTTGACGGTAAGCATTTCCTGCAAGGTGTAGGCTGCGCCATACGCCTCCAGTGCCCACACTTCCATCTCACCGAAGCGCTGACCACCGAACTGGGCCTTGCCGCCCAGCGGCTGCTGGGTAACCAGGCTGTAGGAGCCGGTGGATCGGGCGTGCATCTTGTCGTCCACCAGGTGGTTGAGCTTCAGCATGTACATGTAGCCGACGGTCACCTGCCGATCGAAACGCTCACCGGTGCGGCCATCGTAGAGGACGGTCTGACCGGAGGACGGCAACCCCGCCAGATCAAGCATCGCCTTGATCTCACTCTCATCGGCGCCGTCGAAAACCGGCGTCGCCACCGGCACGCCACCACGCAGGTTGTGAGCCAGCTCGAGGATCTCCGAGTCATCGAACTCACCGAGGTCCTCGGACACTCCACCGCCGGTCTGGTTGTAGACCTGGTCGAGGAAGCCGCGAACCTTGGCAGCTTCATGACCAGCATCGAGCATGTCGCCGATCTTCTTGCCAAGGCCCTTCGCAGCCCACCCGAGGTGGGTTTCGAGTACCTGACCTACGTTCATCCGCGACGGCACCCCCAGCGGATTCAGAACGATGTCCACTGGATCGCCATTTTCGTCGAAGGGCATGTCCTCAACCGGCATGATCACCGAGATCACGCCCTTGTTACCGTGACGGCCCGCCATCTTGTCGCCCGGCTGAATGCGACGCTTGATGGCGAGGTAGACCTTGACGATCTTCAGCACGCCAGGGGCGAGGTCGTCGCCGGAGTCGAGCTTGCCCCGCTTGTCCTCGAGCCGCTCCTTAAGCTGCTCCTTACGTTCGGCAAGCTGGGCGCGGGCCTCATCGAGCAGCTCATTGAGCTCGTCCGTCACCATTCGCAGCTTGAACCAGTCCTCGCGAGGCAGTTCATCCAGGTAGGATTTGCGGACGCTGCCGCCTTCGACCAGCCCCGGGCCGCTGATGGCTTTCTTGTTGACCAGACGTGCGGAAAGCCGCTCATAGGTGGCCGCTTCGACGATACGGTACTCGTCATCGAGATCCTTTCGGGTCTGTTCCAGCGATGCCTTGTCGATGGACTTGGCCCGGGCATCCTTCTCAACGCCGTCGCGGGTGAACACCTGCACGTCGATGACGGTGCCGATGACGCCGGTGGGCACCCGCAGCGACGTGTCCTTCACGTCGGAAGCCTTCTCACCGAAGATCGCCCGCAGCAGCTTTTCCTCCGGGGTGAGCTGGGTTTCACCCTTGGGTGTCACCTTGCCCACCAGGATGTCCCCTGCCGCGACCTCGGCACCAATGTAGACGATGCCGGACTCGTCGAGCTTGCCGAGCGCAGCTTCACCGACGTTGGGGATATCGCAGGTAATGTCCTCGGCACCGAGCTTGGTGTCGCGCGCGATGCAGGTGAGTTCCTGAATGTGGATGGTGGTGAAGCGTTCCTCCTGCACCACCCGCTCCGAGATCAGGATCGAGTCCTCGAAGTTGTAACCGTTCCAGGCCATGAACGCGATGCGCATGTTCTGACCGAGGGCCAGTTCGCCCATGTCCGTGGAGGGACCGTCGGCCAGCACGTCGCCCCGCGCCACCTTGTTGCCCTTCATCACCAGCGGACGCTGGTTGATGCAGGTGTTCTGGTTGGAACGGGTGTACTTGGTGAGCTTGTAGATGTCGACCGCAGCTTCGCCGGCGCCGATCTCCGACTCGTCCACCCGGACCACGATACGGCCGGCATCGACGCTGTCCACCACGCCACCGCGACGGGCCACCACACAAACCCCAGAGTCACGGGCGACGATGCGCTCCATGCCGGTACCCACCAGAGGCTTCTCCGCCTTCAGAGCGGGGACGGCCTGGCGCTGCATGTTCGAGCCCATAAGCGCGCGGTTGGCATCGTCGTGCTCGAGGAAGGGAATCAGCGATGCCGCGACCGAGACCACCTGCTTCGGCGAAACGTCCATATAGTTGACGTTCTCAGACTGGGTCTTGGTGAACTCATTCTGAAAGCGGACGTCGATCAGGTCCTCGACGAAACGGTTGTCCTTGTCGAGCTGCGAGCTGGCCTGAGCGATGACGTACTCGGCTTCGTCGATGGCCGAGAGGTAATCGATTTCGTCGCTCACCACGCCGTCCACCACTCGACGGTAGGGCGTCTCGAGGAAGCCGTATTCGTTGGTGCGCGCGTAAACCGCCAGCGAGTTGATCAGACCGATGTTCGGACCTTCGGGAGTCTCGATGGGACAGACCCGACCGTAGTGGGTGGGGTGCACGTCCCGCACCTCGAAGCCGGCACGCTCACGGGTGAGACCACCTGGCCCAAGCGCCGATACCCGACGCTTGTGGGTGACTTCCGAAAGCGGGTTGTTCTGGTCCATGAACTGCGAAAGCTGTGAGGAACCGAAGAACTCCTTCACTGCGGCAGCCACGGGCTTGGCATTGATCATGTCCTGGGGCATGAGGCCCTCGGACTCGGCCAGGGAGAGGCGCTCCTTGACCGCGCGCTCCACCCGGATCAGACCCACGCGGAACTGGTTCTCAGCCATCTCACCAACGCTGCGAACCCGACGGTTGCCGAGGTGATCGATATCATCCACCGTACCCTGGCCATCGCGGATCTGAATCAGCGTCCGCAGCACGTCAATGATGTCGTCATTGGACAGCGTGCCCTCACCTTCGATTTCCCGCCGACCGAGACGACGATTGAACTTCATGCGGCCGACGCCGGACAGGTCATAACGCTCGGCGGAGAAGAACAGGTTGTTGAACAGATTCTCCGCGGCTTCCTTCGTGGGCGGCTCGCCCGGACGCATCATCCGGTAGATCTCCACCAGAGCCTCGAGCCGGTTACGGCTCCCGTCGATGCGCAGGGTGTCGGAGATGTAAGGACCGCGATCGAGTTCGTTGGTGTAGATGGTGTCGATGGTCTTCACCCCCGAAGCCTCGATCTTCTCCATGAGCTCGTGGGTGAGTTCCGCGTTGCATTCGGCGATCTGCTCGCCGGTTTCCGGATGTGCCATGTTGCGCGCCAGCACGCGGCCCACCAGGTACTCCCGGGGAACATCGAGGCGCTTGATGCCTGCTTCCTCGAGCAGACGCACGTGACGCGCGGTGATCCGCCGCCCCATCTCGACGATGACCTTGCCCTTCTTGTCCTTGATGTCGAAGGTGGCCACGTCACCCCGCATCCGCTCGGGGATGAGGTCGAGGGAGTAGCCGTCCTTCTTGACGTGGAAGGTATTGTTCTCGAAGAACATTTCGAGAATCTGTTCGGTATCGTAACCGAGCGCGCGCAGCAGCACGGACGCCGGCAGCTTGCGGCGGCGGTCGATGCGGACGAAAACCGCATCCTTCGGATCGAACTCGAAGTCCAGCCACGACCCACGGTAGGGGATCACCCGGGCAGAGTAGAGCAGCTTGCCCGAGGAGTGGGTCTTGCCACGGTCGTGATCGAAGAACACACCGGGCGAACGGTGCAGCTGGGACACGATCACCCGCTCGGTACCGTTGATCACGAACGTGCCGTTCTCGGTCATCAGGGGGATTTCCCCCATGTAGACCTCCTGCTCCTTGATCTCCTTGACCGCCTTGTTCGACGATTCCTTATCGTAGATCACGAGCTTGACCTTCACGCGCAGCGGTACCGCGTAGGTCACGCTGCGCAGAATGCATTCCTTGACGTCGAACACGGGCTGTCCAAGACGGTAGCTGACATACTCCAGCGCCGCATTGCCCGAGTAGCTGGCGATGGGAAACACGGACTTGAACGCAGCGTTCAGGCCGGTATCCAGCCTCGCTGCCTCAGGGGTATCACCCTGCAGGAAACGGTTGTAGGACTCGATCTGGATCGCCAACAGGTACGGAACTTCCATGATTTCGGGCAGCTTGCCGAAATCCTTCCGTACGCGCTTCTTCTCTGTGAATGAATATCGCATCAGCGTCTCCCGGATCGATTTCCCATGACCGTGTGCACCCACTCGGCCCTGACCACATCAGTGCCTTCCCCGCTCCGGCTCGGAGCCGGGGAAGCTTGAAGCTCAAACGACCAGAGGCCGACATCCTGGGCCCACAAAGGACCCAGGACATCAGCCCCGGTCATGTCCACCCGACTGCACCAAGGCAGCACGGACCTTACTTGATTTCCACCGAACCGCCGGCTTCCTCGACCTGCTTCTTGACATCCGCAGCTTCGTCCTTGCTGACGCCTTCCTTCAGCGGTGCCGGAGCACCGTCGACGACGGCCTTGGCTTCTTTCAGGCCCAGCCCGGTCAAGGCACGAACGACCTTGATGACGTTCACCTTCTTTTCGCCAGCGGCGGTGAGGATCACATCAAACTCGGTCTGCTCTTCAGCAGCAGCGGCATCGCCACCACCTCCAGCAGCGGCCGGTGCAGCAGCCACGGCAGCGGCAGCGGTAACACCGAACTTGTCTTCCATCGCCTTGACCAGGTCGACGACGTCCATGACGCTCATTTCAGCGATGGCGTCGAGAATCTCTTCTTTAGCTAGTGCCATGATTCAGTTGACTCCTTGAAACCCTTTGACTTGTAGAGGACCTGAAACCCTTTGCTCAGGCCGCCTGCTCTTCTTTCTGGACACGGACCGCATCCAGCGTACGCACCAACTTGCTCGGCACCGCGTTCAGCGTCTGGGCCAGCTTGGTGATGGGCGCCAACATGGTGCCCATCAGCATGGCCAGTGCTTCATCGCGAGTCGGCAGTGTTGCGACCGCATCGATTCGGCTCGCATCCAAAAGCTCTCCGCCAATAGCGAGTGCCCTGACCTGGAGCTTGTCGTACCTCTTGGCAAAATCCTTCATCAGCCGCGCTGCCGCACCCGGGTCCTCGACGGACAGGGCAAGCAGGGACGGGCCGGTGAAAGCCTCCGAGAGACACTCGAATTCCGTTCCGGACATGGCGCGCTTGGCCAACGTATTCCTGATGACGCGCAGGTAAACGTTGGACTCGCGGGCCTTGACCCGGAGCTCGGTCATCTCCGCGACGTTCAGACCACGGTAATCGGCCAGAACTGCGGAGAGGGCACTGCCTGCGGCCTCGTTGACTTCGGCGACAATCGCCTTCTTGTCCTCGAGTTTGAGTGCCACTGGCATTTCTCCTGGATGACGCCGGTCAACCGTCAGGCTTTCCGGCTGCTTCGTGATACCCCGATCCGAATTCGGCTCGGGGCGACGTAACGGCGAGATCCAGTGTCCAAGGGTCTCACCGTCTGCGCAGGCCCCTACGAGGCTTAACCGGCCTCACCTGAAAAGGCTTGGCCGGACCTGCGGTCTTTGACGGCTTCCGGACCTCCATCACGGAGATGCCGGAGTCCTCAAAGTTACTGCAAAAACATTGCTCTCAGGGGCGCAACCTGCGCCCCTTGAATTCAAACCTCGAGACTCGACTGATCCACAGCCAGACCCGGGCCCATGGTGCTCGATAGCGTGATTTTCTGCACATAGACCCCTTTGGCGGACGCCGGCTTGGCCTTCTTGAGGTCACCGATCAGCGCCTCCAGATTGGCCTTGATGGCCGCAGGCTCGAAGCCCACCCGGCCAATGCTGCCGTGGATGATGCCATTGCGATCCGTCCGATAACGGACCTGACCTGCCTTGGCGTTGCGCACGGCGGTCGCCACATCCGTCGTCACCGTACCGGTCTTGGGGTTCGGCATCAGGCCACGGGGACCGAGAATCTGGCCCAGTTGACCCACCACACGCATGGCATCGGGCGAGGCTACGACCACATCAAAGTCCAACTGACCGGCTTTCACCGTCGCAGCCAGATCGTCCATGCCGACCACGTCAGCACCCGCTTCACGCGCCTTGTCGGCATTGTCGCCCTGCGTGAACACAGCGACACGGACGGTCCGACCGGTACCGTGGGGCAGGCTGGTCGCGCCACGCACGACCTGGTCCGATTTGCGCGGATCTACGCCGAGATTGATCGCCACTTCAATGGCTTCCTTGAACTTCGCGCCCGGCAGGGTGTTCAGCAAGCTCACCGCCTCGTCTATGGAATAGGCGCGACCGTGCTCGATCTTCTCGGCAATCAGACGTTGCCGCTTGGTCAATTTAGCCATGTCAGAGACCCTCTACTTCGAGACCAGCAGAACGGGCGCTGCCAGCGATGGTGCGCACGGCTGCCTCGAGGTCGGCGGCCGTGAGATCGGGCTGCTTGAGCTGCGCGATTTCTTCCACCTGGGCGCGGGTGACCTTGCCCACTTTCTCGGTGTTGGGGCGGCCGCTGCCGGATTTGACGCCAGCAGCCTTCAGTAGCAGAACAGATGCGGGCGGCGTCTTCTTGATGAAGGTAAAGCTGCGATCCGCATAGACAGTGATCACCACCGGCGTCGGCAGGCCTGGCTCCATGCCCTGGGTCTCGGCATTGAAAGCCTTGCAGAATTCCATGATATTTACGCCGTGCTGACCCAGCGCGGGCCCCACCGGCGGACTCGGGTTGGCCTGCCCTGCCTTGACCTGCAGTTTGATGTAGGCCGTAATCTTCTTCGCCATTTCGTTTCTCCGTGTGGGTCCAAGCGTCGGACGGTTCTACGCCGACTCCCCTGGCTCGAGCGAAGCTCGAGCTCGACTTTCCAAGTCTCCGAACTCACCAGCATGCTGGATTCCGGAGACGCGAAACCGCCCCATGGCGCGGGGCCATCGGACGATCAATCCTGCCTTCTGCCGGCGACCTCTGCCGTGCTCCTTCGCCGAACATTTGCGCCGCCGGAGACCGCTCCGGCCCTTGGCAGCGCTTCGATTCCTAGGCTTACCTGCCGTCCTGGCGCGACCTCATCGTTCTTGTCACGCCCGGCCCGGCCATCCTTGGCCGGGCGTTCGCACCGCCAGCGGTCCGTCCTAGACGGACCTCGGCAATGCTTCGATTCTTAGGCTTGCCTGCCATCCCTGGCGCGACCTCCTCGTTCTTGTCACGCCCGGCCCGGCCATCCTTGGCCGGGCGTTCGCACCGCCAGCGGTCCGTCCTAGACGGACCTCGGCAATGCTTCGATTCTTAG
>SLTB01000112.1 GCA_007130155.1 Pseudomonadales bacterium
GCCATTTCGATCAATCGTTGCCGTGACATCCGCTGGCTCCTGAAGTCGGATTGATTGGTTTCAAACCCAACGCGCCGAATCCCGTCAGACCTGATTTTTTCTGCAGGCAGATTGCCCTAAAGGGGAGGGCTATGACAGCTGATCTGTTCGACCCGACCGGCGCACTGGCCTGCAGTTGTCGGCCTTGACCTCGATCAAGGCCTGATCGATGCAGTATGTTAGCCTGCGCAGCTGAATTCTCGCTCCGATACTGCCCATGAATGAATCGCCACCCCGCTACGAGTACCGCAGCTTTGCACAGCAGTTCGGCCGCATCGAGTACGAACTGCGTGAGCGAGCCGGTGCGCCGGAGATCCGCGAAAGCACTGAGGTTTACTTCGTGGCGCGGGCCAGTGATGTCAACGTCAAGCTGCGCGCTGGCATGGTCGACATCAAGGAGCGCATCGCCGTCGAGCGGGGTCTCGAGCAGTGGCGCCCTGCGCTCAAGCTGGCTTTGCCGCTCGCCGGCGAGGCACTGCGAACACAACTCCTTCCTGCCCTGGGCGTGCAGACTGCAGTGAGTTTTCCGGAAGAGATCGATGAGCAGGCGCTGCGCGCTGTGCTGCGGGAGTCCGCGCCTGATGTCGTTGCCGTGGATCTGTTCAAGCGTCGCTTCGGATTCCAGCTCGAAACGGTGCAGGCCGAGGTCGTCGAAGTGCTCGTCAACGGTGCCGCCGTCCGCAGCGTGTGCGTGGAGGGTGTCGATGCCGATGAGGTGCTGGTTTTTTCGGAAGCGTTGGGCCTCCTGGCCTACGGCAACATCAACTATGTCGCCGCGCTGAAACGCATCACCGGGCTAGCCGCCGAACCGTCGTTCCGCGCTTGAGCTCGCTCCCGTCATGAACGATGCCCGCAAGGAGACGGCCGCCTCAGGCGATCCACTGGACATGGGCCAGTACCGGATCGACCGGTTGCCGGCCCGGCAGCGCTCGGGCGTCGAAGTCTGGATGGCAAGGGCGGGCATTCCAGTCTCCATCTTGGCCTTCATCCTGTTCGGTTATCTCTGGACCCCACAGTGGCTGCTGGCGTTCGATCCCGCGATCCTGCCGGATCAGGCCGCGGCCGTGCTGGAGCAGGTCGGGCATGATGAACTGGTCCGGCGCAACGCCTTCATGCTCGCGATCTTCCTGGTCGGCATGGTGCTCTGGGGCACGGTCGCGCTGCCGAACTACCTGACGTCGCTGATCCTGATCATCCTCCTGGTGCTGACCGGTGTCCTCAGCGAGCGCACGGCCTATGCCCAGCTCGGGCACCCGATCATGTGGCTCAACATCATGTCCTTCATCCTGGCCAGCATGCTGGTAAAGACGGGACTGGCCAAGCGCTACACGCTCTGGTTCATCCTGCGCTTTGGGCGCAATGCCTCTTCGGTATTCCTGAGCTTTATCGTCATTAACGTGACCCTCTCAGCGTTCATTTCGGCCACGACCGCCAAGGCCGCGATCCTGCTGCCCGTATTCATGGTGATCGCCGCAATCTACGGCGCGCGGCCGGGCGACGGCCAGAACAACTTCGGCCGCAGCATCGTTCTGCAGAACCTGCTCAACATCAATCTTGGTGCTGGCTGCTTCGTCACCGGTTCGGGCGCCAACCTGCTGGCCGCCGCGCTGATCAGTGGGGCAATCTCCGGCGGCGTATTCTTCGCCGACTGGATGATCGCGATGCTGCCCACCATGGTGGGACTGATGTTGATCGGCTACGTCGTAGCCATGCGGATCTATTTTCCGCTGGAGGCAAGGCAGCAGACGCCGCAGATCGAGGGCGGCATGGACCGGCTGCGCGAAGAGTACGAAAAGCTGGGTCCGGTGCGCTGGGACGAGATTCGGGCGGCAGCCATTTTTCTCACCATCCTCGCCTTCTGGTCCACCGACCGTCTGCACGGCGTGAGCGCTACGGCGGTGGCGTTCATTGGCGGCATCGTCGCGCTGCTGCCGCGGGTGGGTATCGTCGACTGGAACGACGTCGACATTCCCTGGCACCTGATGTTGTTTTCGGCAGGCGCCTATTGCCTGGGCGCGGGGTTTGCCGCGACCGGGCTACCGAACATCGGCGTGGCCGCCTTCTTCGACGCAGTGGGGCTCGATCAAGATACGCCGTTCTGGGTGCTCTACCTGCTGCTGACTGGCGTCATGTGCTACTCCGCGCTGCTGTCCCAGTCCAAGACGATGCGCGCCATGATCTTCGTGCCCATCGCCATCGGCACAGCCGAACTCTTCGACTACAGCGTCATCAGCCTCGCCTTGCCGGTCGCCTTTCTGATCGAGCACGTCTATGTGCTGCCCTTCAACAGCAAGCCGGCAGCTCTGCTTTACGAGACTGACCACTACCGCCTCTCCGATGCCTTCAAGTATGGCTTCACCATGATGACGTTTGGCTGGCTTGCCGTGATCCTCATGGGGGAGACCTGGTTTCGGGTACTGGGCATCACCCCGAACGGCGTGTTCGGTCTGTTCTGACCGCCCCGATTGGCCCTCTTCATTTTCCTATTGGCTTGATCGTTGATCGAGATCAATTCGGTCATCCCTGGAATGTTACAAAATAATGACATCTTGTATTGAGGTGTTCCTTGCTCCCGATCCCTGCCGTGGTTGGGGAGGAAGTTTTTCTTGATAGCGGCGGACATGGAGTTCCGGTTATGAACAGGATAAGCATTCGATCGCTCGCAGTTCTGGGCTTGCTATGGGCCGGCAGCGCAACAGCGATGGCGTCGGAAACCGAGAGCCTGATCGAGCTTCTGATCCAGAAAGGCGTGATCACAGCCGAGGAATTGGATGCGCTGCGACGCGAGTCCGTGGCCGATCAGGAGCGCGAGCGGGTGAAGTTGGTGGGCAGTGAGCTTGGCTATGAGCCGACAGCGCCATTGCGGGACGATCGCGTGACGACCCAGGTGCCACGCTTCGCTGTGGAGTCTGCGGACGGAGCCGATCGCTTTCGTATGCGCGGCCGATTGCAGGTCGATGCCGCTCGGCAGAACTTCGGCAGCGACATTCAAAACGTCGCCCGCCAGGGCCATGAATTTCCGGAGTACGGTCTGATCCTGCGCCGCATCCGTCTTGGCGCCCTCGGCATCATGCGCTCGAACTGGGAGTGGCAGATCGAGATGGACTTTGCCGAGAACGAGGTTGATATCGCCAATGTCTACATGGCGTATCTCTTCGATCACGGCGGTCGTCTGGCGGTGGGCCACTTCAAGGAGCCCTTCGGCATGGAGTATGCCACCAGTTCTCGCTACATCACGTTCATGGAGCGCTCGGCTGCCTCCGATGCCTACAAGGTGAACCGTGAGCCCGGTGTCATGTACGAGACGCTGCAGCCCAACTGGTATCTCGGTGTCGGCCTGTTCGGCAATGGTATCGACTTCGATCGCGAAGTGCGCGAGGGCTGGGCCGTTTCGGCACGCTCGTCGTTCGCGCCCCATCTGGAGGAGGATTCGTTCGTTCATCTCGGCGCCGGCATCAATCACCGCCGAGTCGGATTGGACAAGGACTCCGACGAGCGGCTCAGCGTGCGTCTGCGGACCCGCGAAGGCACGCGTGCCATCGACGCACGCCTGGTGGGTCGAGATGATCTCGAGGGCGTCAAGAACTTCACACGCATGAATGCGGAGTTCGCAGCCGGCACCGGGCCCTTGTGGATGCAGGCCGAGTATCTGCGGGTGGAGTTCGATCTCGATCGTGAACGCCTGTTGGACGCGCTGGGCAATAATGCCACTGACGCGAGCTCGCTCACCCAGGATGGCTGGTACCTGCAAGGCGGTTATTTTCTCACCGGCGAGACCAAGAACTATCGGGCATTCAGCGGTGACTTTGGCCAGCAGGTGCCGAACCAATTGTTCTCACCCCGCAACGGTACCTGGGGCGCGTTTGAAGTGGCTCTGCGCTATTCCGTGGCGGACTCCCTGGAACACACACGTCGTGGTCGTGGCCAGAAACTCGAGAGCTGGACCGCGGGCCTGAACTGGTACCTCACGCCCGAGGTGCTCGCCAAGTTCAACATCATCTACCTGGAAGGGGAGCGGGACGTGTTCAAGGATGACGGCTGGGTCTTCGGCGGTCGTTTCCAGTACATCTTCTGAGCAGATGTCGTGGCCGGAGCGATAGTGTTCCGGCCACGCCAGGGTTTACGCAGCGTTCCAGCCTGTATGTCTGCCGCAGTCTCAGCAGGGTTAGGCCCGATGACATCCTCCCGCCACTGGCATGGACTGCGAGTCAGTAATCGTTCGCCAGGTGATGGCGGCTGCTCCCTCGGCCAGGGATTTCGCAACTTGAAGGCGGGGCTCCTGGTGTCGCTCTCTTGCGCCGTCTTATGATTCGAACGCAACAGGGCACTCATGGCCTGCCCCTGCTCTAGGAGCTGCTCTGCAGCTTGCCGGGCAAGCAGCGTCGTACCTGACGTGATGCCCAGAACCGCCGCTGCGGTTGCGGATCAGTACGGCGTCGTCGCCATGTCGCGGCGGTATTTAGGTTGGATCTCGATTGCGTAGGATCCGAGGACGCCGCGACGGTGGCCAGGTCCGGAGGGTGCTGATCCATGAGTATCGCCGCCGCCTTCACGTTTGCCGGGGGTATTGGCCTCTTCCTGCTCGGGATGCGGTTGATGACCGACGGCTTGCAGTTGGCCGCTGGTGACACGCTGCGACAAATCCTCGCTGCCGCCACGCGCAGCCGGATCCGGGGGGTGGCATCCGGCATCCTGATCACCACGCTGGTGCAATCCTCCAGCGCCGTGATCTTCGCTACGGTCGGCTTCGTCAACGCTGGCCTGTTGACGCTGGCACAGGCCGTGGGTGTCATCTACGGCAGCAATCTCGGTACCACGCTCACCTCGTGGATCGTCGCGCTAGTCGGGTTCAATCTCGACTTGCGCGCCTTGGCCATGCCCTGCATCGGTATCGGCATGGGGCTTGGGGTGGCCTTGCGCCACCGTCC
>SLTB01000154.1 GCA_007130155.1 Pseudomonadales bacterium
ACGCCCATGACCGATTGCGAGCAGGGTGGCCTGCTGCTCGAACTGCAGCCTCTCGATCGCCTGCTGCGCATCAATCGGGATGCCGCACAACTCACCCTCCAGCGTACGACCCGGCACCTGGTGAGGGGTCTGGCGCATGAAATCAAGAACCCGCTCGGTGGCATTCGCGGAGCCGCCCAGCTGCTTGCCCGGGAGCTCGATCACGCCCAACTCGCCGAGTACACCGACATCATCATCGAGGAAGCCGATCGACTTCGTAATCTGGTGGACCGAATGCTCGGCCCCAATCGATTGCCCCAGTATCGCAATGGCAACATTCATCGGATTCTCGAGCGCGTGCGGCAGCTGATCACGGCGGAGCATCCTGGGCGTCTGCGCATTGAACGCGACTACGATCCATCCATTCCCGACCTGACCTGTGATCCGGATCAGCTCTTGCAAGCATTCCTCAATGTGACTCGCAATGCGGCCCAAGCTCTCGAGGACACAGAGCACGCCGTGATCACCTTCCGGTCTCGAACCATGCGCCAGTTCACCATCGGCGATGAGCGCCACCGGCTCGTCGTGCGCATCGATATCCTCGACAACGGACCTGGAGTGGCGCCGGACATGATCGAGCGGTTGTTCTACCCGATGATCAGCGGTCGCGCGGACGGGACCGGGCTTGGCCTGTCCATCACCCAATCCATCATTGCCCAGCATGGAGGCTTGATCGAATGCGCAAGCGAGCCTGGCAGCACCCGATTCACCATTCTGCTGCCGTTGGAGAGCATCGATGAAAGCGCGTGACAGAATCTGGGTCATTGATGATGACCGCTCCATCCGTTGGGTTCTCGAGCGTGCACTCGAGCAGGAAGGCATGGCGCCACAGACTTTCGAGAGTGGCACCGCGGCCCTGAGTCGACTGCAGGCTGAGCTTCCAGAAGCCATTATCAGCGACATTCGCATGCCCGGCATTGACGGCTTGTCGCTGCTCGAACGGCTGCGCGCCGAACACCCCGAGATCCCTGTGATCATCATGACAGCCCATTCGGATCTGGAGAGTGCCGTCACCTCCTATCAGAGCGGCGCCTTCGAGTATTTGCCGAAGCCTTTCGACGTCGATGACGCCGTTGCTGTGGCGAAGCGGGCCATCGCCCACGCCCACGAGCAGAAGGCCGTCCTGCCCACCGTCGAGGAGCCGCCACCTGCCGAGATCATCGGCCAGGCACCAGCCATGCAGGAGGTCTTTCGTGCCATTGGCCGACTGTCCCACTCCAATATCACCGTGCTCATCAACGGCGAGTCGGGTACCGGCAAGGAACTGGTGGCCCGTGCTTTACACCGCCACTCTCCCCGACAGAAGGGACCGTTCATCGCCCTGAACATGGCCGCGATCCCTCACGATCTCATCGAGTCCGAATTGTTCGGCCACGAGAAAGGCGCGTTCACTGGAGCCGCAGCGCAGCGCCAGGGCCGCTTCGAGCAGGCCGATGCCGGAACGCTGTTCTTGGACGAGATTGGCGACATGCCGGCGGACACCCAGACAAGGCTGCTTCGGGTGCTGGCGGATGGTGAGTTCTACCGGGTTGGTGGTCACCAGCCCATCAAGGTGGACGTGCGCATCATTGCTGCTACCCACCAGAATCTTGAGGGTCTGGTTCGCGAGGGCCGTTTTCGCGAGGACCTTTTTCATCGCCTTAACGTGATTCGTATCCACATTCCCAAACTGTCTGAGCGCCGCGGAGATATTCCGCTCCTCGCCCGGCATTTCCTCTCGTCCGCAGCGCAGGAGCTGGGTGGTGAGCCCAAGCTTCTCCGGCCGGAGACCGAGGAATATCTGGCGAACCTGGAATGGCCAGGCAACGTTCGTCAGCTCGAGAATACCTGTCGCTGGCTCACCGTGATGGCCTCCGGGCGTGAGGTTCACATCGGTGACCTGCCGCCGGAACTCAGGCTCAGCGACGGCGGCGCCCAGCAGACCACCAACTGGGAATCCGCTCTGCGCAACTGGAGCGACCAGGAGCTGGCACGCTTCCGCCCGGGGCAGAGTGCCCCCCTGTTGGACGTGGCCATGCCCAAGTTCGAACGCATCCTGATTGAGACGGCACTCAAGCACACGGGTGGGCGCCGCCGCGACGCCTCCGAGCTGCTGGGCTGGGGGCGCAATACCTTGACCCGCAAGATCAAGGAACTGGACATGGATGCCGAAGAGGACGGGGACGACGACGACTGATCACGCAAGCGTGATACCGGGCATATGAGGGAACGAAAGCCGCTTGCAGCCTGTCTATCGCCAAGGGTACATGGTCAATCTGATCTGCGCAGGCTTCGGTCTTTGCCGTCGACCTGTTAAGTGGGGTTGCGTTACAAGCGTCAAGGGTCAGGCCAGCATGGCGTTCTGAATGACCTGCAGAGCGGGCCTCGAGGGAGGTTTGCGCGCAACTTTCCGGCCGCGCAACTTTCCGGCAATGAGGCAGGAATCATGCTCTCATGCGGAATTTTTCTGGTCTGGCGATGAGACCAGCCATCCTCTGTGAACGGCAGGCCACCGCGTCCAAAACAGGACATCCAGAGACATTCCTGGATGTCCAGAAAACTTCTGGATGTCCGATTCTGGGGGCATCATCGATTCGCATGCTCCCAGTGCTACCGGTCAGGCTCCCGGGTCAGGCCATCGGATCGTCCAGATTCAGGCTGAGGCACTTCACGGCGCCGCCGGCTCGCAGGAACTCGCTGACTGGCGTTTCGTGGACCTCGAATCCAATGGATTCCAGAGTCTTGCGCAGGGCTTTGGAGGCCCGGTTCATGAACACGTGCTCACCGAGGCCCACGGCGTTGCAGGCAAAGTGGCGGGCGTCGGCACGGCTCACCTTGATGCGCTTCTCGGCAGGAATCCGCGTCCGGATCAGCATTTGAGGCTCGGCGCTGAAAGCGCCGGGGTAGTACAGCGTGTAGCCGTCCGCAAGTGGACAGAAACAGGTGTCCAGATGGTAGTAGCGTGTGTCTGCCAGCGTCAGGGTATGTACCGGCACGTCGAAGGCTGCCTGCAGGGCGACGCCGGCGCGGGGGTCGCTTCGAAGTCCGTGGCCGAGCCAAAGTCGACGTTCGCCGCAGTCCACCAGGCAGTCACCGGCTCCTTCGAACCTTACGTCCTCCGGACAGCCCACCAGTCCGAGACCGGCTTCGGCAAACCAGCGCGCGAAGTGGGGCTGCTCGGGTTGCCGCTCAGGGTGGCGGAAACGGCTCACCACCACCCGGCCTTCGAAAACGAATCCCGCGTTGGCGGTGAACACCATGTCAGGGGCTTCGGGTGCCTGCTCGCACAGGACGATCTCGGCGACCGCGGCGAGGTTCGCCACCAGTTGTTGCCATTGATCGCTGGCGGCGACTGCATCGGGCTTGCGCTGCGCGTTCATCCAGGGGTTGATTTCGTACTGCACCGTGAAGAACTCGGGGGCGCACATCAGCAGGCGATTGCGAGTGTTCATCGCGTGGGTCTCCAATACTGAGTGGGGTGATTCAGAAGCTTGCGGCGCGGCGGAAGGTGGGCGTCGGCGGCTGCAGCATGGCGAACAGGTCCAGCGGGTCCCGCGCGGCGGGGATCAGGTCCACGTCGATGGCGTCGCACAGATTCGCGTAAAGCCAGTTCAGCGCTGCATGGTCCTCGAGGGCGAAGCCGACGGAATCGAACAAAGTGATGGCATCGGTGCTGAGTCTCCCTGCGCGCTGGCCACGGGCAATTTCATGAAACTCGGTCACCGACAGGCCCGAGTCTTGGATCTCGCCCTCGATGCGGGTCTGAGGCTCGTACTCGACGATGATGTCGCAGGCAGGCAGCACGGCTGGATCGAGCTCTATCTTGCCTGGGCAGTCGCCGCCCACCGCGTTGATGTGCAGGCCGGGTCGCAGCATGGCTGGCGTCAGCAGGGACTGGCGCCCCTTGACGGCCGTGGCTATGGTCACCAGATCGGCGCCATCGACGGCCTCGGCGATGGACGCGCAGGGAACCAGCTCCAGATTCCGTTCCCCCATGTTGTGAGCGTACTTCGCTATCGCTGCCTGATCGATGTCGTAGAACCGGACCTGCCGCAGCGCTCTTTCGTTGCCGATGGCCAGGGTCTGAAATTCGGACTGGGCGCCCGTCCCGACCAGCGCCAGCGTGTGGGTGTCCGGTCGCGGGCAGTGGCGCGCGACCATGGCCGATGTGGCTGCGGTACGCAGCGCGGTCAGCAGCGTCATTTCCGAGACCATCACCGGATAGCCGCTGGCCACGTCAGACAGGATGCCCAGCGCGGCCACGGTCATGCGCCCCTGCTGCGGGTTGCCCGGGTGGCCGTTGACGTATTTGCAGGCATAGCGTGTGGCGTCCGCTACCGGCATCAATTCGATCACGCCGTGCTCGAAGTGAGTGGCGTGACGGGGACTCTTGTCGAAATCGTCCCAGCGCTGGTAGGCCGCTTCGATTTTCTGATGACGTTCGTATGCCGCGACATCGATCACTACCGAGAACTCACCGATGTTCTGCTCGAAAGCGACTCAGGGGTGAGCACCATTACCTCGAACATCCGCATGAAGGTCTCTAAGAATTTTTCCGGCTACCCCCTCGTCTGATTGCCATGTGCAGTGCGGCGGGATGGCTGGAAATGACAGGCGAGGGCCATTTCCTGGCCAGAACTGAGTAGAATCGCGGGCCATCGTAGCCGACCACCAGCGATCAGGAGCCTTTCCCCATGACCCGTGCCCCCTCCGAGCGCGCCGAAACCCTCAGGCTGGAACTCGAAGCCTTCATGGACGCCCACATCTACCCCAACGAACAGCGCTATCACGACGAGCTCAATGCGCTGCCGGATCGATTCACCACCGTTCCGGTCATGGAAGAGCTCAAGGCCAAGGCTCGGGACGCGGGTCTTTGGAACCTCTGGATGCCCGCGGATCACGGTGGCCTCAGCAACGAGGAGTACTGCCCGCTGGCCGAGATCATGGGCCGAGTGCTGTGGGCGCCTGAGGCGTTCAACTGTAATGCCCCCGATACCGGCAACATGGAGGTCTTCCTCAAATACGGTACCGAGGCCCAGAAGCAGGAATGGCTGGAGCCTCTGCTCGCCGGCGATATCCGTTCGTCCTACTGCATGACGGAGCCCGACGTGGCGTCCAGCGACGCAACCAACGTGCGCACCTCGATCACCCGCGATGGCGACGAGTACGTCATCAACGGCAAGAAGTGGTTCATCACCAATGCGCCCTATGAGCGCACCAAGATTTTCATCGTCATGGGCAAGTCCGATCCGGACAACGCCAACCGCCATCTGCAGCAGAGCCAGATTCTGGTACCCAAGCATACGCCGGGCGTGAAGATCGTCCGTCCGCTGACGACGCTGGGCTACGACGATGCGCCGCTGGGCCATGCTGAAGTGCACTTCGAGAACGTCCGCGTCCCCGCAGCGAACATCCTGCTCGGTGAGGGCCGCGGCTTCGAGATTGCCCAGGGACGTCTCGGACCAGGCCGCATCCATCACTGCATGCGCCTGATCGGCAGTGCCCAGCGGGCGTTGGAGTTCGCCTGCCGGCGCGCTGTGAGTCGGGAGACCTTCGGGCGGAAGCTCTCGGAGCACCAGAGCGTGCTGGAGGATATCGCCAAGTCCTTCAGCGAAATCGAACAGGCCCGTCTGCTGACCCTGAAGACTGCGCGCAAGATCGACGAAGTGGGCGCCAAGGATGCCCGGGATCTGATTGCGGCTTCGAAGATCGTGGTGCCGATGATGGCGCAGACGGTGATTGACCGCTGCATGCAGATTCATGGTGCAGGCGGCCTCACGGCGGACTACCCCATGGCCGAGGCCTTCAACTATGCCCGCTGGTGTCGCCAGGCAGACGGTCCGGATCAGGTGCACATGATGGCGCTGGGCAAGCAGATCATTCGCCGTTACGTGGATTGAGTCGGCGACTCTGACCCATGAAACCGCCCGCGACGCATCGGTCCCACCGTAGCGGCTGGCTGCGTGCAGCCGTCCTCGGGGCCAACGACGGCATCGTGTCCACGGGGAGTCTGATACTCGGTGTGGCTTCGGCGGGCGGCAGCATGGACACCATCCTCATTGCCGGTACGGCCGGCGCGGTGGCCGGTGCGATGTCCATGGCGGCCGGCGAGTATGTGTCGGTCAGTTCCCAGGCCGACACCCAGCGCGCCGACCTGGCTCTCGAAAGGCGGGAACACGCCGAGGACCCGGATTACGAGCATGCGGAACTCGCTGCCATTTACGTCCGTCGTGGCCTCGAGCCGGAGCTGGCCGACGAGGTCGCGGGACAGTTGATGCGCCATGATGCGATTGCGGCCCACAGCCGGGACGAAATCGGCATTTCCACGACCCTGGCGGCACGGCCGATCCAGGCTGCCTTGGCATCGGCAGTCACCTTCGCAACCGGCGCTGCGCTGCCCCTGCTGATGGTGCTGATCTGGCCCAGGGAATGGCTGGCCCCCGCCTTGGCGCTGAGCGTGCTGCTGTTTCTGGGATTGCTGGGCTACCTGGCGGCCAAAGCGGGTGGGGCTCCGCCTGCCCGCGCGGTGGCCCGGGTCATGTTCTGGGGTGGCTTGGCCATGACCGTGACCATGGCTGTGGGGTCACTGTTCGATGTGGCGGTCTGATCCGGGGACGATCGTTCTCGAGGAGCTGGGTCGCCTGTCTGCTGGCTGCTGACAGGCGACCCGTCCGGCCACGGACTCAGCCAGCCTTCCTTTGGGGGGTGGCGGCGGGTTTGCTCCGCGGCGCCTTGTCGCTTTCCAGCCACTTCTCCAGCGTTTCGTGGAAGTGGCGGATCTTCATTTCCTGATAGCTCGCGTAGATGGTCTCACCCTTGGGGTGGGTGTGGAGCCCTTTCTGCACCATGCGGTGATTGACGTAGTCCTGGTTGAAGATCTTGGCCAGACTGCTGCCGATCTCCGGGGCTAAGGTGTAGTCGTCGTCGATGTCGAGGAAGGTGCACTTGGCAGGTGGTGGCGCCTCCACGCCTTCCGGTAGCGGCACCATGTACATGACCTCGTGCAGCGACTGTTCCGGGTTGTCCCCATCGGGGCGGAAGCGATAGAAGATCGGACTGAAGTCCGCCCAGGGACTCAGGTTGGGGAACAGGGAGTAGTAGATGGCATCGTTAAGATCGGCATCGCTGATCTGAGCGACGGCATCACCGAAGGTCGGCCGCAGCTGCTCCCGGCGTGCCTTGGCCACGCTGTCCCGGTAGCCGCGAGGCGATGACGTGTCGTAGACCATGGGCGTGTCTTCTTCGCCGGGGCAGATCTTGCCCCCCACCCAGTTGCACATCTGGATGTCGGCGGATTTCAGCTCGCCCTCGATGTATTCCGCGGCGGCGGTGAAGCGCCCGGTCTTGCCGTTGGGCGCGGTCACCTCCACCCGATCCTCCTCGATGCGCCGATAGACATGGCCGCTGAGCAGGTGCTTGAGGCTGGTGAACGCCTTGCCGTCCGGGTACGCCGACATGTCCGGGTTTTCGAGGCCCGTATGGGGGCTCGGCGGTCCTGAGGGGGACATGGCGCGTGACAGGTTGCCGAAGACGTCGTACTTCGAGTTTACGTCGCCGAAGTATCCGAGCAGTTCGGGATGGGTTGCCACCACGTGGTAGGACTCCATGAACGCTTCCTGGGCCACCTTCCAGTTGCAGGGCAGGCGCTTGATCAGGTGCGCGGCCTTGTAGCGGCGCTCGAAGGGAATGCCGAAGTGGCGGTCGATGTCGCCTAAGAAATCCTCCAGCGGCTCGCAGTCGGGGTCCGGGTTGATGAAGATGAAGCCGCCCCAGTGCCCGACGCGCACTGCCTGCAGCGCGTACTCCTCCTCGGTTACGGTCGGAAAATCCCAATGTCCTGGGATCTCCTTCAGGCTGCCGTCCAGGTTCCAGGACCAGCCGTGAAAGGCGCAGCGGAATACCTTCAGCTCCTTGCGATGGTTGTCACACAGAGCACGGCCCCGGTGCAGGCAGGCGTTGGGGAAGGCCTTCACCTCGTTCTCGGAGATCCGAACGACCATGTAGGAGAGGCTGGCGATATCGTAGACGTGGGTGTCGCCCACATTGGGAATGTCCGACTCGTGGCAGGCCATCTGCCAGACCCGCTTCCACAGCCGCTCTACTTCCAGGTCGTGGATCTCCTTGGAGAAGTAGCGTTCCACGGGCACCTTGGTGACGCCCGGCGCCATGGGCGAATCTTCGAGATAGACCGCGGGCGGTGGCACCGTGTCGCTCTTCAGCAAGTCGTTGTAGGCGATTCCGTTGGACCGGTTGTGTCCTGTCTTGGTCTCGACCATGTGGCCTCCGTTGATGATCGCAGATGGCCGGAGTATAGGTGCCTGAGGCTCATGCGGTCATCCCGGGTCAGGCGGCCCTGGTTGGACCTGTCCCGCGCCGATTGCCTTGCGGATCGCCCGGTGCCACGCTCGGTGAAGCGGCCCCGCCTTTGGAGGTAGCCATGGCAGAACAGCTTCCGACGCCCGGTTCGTTTGCCACCCATGAGGTGTTCAATCAGCCTTCGCCCTTCGAGGACGTGAACCTCTTCACCTCAGACCGGGTGCTGACGGAAACCGTGGAACGCGATGGGGCTGGTCATGCCCGGGACGCCCTCGCCGCCTTTGGCGAGCGCATCGGCTCTGCCGAGACGATGGAACTCGGACGCCAGGCCAACGTCTGGCTGCCTGTGCTGAAGAGCTTCGATCGCTTCGGTCACCGCAACGATCAGGTGGAGTTTCACCCGGCCTACCATCGCCTGATGGCACTGTCTGTCGCCCAGGGCCTGCACTCTTCTTCCTGGGACCATCTGCGGGACGACCTCGATGCCCGGCCGCAACCCGGCGCGCTGCTGGCACGGCTGGCTGGTACCTACCTGATGACCCAGGTGGAAGCGGGTCACGGCTGTCCGATCACCATGACCCACGCCTCGATTCCTGCACTGCTGTTCCAGCCCTCCCTGGCCCGTGAGTGGATCCCGCGCATCCTCTCCCGGAATTACGACGAACGATTCCTGCCCGCCGAGCACAAGCGCGGCGTCACCATCGGCATGGGCATGACCGAGAAGCAGGGCGGCACCGACGTCCGTGCCAACACCACCGTGGCGGTGCCGGTGGCGGGCGGTGGTTCGGGCACAGAGTATCGACTCACGGGCCACAAGTGGTTCTTCTCCGCGCCCATGTGTGATGCCTTCCTCGTGCTCGCCCAGGCGCCTGACGGCATCGCCTGTTTTCTCATGCCGCGCTTCACGCCCGACGGCGAACCCAACGCCATCCGCATCCAGCGGCTGAAGGACAAGGTCGGCAACAAGTCCAATGCTTCCTCCGAGGTGGAGTTCCAGGCCGCCTCCGCCTGGCTGATCGGCGAGGAAGGGCGCGGCGTACGCAACATCATCGAGATGGCCACCTACACCCGGCTGGATTGCGCCGTGGCCAGCGCCGGCATGATGCGCGCGGCGCTGGCCACCGCGTTGCACCACTGCGCCCAGCGTACGGTGTTCCAGAAGCACCTGATCGATCAGCCGTTGATGGCCAACGTGCTGGCGGATCTGGCGCTGGAAACCGAGGCGGCCACGGCGCTGGCCTTCCGCGTGGCCCGCAGTTTCGATACCGCATGGCAGTCCGAGGCGGAGGCTGCCTACCGGCGCATCATGACGCCGGTGGCCAAGTACTGGGTCTGCAAGCGGGCACCGAATCTGGCCTGCGAGGCCATGGAATGCCTCGGTGGCAACGGCTATGTGGAAGAAGGGCTCGCCGGGCGCGTCTACCGCGAAATGCCGGTCAATGCCATCTGGGAAGGTTCCGGTAATGTGATGTGTCTGGATGTCCTGCGGGCATTGCAGCGGGAACCGGAAAGCCTCGATGCTCTGTGGGCCGAGTTTGCAGCCGCCCGTGGCGAGCAGCCGACTTTCGATGCCGCACTGGTCGATCTCCAGACGGCCTTCGCCGATCGCCACCACCTGGAAGTGCGCTCCCGCTGGCTCGTCGAGCGCCTGGCCAAGGTGGGCGCAGCAGCCCAGCTGATCCGCTTCGCGCCCGCCGCCGTGGCAGATGCCTACTGCGCCACGCGCTTGGGCGGCGATGGCGGAGACTGCTACGGCACCTTGCCCGCTGGCGCCGACATCACCGCCGTTCTGGCCCGGGCAAGACCGCAGCAATGAGCCCCCTGTGGGACAACCCTCAGGACGAAACCGGTCGGCTGCGTGTGAAGGCAGCGTGGCCGCCGCTGCTCCCGCTCAGCCCCGCGCGGCGAAGGCCATGGCGACGGCGGCACCGAGACTCATGGTCCGCGGATCGCCCATGAGCGTGGACACCATGCGGTTCATCACGAAGGCGTAGGTGGTGCGGGCGTCCAGGTCGGCAATGATGAGGGACCCGCCCCAGCCGCCCCAGAATGCCGCGCCCGGCGGCAGGGGCATCATGGTCTGGGACAGGCCGTAGCCCATGCCGTAGCGGGTGGGCAGGCCGAGGACTAGGTCCGTGCCCTGGATCTGTTCTTCAAGTACCCGGCGGGCGCCGGCCTCGCTGATCAGGCGCTTGCCATCGAGTTCTCCTCCGCAGGCCAGCAGCGCCTGGGCGCGGGCCACGGAGCGGGCATTGCCATGGCCATTGGCGGCGGGAATCTCTGCCCGGCGCCAGCCCTCTTCCCGGGATTGCAGGGCGCTGGTGGGCGGATTGGCGAAGCTGCGGGCGGAGATCGAGCCGGCCTTGCCGTTACCCGTGGCCTCACCGAGGTTCTCCGAGGGTGGGATCAACTCACCGATGCGATGATCGTGTTCGGCGCCGGTGCCGATGTGGAAATCGAGGCCCAACGGTTCGGCGATCTCCTTGCGGAACACGCTGCCGAGGGTTGCGCCGGTGGCGCGTCGGACCACTTCGCCGAGCAGGTAGCCCTGGGTGATGGCGTGATAGCCACAGGCCGTACCCGGTTCCCACCAGGGTGCCTGCGCCGCGAGCAGCCCGCAGATTTTTTCATGGTCGTAGAGATCCTCCGGGCCCACCGGCGTGTCGAGTCCGGACAGTCCTGCTGAATGGGCTAGAAGATGGGCGATGCTGACCTGAGCCTTGCCGTTGGCAGCGAACTCAGGCCACAGCTTTGCCACCCGATCATGGAGGTCGAAGACGCCGCGGTCGGCCAGCAGCAGCATGGTCAGTGCCGCCATGGTCTTGGTGGTGGAGTAGACGTTGACCAGGGTGTCTTCTTCCCATGGTAGCTTCTGTTCGGCGTCCCGCGTGCCGGCCCAGAGGTCGACTACGGGGTTGCCGTCTACGGTGACGCAGACTGAGGCGCCATCGTCGAGCCCCTTGGCGAAGTTGTCAGCGAATGCGGCACGTACGCCCTCGAAGCCGGCTGCGCAATGGCCGTGGATCTCAGTGGTCGAAGTGCTCATTCAGGAGTGTCCTCGATTCGTTGGGCGCAGGTTCACAGCATCCAGACGGTTCGGATCAGCAAAGCCACCAGGATCAGCGTACCGAGCGTGAAGACGGTGAAGCGAAGGGGGATTTTATTGATCGTTGCCTGGATCAGCGAGTGCACGATCCTCAGCAGTACATAGGTCCACGCGAGTCCGATGGCGACGCCGTCGGCAGGGGTGGCCAGATGGGAGGCCAGCGCCAGGGCATAGAAGACGGTTGGCTGCTCGTGGAGATGATTGTAGTTGGCGGCCACCCGGGCCACCTTCGGCGGCAGGTCCGGCAGCTTGCCGGTGCGGCCGACTTCGTCGAGATCGACGTTGGCTGCCTGCATGGCCGGAATGCGCGTGACGTACATCCACAGCCACATCACCAGCGTCCAGGCCACCAGCGCCAGAACCGGCGCGACCATGCCGTGGGCGTACATGTTTTACTCCCCATCTTCCCCGATGCCCAACTGTCGCGCGTTCCTGGGTCTGAGTCCATGGTGTCGGGCGTGCAGACCCCTGCCGTGGGAGCGCGCAATGCGCGCGATCGCCCGCAATGCGGGCTCCCACAATAGGGCAGCGCCAGACCCGAGCCTGATGCGGTGGTGGGAAGCAGTCCTGTGACTTCCCCCGCGGCCCGCGATGGACCACCATGGCCGGCACTTCGAATCACCGGGGAGTCCACCATGTCCGCGAAACTACCTGCCACCATGCGCCAGATGCGATCCACCGTCCGCGAGGACGGCACCCTCGAACTCGCGCTCGTCGAGGTGCCCACACCGAAGCCCAAGGATGATGAGGTGCTCATTCGGGTCGGTGCTGCGCCCATCAATCCTTCCGATCTCGGTCTGCTGTTCGGGACGGCGGATGTGACCACGCTGCGCGCCACGGGCACCGCTGAACTGCCTGCCGTCACGGCGACGATTCCCGAGAAGCTGCGCCCGGCCATGGCCGCCCGCCTCGGTGAGTCTCTGCCCTGCGGCAACGAGGGCGCGGGCGAGGTGGTCGCCGCCGGATCGTCCGAGGCGGCACAGAACCTGCTCGGGCGCACCGTCGCCATCCTCGGCGGTGCGATGTACGGCGAGTACCGGACGCTGAAGGCCAAGGAATGTCTGCTCTTGCGTAAGGGCACCACGGCGGTGGAAGGGGCGTCCTGCTTCGTCAATCCCCTCACTGCATTGGGCATGGTCGAGACCATGCGCCTGGAAGGTCACAAGGCTCTGGTGCATACGGCTGCGGCATCGAACCTGGGGCAGATGCTCAACCGCATTTGTCTGGCCGACGGTGTGCCGCTGGTGAACATCGTGCGCAAACCGGAGCAGGTGGATCTGCTGCGCAGCCAAGGCGCGAAGTACATCTGCAACTCCAGTTCCGAGAACTTCCGTGCGGAGCTCATCGCGGCGCTGGTCGACAGCGGCGCGACGTTGGCCTTCGACGCCATCGGTGGCGGTGAACTGGCCGGGCGCATCCTGAGCTGCATGGAGGCGGCAGCACTGAAGACCGAGGCCGGCTACAGCCGCTACGGTTCCACGGTGCACAAGCAGGTCTACATTTACGGCGGGCTGGACCGCGGCCCCACGGTTTTCAATCGCGATTTCGGCATGGCCTGGGGCATGGGCGGCTGGCTGCTGCCGCCCTTCCTGCAGCGCATCGGACCTGGCGCTGCCCAGAAGCTTCGCGAGCGGGTCGCGGCCGAAATCAAGACCACGTTCGCCAGCACTTACACTGCAGAGGTATCTCTTGCCGGTGCACTGGACCCTGCGGCCATTGCGGTATACGCCAAGCAGGCCACAGGCGCGAAGTACCTCATCCGCCCCGATCTGGAGGCTTGACCATGAAATACGCGAATCTCGGCGGCACGGGCCTTTCCGTGTCCCGCATCTGTCTGGGCTGCATGAGCTACGGCACACCGGAGTGGCGGGACTGGGTGCTGGACGAAAAGGCGTCGCGGCCCTTCTACGAGCGTGCCCTGGAAGCCGGCATCAACTTCTTTGACACCGCTGACGTCTATTCCAACGGCGTCAGTGAGGAAGTGCTCGGTCGCGCCATCGAGGATCTGGTGGATGACCGCGAAGACGTGGTCATCGCCACCAAGTGCTTCGGCGGCACCCACGGCGGCAAACGCAACCGTCATGGTCTGTCGCGCAAGAACGTCATGGCCTCCTGCGAAGCATCGCTGAAGCGGCTGAAGACGGATTATATCGATCTCTATCAGATTCACCGCTTCGATCCGCGCACGCCCATCGAGGAGACGATGGAGGCTCTGAACGATCTGGTGCGCGCGGGTAAGGTGCGCTACCTCGGGGCCTCGTCCATGTGGACCTGGCAGTTCACCCGCTACCAGGCGCTTGCGGCAGAGCGGGGCTGGAGCAGGTTTGTGGCCATGCAGAACCACTACAATCTGGTCTATCGAGAGGAAGAGCGGGAAATGAACCCCTACTGCCTCGACGAAGGGGTGGGACTGATCCCCTGGAGCCCGCTGGCGCGAGGCTTCCTGGCCGGCAACCGTCACAAAGGCGGCGGTGGCGATACTGCCCGGGCAAAGTCCGATGATTTTGCCGACAAGCTGTACTTCGCCGACAACGACTTCGAGATTGCCGAGACCAACGCGAAGGTGGCGCAGCGGCTTGGGGTCAAATCCATGCAGACGGCCCTGGCCTGGGTGCTGGCGAAGCCGGGCGTTGCTGCGCCGATCATTGGCGCGACGAAGATGGCGCATCTCGAGGATGCCCTTGGGGCGCTGGACCTTACTTTGGCTCCGGAGGACATCGCCGAATTGGAGTCGGCCTATCGGCCGCATCCGGTGCTCGGGCACCAGTAGCGGTTGCGCGAACAGTTCGGCGCAGTCGCCCACAGGCAAGGGCGAGCGGGGTTCTCTGGGCCCGCCCGCGTGCGGTTGGTCCGCATACGGCGGCAGGCTCGCGGCGCGTACATGTGTGTTCCGCATGCGGCTCGCTCAGAGAAAAAGCCAGGCGGCCATGCAGGCTCGCATGTTCTCTCTCGCGACAGCGCCAAGTACGTTTGTGGGCGCCTACAGGAACAACCAGGCTATCCTGTGGCCCGGCCTGTTCCTTTCGCGACAGCGCCAATGCTGTGGGTGGGCCGCTCCAGCGTCTCCGCTAAACTCATGGGCTGTCGTTGTTCTCGAAGTGGTGGAAACCTTGCAGCGGATCAACGCGGATTTCTCCAAGCGGGCAGTGGTGCATGCAGCCCAGGTACCCTGGGTAGCGTCTCCGACGCCGGGCGTGGAGCGCCGCATGCTCGATCGCATCGGGGATGAAGTGGCGCGTGCCACATCCATCGTGCGCTATGCGCCGGGCAGCGCCTTTCCCGCCCACACCCATGGCGGCGGTGAGGAGTATCTCGTGCTCGAAGGAACCTTCCAGGACGAGAAAGGCGACCACCCGGTGGGTACCTATGTGCGCAATCCACCCGGCAGTCGCCATACGCCGGGTTCGCAGCCTGGCTGCACGCTCCTCGTAAAGCTCTGGCAATTCGATCCCGGCGACAGACAGTCAGTGCGGGTGGCGACGGCGGGGCTGCAGGCCCGCAAGGACACACGGAGCCCGGGCGTGGGGGTGATCGAACTCTATGAAGACGATTATGAGCGCGTGCGCATCGAGCATTGGATGCCGGGGCTGGTGATGGATCTGACGGCAGGCGATGGACTGGAGTTGCTGCTGCTCGAGGGCGGCTTCATCGGGGCTGGAGCGTCCTTTCTGCCCTGGTCGTGGCTCAGGCTGCCGTCGGGTGATGGAATGCAGGTCCGAGTTGGATCGGCTGGTGTGCGGGTCTGGCTGAAGCAGGGCGTGCAGCCGTCATCCCTGCGGCTGCCGCTCTCGACCTGACCCGACTATCAGGCGCAGGCGTCAGCCCTGGCCCATGCGGCGGCGCAATTCCTCTGCGGCTTTCTCGGCCTCTTCCTCAGCTTCCTGCCTGGCATCGTCCGCCTGCTCCCGCATCGAGTCCAACTCCTCCTCGGCGCGCTCGCGAGCGCCCTCGGCCCAGGCCTCGGCCTCCTGCCTGGCGCGCTCCATGTCGCTGCTGGCGGATTCGGCTGCCTCGTCCATGGCCTGCCCGGCCTCTTCCGCAGGACCCGGGTCGTCGCTGCATGCTGCGGACAGAAGGCTCACGCTGCCGATCAGCAGTGCACCGCCGGCCAAACGGCTCAATCCGTGTCGTGCTCGAATGACTTTCTTTGAACTCATTGTCGTTGGTCCCCGTTTCGCTAATGATGGTCGGTTGCTAACCGGCCGCGGCATAATCACCGTGCATCCAATGTGCCTCGGCGGCGTTGCTGCGGCAAGTGGCAGTCTTGCGACCGGAGACTTTCGATGGACTGGACGCTCTATGCGGTCTTTCTCCTGGCCTGCGGCCCGGCCTGGGCGACCGGGGCGCTGTTTTCGCCCGGCGAGTGGTATCGAAGTCTGGACAAGCCCCGCTGGACGCCGCCGAATGTGATGTTCCCGCTGGTCTGGACGGTGCTCTATGCGTCCATTGCCGTCGCCGCGGCGCGGGTGGCACCGCTGCCGGACTCGCAGTTGGCGCTGGGGTTCTGGGCGGCCCAGATTGCATTCAATACCCTGTGGACGCCCGTATTCTTCGGGCTCAGGCGCATGGGGACGGCTCTGGTGGTGATGGCGCTGCTGTGGCTGAGCGTGGCCGCAACCTTGATCGCCATGTGGCCGCTTGACCGCTTAGCTGCATCACTTTTCGTGCCCTACCTGGCTTGGGTGTCAGTGGCGTGGATGCTCAACCTGTCCCTGATTCGTCGCAATCCTGAGGCGGGCTCGGCCTGAGTCATGGCCGTCCGCGTCTGGCATGTACCATGTAGTTGACGCCCATCCAGGACGTGAGGGTCATGCGCCGGCGCCAGGGGTTCACTCTGATGCCGATACGCTCCACCACGTCGAGGCCGCCGTGGTGCAGGTGTGCATCGAGTTCATCCGGTCGGACGAATCTTGACCACTGATGCGTCCCGCGGGGCAGCAATCCCGTGATGTACTCGGCGCCGACAATGCCGATCACGAAGCCGGCCAGGGAGCGGTTCAGGGTCGCCACGAACATGCTTCCCCCAGGCTTCACGAGATGACAGGCCGCGGTCATGAAGCCGTCGAGATCGGCCACGTGCTCCACCACCTCCATGTTCAGGACCACGTCGAAACTCTCGCTGTCAGCGGCCAGTGCTTCGGCGCTGCTGTGGCGATAGTCGATGTTCAAGCCCTCGTTCTCGGCGTGCACGCGCGCCACGCTGATGTTGCGCTCGGTGACATCGATGCCGATGACCGTCGCACCTGCCCGCGCCATGGCCTCGCTGAGCAGGCCGCCGCCGCAGCCGATGTCTAGGATACGCAGTCCGGCCAGGGGCACCGTGGCGTCTGGGTCGGCAGCGATGCGATCGATGATCCACGCTTTACGCAAGGCATTGAGTAGATGCAGTGGCCAGAACGGACCGTTTTCGTCCCACCAGCGATCGGCCAGACGGGTGTAGAAGGCGACCTGATCCGGATCGACGCTGGCGGGTTGGCTCGATGTCATGGGACCTCCCTGCTCATGGCTTCAGTGGCTCGGGTTGGCATGTGGGGCAGAGGTAGAGTCGTCGTCCGCTGTAGTCGACGCGACGGATGCTGGTTCCGCAGGCGGCACAGGGCTCCTCCTCCCGCTCGAATACCAGATGCCGGCAGGCGCGGTGGGGTCGTCCTGCCGCTTTTCGGGCGCGTACCCAGGCCTTGGGCGCGGTTTCGCCAGCGGTCAGATAGGCGCGTCTTGCCATCGCAGGGATCTGCCGGGCCAGAAGTGCGATCGTGGCGTCGTCGAGGTCGCCGGCGCGACGGTCGGGATGCACCCCGGCCGCGAACAGAATCTCGGATCGCAGGTAGTTGCCGAGCCCGGCCAGGAACTGCTGATCCATCAGCAAGCCGCCCAGCGCCCGCTTCGCGAAGCGGGGCGAAAGCAGCCGTCGGCGCAGGAAGGCGGGCGTGGTGCTGGCCGCGAAGACATCCGGGCCGAGACGGCCAAGAAAGGGATGCACTTGCCATGCGCCAGGCTGGAGCAGGTCGATCTCCGAGGCGCTGTAAAGCAGGGCGGCGTGGGTCGCTGTCTCGAGAACGACGCGCAGGTCGCGGTTCGTGGCCGGGCGCGTTCCGGCCTTGCAAACGAACCAGCGGCCGTAAAGCTGGTTGTGGGAATAGAGTGTCCGGCCGTCGTCGAACTCGATGAGCAGTGCCTTGCCCCAGGAGCGGACATCCCGGATTGGTGATGACAAAAGCGAAGCCGCCTGCGCCTGCAGCTGGGGAAAACGGAACCAGACGGCGTTCAGCGGGCGGTTGACCAGCACTTTGGCGAGCTGGTCGGCCACCCGACGGACCTCGGGGCCCTCAGGCACGTGCTGAAGCCGCGGTTGCGGACGTCTGTGTTCCCGGTATTGCGCCGGGGATGGATCCTGTTCGCATTGGGGCACCTCGTCGGTCAACCCCGTCTCCACCGCCAATGATCCCGTCGGCGCCGGGAATTGCAAGCCCAGCCAAGGGAGGGTCAGCGCTGCTCGATAGCGTCCGGATCGATGCCTACGGGACCGCTGTAGGCGCGTTCGCCAGCTTCGATGCGCAGTGCGAGTCGGTTGGCTGGGGGCGGCAATGGGCAGGTGGTGTGGGGATTGAAGGCGCAGGGCGGGTTGTAGGCCTGATTGAAATCGAGGCGGACGCGACCGTCCTCGGGCGGATCGAAGTAGAGAAAGCGGCCGAGGCCGTAGGTCTCGCGACCGGAGGTCCCGTCGGAGAAGATGAACCAGAGGCGACTTTCGGGGCTGGACTGAACGGCTTCCAGGCGGTGGGTCTCGTTGTTGCGGGTGAGGGTCACCGCACCTGGATTCGGCTGTTCGCCGACGCTGCCGGTGACGTCGGCGATACGCAGGGTGGTGCCGGATGCGTGGGCATGGAATTCGGCATCGATGGCCCACAATGGATCTACCGGGTACCACGAAAGCCCGACGAAATCGCGGCGGCTCGGCGCCTCGGGGTCCCGGACCCGAAGATGGGGCCGGCCGTCGCGGTCGATGGCGTGAAAGGCGATGCCGGCCACCTCGATGCGATTCGAATCCTCGCCGCTTCGCCAGCCGAGGTCCGCTTCCGAAACGGCCTCCCCCGCCATGCTTGCGGCAATATTCTCTGCGGCCTGAAATCGAATCCGGTCACCGTCGAAGGTCAGCGTCCCCCAGATTTCCGGGCCGCGTGGCATCACCAGATCGACCTCGGATGAGCTTCCGATGCGTGTTGCGCCCTCGGCCAGTGCGTGCAGGCCGATCAGACTCAGCCAACCATGAGGCCCGGTCAGCCGGGCCTCACGTTCGCTGCGCCAGGTTTCGGTGCTGGCCACGTATTCGGGATCCGTATCCGTTTCGGAGACGCCGCTGCAAGCGCTCACGGTAAGCATCACGGTGGCGCTCAGCAGGGCCTGTGATCTCGATGGACGCCGGTTTGGTTGACGCATGGGCGATGGCAGCCGCTTCCTCCTGGTCAGTGAGTATCGCTGCCGAAGTGGGCCCTGACCAGTGGAGGCGAAGGCCTCAAGTCTGGGCCAGACTCGCGAAATCCCGAAAGAAGTTCGGATAGGTCTTGTTGACGCAGCGCGGGTCCTCGATGGTCACCGGCACGCCGCCGAGGGCGACGAGGGCAAAGCACATGGCCATCCGGTGATCGTCATAGGTATGGATGCTGGCCGAGCGGACCTGCCTGGGTGGGGAGATGCCGAGGCCGTCGGCGTACTCGGTCACGGTGGCGCCCACTTTGCGCAGTTCCCGGGCCATGGCCTCGATGCGGTCGGTCTCTTTGACACGCCAGTTCGCCACGTTGCGGATGCGGGTCGGTCCGGTGGCGAACAGTGCTGTCGTGGCGATGGTCATGGCGGCGTCGGGGATGTGGTTGAGATCGAGATCGACCCCGCGCAGTTCGCCCCGCTGCACCTCGATGAAGTCAGGGCCGCGGGCGACCTCTGCACCCATGGCTTCGAGCACGTCTGCGAAGGCGACGTCGCCCTGCATGCTCTCGGTGCCGACGCCGAGGACCCGGACCGGCCCGCCGGCAATGGCAGCGGCCGCCAGAAAGTACGATGCCGACGAAGCATCGCCCTCGACGGCGATGGTGCCCGGGCTGCGGTAGCTTCCCTGCGGAATATCGAGACGCCTCGGTTCGGGCCAAGCGACTTCGATGCCGAAGCGGGCCATGCAGCGGCGGGTGATCTCGATGTAGGGATCGGAGACCAGTTCGCCGCGACGCAGCAGAGTGACCGGAGCCCGGGCCAGCGGTGCGGCCATCATCAAGGCAGAAACGAACTGACTGGAGAGGCTGCCGTCGATGGTGACGGTGCCGCCATCGAGGCCGGTGCCGGTGATGGCCAGCGGTGGATAGCCGTCCTGCTGCAGATGATGGATGTCTGCGCCCAGGGAACGCAGCGCCTCTACGAGCGGACCGATCGGGCGCTCGTGCATGCGCGGGTCACCCTGGATCCGAAAATGCCCTCGCCCCAGGGTCAGGGCTGCGGTCAATGGTCTGACCGCCGTGCCGGCATTGCCGAGTTCCAGGGTCAGTACGTCATCGCCAGTGACGCTGAGGGAACCACCGGCGCCTTGGACCTTGACGGCGTCGCCATCGCGCAGCAGGCCGACGCCGAGTGCTTCGAGCGCTTCGAGCATGCGACGGACGTCGTCACTGTCGAGCAGGTGCTCGACCCGGGTCTCGCCCTCGGCCAGGGCCGCCAGCAGCAACAGACGGTTGGACAGGCTTTTCGAGCCCGGAATGCGCACGGTGCCCTGCACACTGGCGACGGGCTGCAGCAGCAGGCGATCCATGAACTCTCCGGGACACAGGGGTGGGGCGCAGATTCGACCACAGGGCGCAGGGAGCGGCAACCGGTCTGGCCTGCTGACCCCTCCGTTCCTGCGGGCTTCTGTGGGAGCGCGCCTTGCGCGCGAACGCCCGCGCGGCGGGCTCCCACGGGGGCGACTCGAAATCGTGGCGCGTTGCGCTGTCGTGCAGGCAATACGTAGGCCGACGGAACGCGCGTTTGTAGGCCCGACCGTTGTACGGTTGGTCCGCGTACGGACACAGAATGTGGATAAACCGCAAGCGGTCGGTCCTAAAGACTTTCGGTTCCCGCGGGATTCTCTGTGGCAGCGCGCCTTGCGCGCGATCGCCCCCGCAGCGGGCTAAACCGGCCGCAAGCTGTCCAAAAACGGCGCCAGCGCCGGGGCCACCACCCGCCAGTCCCGGGTGCCGGGCCGCTCCACGATCACTTCGCCGGAGTGATTGTCCAGGCTGAGGATATACTCCGAGTCGGCCTCGGTGGTGGCGAAAAACAGGGTCATGGGCAGGCGCCGGCGAAGCCCGAAGAAACGCCGCTGCTGCAGCAGGTGGCCGAGCAGGTTTTCGTTCAGCCGATCAGCGTCCCGCGGGTTCCACACGCCGGTCAGGCTCAGCCGGCCCTGGGGCGCTTCGACTTCGAGGTGGTGGCGCCAGTAGCGACCGTAGAAAGCCTGCAGGTCTTCGTGAACCGGCTCCTCGATGGCGTGTTCGAGGCCGGCCAAAATCTCGAAGTCGTCATGGATCACCGGTTCCCAGCGGATGCGGCCTTCGGCGTCCGGCGCGCCTCGCTCGCAGGCGGAAGGCCAGTCAGGGTCGTGCTCGGCCCACAGGCCGCCCGGGCGCGCCAGGCAGCGCTCTATCAGGGCGTCCAGCGCCCGCACGACGGGATGTCCAGAACCCATCAGGCCGGCTCCTCGTAGCTGATGGTCAGTATGGTCCAATCGCTGCCGCCCTCGGCGTCGGGAACCTCGATCACATCCCCCACACGACGGCCGATCAGGGCGCGGGACGTGGGGGCATCGATGCTGATCCAGCCGCGTTTCGGGTCGATCTCGTCGTGCCCGACGATGCGCCAGAGCACCTCGCGATCATCCGGCCCGGCCAGCCGGATCCAGGCGCCGAAAAACACCTTCTCCCGCTGCTCGGGCAGGCGATCGACCACCTTCATGTCCTCCAGCCGGCGGGACAGATAGCGCAGCCGCCGGTCGATCTCCCTGAGCTGCTTCTTGCCGTAGATGTATTCGGCGTTCTCGGAACGGTCACCAAGTGCCGCCGCCTCGGCCACCCGGCGGGTCACCTCCGGGCGCTTCACCTTCCAAAGCTCCTTGAGCTCCGCCTCCAGTGCATCGGCACCGGCGCGGGTGATGTAGGCCGACGACCGCTCGCTCATGGCCGGTGGTCCGTCATCCGGGTCACCGCCCAGTCCACCAGGGGGCGCTGGCGGAACAGTCGTGACTCGGCGTTGCCCACCTGACCGATGGCGACCCCGGGCTGCGACTGCTCGAAGGTCTGGCCGATCTCGGCGAAATCATCGTCGTTGACCTTCAGTTCCTCGAAGTGCTGCCAGCGCCGTTCACCGTCCACCAGCATGGGGGCACCCTCCTCATGCCAAGTCTTGCCCGTCCAGTCGCTGCGGTACTCGGCCAGATGCAGCGAGGTGTTGTTGGCGTGACCGACGCCCAGCAGCAGCACGTGGCCGTCGAGGGCGTAGAGGCGGCCGATGGGGGAAGTTTCGCCCAAAGCATCGCCCAGCCGGTGATGGTCCAGCAGTGCCCCGGTGGCGGGGCCGACGGCGGCGAAGGAGGTCTGCGGATGGCGGCTGCGCGCAACACCGGGCCAGCGCCGGAAAGCTTCGGCCAGGGCGCCCATGGACCAGGTGGCGGAACGCGCGGCATCCCAGGCTGGCATGGCGGCGCGGACGGCATCGAAGCTCTCCGGGGGCACCGGTGGATTGCGCCAGCGGGAGGGTTCGCTCCACTCCGAACTGTGGGTGGGCATCATCAGGGTGCCGGGCGGCCCCAGGGTTTCCAGCAGGGCCTCGATCATGGTCTGGATGCCACCGATGATCCATCCCACCCGGGACAGGCTGGCATGCACCAGCACCGTCATGCCAGTCTCGACTCCGAGCCGGCGCAGGTCTGCCACCAGCCGGGCGTAGAGGATGGGATGGACGGGTTCCGATCGGGTCATGCGGCCAGCAGGCGTCGCAGGTTGCTGGCCAGGGGCGCACGGGCAATACCGTGCTCTGTGATGATGCCGGTCACAAGTTCCGCCGGGGTCACGTCGAAGGCCGGATTGCGCACCTTCACCCCCTCCGGCGCGATGGGTATGCCGGCGATGTGGGTCACTTCCCGCTCATCCCGCTCTTCGATCTCCACCTCGGACCCAGTGGCCGTGGCGGCGTCGAAGGTGGATGACGGACAGGCCACATAGAAGGGAATGCCGAAGTGGCGGGCGAGAATGGCGACGCCCAGGGTGCCGATCTTGTTCACCACGTCACCGTTGGCGGTGACCCGGTCCGTACCCACGATCACCAGGTCGATAGCGCCCTCGGCCATCAGGCTGGCGGCCATGTTGTCGCAGATCAGGGTCACATCCAATCCGGCCTGATCCAGTTCCCATGCCGTCAGGCGTGCACCCTGCAGCACCGGCCGCGTCTCGTCGGCAAAGATGCGCACCGGCAGCCCCTGTTCCCCGGCGGCGTAGAGCGGGGCCAGCGCCGTGCCGCGCTCGGAAACGGCCAGCGAACCGGCATTGCAATGGGTGAGCACGCCGCAGCCCGGCGTCAGCAGTTCCAGGCCGTGGCGGCCGATGGCCCGGCAGATGACGCGGTCCTCGTCCTCGATGCTCTGGGCTTCCCGGCGCAACGTCGCAATGACGGCCCCGCAATCGCCCCCGGTGGCCTTCAGGCGGGCCAGCATGCGGTCCACCGCCCAGGCCAGATTGACGGCAGTAGGGCGTGCCGAACGCAGGCGAGCAGCCCAGCCGCTGATGTGCTCTCGCAGGTGTGCCGGATCGACTGCTTCCGCGTGCTCAGCTTCCACCACCAGCCCCCAGGCGGCCGCAATGCCAATGGCCGGCGCGCCGCGCACCCGCAGCTCCCGGATGGCCCGCTCTACCGGCTCGGCACCCTGGCAGTCCTCCATGACCACTTCCGCCGGCAGACGGCGCTGGTCCAGGATGTGGAGAACACCGTTCTGATAGCGAACGGCGCGGGGCAGGTCATCAATGGCGATGGGGTGGGCGGGCATGGAACTGTCCTGTTTGGGGTGATCCGGGCTGGGGTGTTTGAGCGCGCAGGCCGCGGGCGCAGTCGAGCGCATGGGCGAACAGGGACAGCGTGGCCGAACCGTCGCCAGCGTAGGCTAGCACGCCGTCAGTATGGCCACCCATGACGATCAGCCCTGAGCCCGCCTCGGCCAGGGCGGTCACGGCTTCGGCCATGGCCAGGGTGCCATTGGCCGCGGCCGGGTCCGTGACCGGCCAGCCCAGGGCTTCGGCGGCGCTCCAGACCGACGGTGCATGACCATGCAGCACCCAGGTGGGTCTGCCCGGGCGGGCGCCATGAATGGCGGCATGGGACAGGGCCTCGGACGATGGTGGGTGGGTGCCTCGGGCCGTCACCGAGTTTTCGGCCAAGCTCCAGCCGTCGATTCGGACGACGTCGTCGCTGGACAGCCGGCCGAGATCAGCGGTCTGGGTCGCCGTGATCCAGAAACCCTGGCCATCACCGCTGCCATAGCTCAGGTTGCCGAAGGCCAGGCCATCGTAGCGGGCCGCATCCCGGCCCATGACGCCGAGTTTTTGGGCGGCAGCCAGCACTGGAGCCAGCATGGCGGCAGCCGCCGCAGCATCCGGCGCAGCAGACGCCAGGGTATAGCGGAACTGGATGACGGCTTCGGTCACGGTGGAGTCTCCAGGTCATGCGTATGCTCGCGCAAGGATAGCTGGATGCAGACCCGCTGGTCTCTGGTGGAACCAAGGGTGCCCCTCGCACTTGGAGGGGGTCCTGTAGGCCCGACTGCTTGCAGTCGGCAAGCTTGCGGCGTGCCGCATGCGGAACACCCGGATGCGGACCAAGCACGCGCGCCTACAGAGGCGGACTGCGTTCCTCACGCGATAGCGCCAAAACCATCGGTGGGCCGCTATAGTTGCCGCTTTGCCGGCCACCGGAGCCCTTGCCAAGTGCTGCACTTCGAACGCCTGACCACCCACATCGGTGCCGTCGTCACCGGCGTGGATCTCACCGGGCCGCTGTCGACCCAGGAAGTCGCCGAATTCGAGCAGGCTCTGGCCCGCCACGGCGTCCTCTTCTTCCGGGATCAGGCCCTCACGCCCGCCCAGCAGCGGGACTTCGCTGCCGCCTTCGGTCCGCTCCACGGGCACCCGGCCTATGCCACCGTGGAGGGCGTCCCCGAGGTCACCATCCTCGAGAGCACGGCTGAAAAGCCCACCCTGATCGAGCAATGGCACAGCGACATGACCTTCCGGCCCGAGCCGCCGCTGGGGACCATGCTGCTGGCCCGGATCATTCCCGAGACCGGCGGCGATACTCAGTGGGCCAGCATGACCGCCGCCTTCGAGGGCCTGTCCGACGCCATGCAATCCATGCTGTCTTCGCTGACCGCCGTTCATGACTTCAGCCACGGCTTTAAGGAGAGTCTGGCCGCGCCGGGCGGGCGGGAACGGCTGGCTGATGCGCTGGCGGCCAATCCTCCGGCGCGCCACCCTGTGGTGATCCGGCATCCTGTCAGCGGTGCGCGGGCGCTGTTCGTCAACAGCCTGTTCACCACCCATATCGAGGGCATGAGGCCCCGCGAGAGCCAGGCCCTGTTGAACTTCCTGTTCAGTCACGTTGTCGAACCTGAGTTCATCTGCCGTTTTCGCTGGAGCCCGGGCGCGATCGCGTTCTGGGATAACCGCCACACCCAGCACAAGCCGGTCAATGACTATTTCCCAGCCCACCGCCTGATGCACCGGATCACCATTCAGGGTAGCCGGCCCCAAGCCTGATCGGCGAGGCCTGCCTGGGCTCCTCCGAATGGGAGTCATCGCCAGTTCATCCCGCAGGAGGATGATGGCACGCTCATAGTGCCCTCGGAGGAACCATGGGGTATTCTCCGGACTGGGATGGGCCAGTCCGTCGTGGTCGCCTTAGTTTTTGGCGCCGCTGTCCTTTATCGTTTTCGAGGAGTTACGAGTGAGCAGTTCGATCCTCAGCCGTCCGCTGAAGACCGTCGTGCACTGGTTTGACGTCTACCATGACGCGCCAGGCCCGGAAGAAGATGGTGACCAGAGCATCAATTTCCTGCGTTGCCTGCCGTTCATTTTGCTGCACGTCGCCTGCTTGGCTGCAATTTTCACCGGGGTGAGCCTGTTTGCTGTGGCCGTGCTCGTCATCATGTACGCCATCCGCGTGCTCGGCATTACCGTCGGTTACCATCGCTACTTCGCCCACCGCGCGTTCCGTTGCGGTCGCGGCATGCAGTTCGTGCTGGCAGTGATGGGTGCGATGGCCGTGCAGCGTGGCCCGCTGTGGTGGGCCGCCCACCATCGGCATCATCACAAGTATTCGGACACCGAAGAGGATCACCATTCGCCGGTTACCCGCAGCTTCCTTTGGAGCCACATGGGCTGGTTCCTCTGCCGTGGCAACTTCCGCACCCGTACCGAACTGATCGGCGATTTCGCCAAGTATCCCGAGATCCGCTTCCTCGACCGTTTCGACATCGTCGTGCCGGTGGTCTCATTCACCCTGCTGTGGGTCCTCGGCGTCGTCGTCGGAACCGTCTGGCCGCAAACCGGTACCAGTGGCTGGCAGGTGCTGGTCTGGGGTGGCGTGATCAGCACGGTGCTTTCCTACCACGCCACGTTCACCATCAATTCGCTGGTGCACGTGTTCGGCAAGAAGCGCTACACCACGGGCGACGAGAGCCGCAACAACCTGTGGCTGTCGCCGGTCACCTTCGGCGAGTCCTGGCACAACAACCATCACCACTTCCCCGCCTCGGCCCATCTGGGCTTCTACTGGTGGGAACTGGACATCGGTTGGTACTTCCTGAAAGCCCTGGAAAAGTTCGGCTTGGTCTGGGACCTCAAACGGGTGCCCTACCACGTCCGCGAGGGCATGCCCTCGCCGCGGCGGGCCCAGGCTGCCTGAGTCGCTATCGGTCCACGCCCTTATCTTGGCTCGGGTAGCCGCGAGGCCTGTCCATGACCCGCATTGCAGTGGTCGGTACCGGCATCTCCGGTCTCACCGCCGCGTGGTTGCTCTCCCGCCGCCACGCGGTGACCGTATTCGAGCAGGACGCCCGCCCGGGTGGCCATACCCACACCCACGATCTGGTCCTCGATGGTCGTGACGTCCGGGTCGATACCGGTTTCATCGTCTACAACGACCGCAATTACCCGAACTTCACCCGGCTACTTGATGCCACAGGCGTCACCGGGCGTCCCACCGACATGAGCTTTTCGGTGGCCAACGGCGCCACCGGGCTCGAATACAACGGTCAGGATCTCGCCAGTCTCTTCGTCCAGCGTCGCAACCTCGTCAGCCCGCGCTTTCTGCGCATGCTGGCGGACATCCTGCGCTTCAATCGGCAGGCTCCCCGCCTGCTGAGCCTGGCGGGACCAGGCCCGAGTCTGGCCGACTATCTGGTCACTGGCGGCTTCGGGCGCGCCTTTGCCGATGACTATCTGCTGCCCATGGCGGCGGCCATCTGGTCAGTGCCGACGGCCCGGCTGGACAGCTTTCCGGCCAAGCGCGTCATCGAGTTCTTCGCCAATCACGGCCTTCTGTCCATCAACGACCGGCCCCAGTGGTATGTGGTGGCGGGTGGCTCGCGCACCTATGTGGATCGCATCCTGACGCAGCTCACCGATGTTCGGCTCGACTCTGCCGTCCGCCGAATCCATCGTGAAGACGGCGGGGTACGCCTGCTCATAGACGCCGGCGAAGAGCACTTCGATGCGGTCGTCCTGGCCACTCACAGCGATCAGGCCTTGGCCCTGCTGGCGGACCCGTCCGTGGCCGAGCAGGAGATCCTCGGCGCCATCGGCTTTCAGGACAACACGGTGGTGCTGCATAGCGATCCCAGCGTCATGCCGAAGCACAAAGGCGCCTGGGCAGCCTGGAACTATCACCTCGATGGCGGCGGCAGCGAGCAGGTGACGGTGAGCTACTGGATGAACCGCCTGCAGCACATTGACACCCCGACGCCGCTGCTGGTGACGCTGAACCAGGACGACCGCATCGATCCCGCCAAGGTGCATGCCCGCCTGAACTACGCCCACCCGGTGTTCGATACACCGGCAGTGGCCGCCCAGGCCCGCCGCGGTGAGATCAATGGCCAGCGCCAGACCTGGTACTGCGGCGCCTGGTGGCGCTACGGGTTCCACGAGGATGGCTGCGCCAGCGCGGTGGACGTGGCGCGGGACTTCGGGGTGACGCTTTGAGCGTCTCGGAGGCCACTGCTGCGGTGTTGGAAGCCGCCCCTGCCCAGTGGTGCAGCGGCCGTTTGCGTCATGTCCGCGAGATGCCTTTCCGGCATGCCTTCGAGTATGGCCTGCGCATGCTGCTGCTGGATCTCGATCGCCTCGATGAAGCCTTTGCCGACTGCCGCTGGTGCCGCCTCGACCGCCGCGGGCTGGCGAGCTTTCATCGCAAGGATCATCTTGGCGGTGGCCCTGACCTGGCCGGTGAGGTGCGTCAGCGCGTGGAGGACGAACTCGGCTTTCGGCCCGAAGGACGGCTTTGGCTGCTGGCCCAGCCCCGGCTCCTGGGCTTCGGTTTCAACCCGGTCAGTTTTGTCTTCTGCACGGCATCCAAGGATGACGGTCCGGAAGGTCCGCTGGTGGCTATCCTGCTCGAAGTGCGCAATACGCCATGGAATGAACGCCACGTCTACGTCCTCGACGCCCGCGGTCAGACCGCACCCTATCGCTTCGAGACCGACAAGACCTTTCACGTCTCGCCGTTTCTGCCCATGGACATGCGCTATCGTTTCAGGTTCGAATTCGGGCAGGATGACCTCAAGGTCACTAAGGAAAATCTTGACGACGGCAGTCGCGCCTTCGCAGCCTTCATGCATTTGAAACGGGGGCCGCTGACCACTTCGGGGGTGCTGGCGGGGATCCTCAGGCTGCCGCCGACGACGATCAAGGTCATGGTGGCGATCTACTGGCAGGCGCTGCGGCTCTGGCTGCGTGGCGCCAAGTATTATCCTCACCCACCACGCGGGCGCGATGGACGGGAGTTGTTCCATGGCCGAAAGCATCATTGATCCTGCCCGTCGGGGCCGAACGCGCGCGGGCCTGCCGCGCTGGCTGCCCCGCGGCATCACCGGTGAGATTCGCGCCCGCTTCCTGCGTGGCTTCAGCGATCTGCCCTGGGGCTGCATCCGCCTGAAGGATCCCCAGGGCGAGCGCATGCTGGGCGTGCCGAGCAACCCCGGCCCCGAAGTGAACGTTACCGTCCATGACCTCGACTTCTACGTTTACGCTGGCCTGGGCGGCAGCGTCGGTGCCGGCCAGAGCTATTTCCTGGGCCTTTGGGACAGCGATGAGCTGGTCGAGCTGGTGCGCATCATGGCCCGCAACCGGGAACTGCTCGATGGCATGGACGGTGGTCTGGCGCGCATCGGCCAACCGCTCTATCACTGGTTCCATCGTCGCCGGGAGAATTCCTTAGGCGGCAGCCGGGCCAACATTGCGGCCCATTACGACCTCGGCAATGACTTCTTCGAACTGATGCTCGACGACAGCATGATGTACTCCTCTGGCATCTACATGAGCGAGGACACCACGTTGGCCCAGGCGCAGCAGCACAAGCTGGATCTGCTCTGCGACAAGCTGCAACTCACGCCAGACGTGCATCTCTTGGAGATCGGCACGGGCTGGGGTGGGCTGGCGGTGCATGCGGCCCGTCGTCACGGCTGCCGGGTGACCACCACCACCATCTCCCGGGAGCAGTTCGACTATGCGCGTCAGCGCGTTCAGGAGGCCGGGCTCCAGGATCGCATTGAGGTGCTCTGTGAGGACTACCGCCATTTGACCGGCCGCTTCGACCGCATCATCTCGGTGGAGATGATCGAGGCCGTGGGCGACCGCTACTTCGATCTCTATTTTCAGCGCCTCGACGAACTTCTGGAGCACGACGGCATGGTCCTGCTGCAGGCCATCACCATCGAGGATCAGCGCTACGAGCGCTATCGGAAATCCGTCGACTTCATCAAGCGCTTCGTCTTCCCCGGCGGCTGCCTGCCCTCGGTGTGGTCCATGCTCGACTCAGTCCGGCGTGTGACCAACCTTCGGGTCCGTCACCTCGAAGACATTGGCGAGCACTATGCGCGCACACTCGCCGACTGGCGCCACACCTGTGATGCCAAGGCCAGCGAGCTGCTCGCGCTGGGTTATCCCGACACCTTCCAGCGCCTGTGGCGGTTCTATCTGGCCTACTGCGAGGGTGGCTTTCTGGAGCGGGCCATCGGCGATGTGCAGATCCTGTTCGAGAAGCCCGGCTCCCGCTGGCCCGCGCCGCTGCTCGGCGTCCCCCGTGGACTACACCCATGATCGACGTCACCGCGTTATGTGAACAAGGTTGGATTCCGGATCCCGTGGCCCGTTTCGGCATGCGCCGTCTGATCCGCGAGCGGATGCGGGAGGAGGGCGGTGGCCGGCCGGATCTCCGCGCCCGCCGGCAGCAGGCCTTCTTCGACAGCCTGCGCGAGGGACCCATCGCGCTTGCCACCGACGATGCCAATGCCCAGCACTACGAAGTGCCGGCGGCCTTCTTCGAACTCGTTCTGGGCAAGCGCCTGAAATACAGCTGCGCCTACTACGACGGCCCGAGCGTGACCCTTGATCAGGCCGAGGAGCGCATGTTCGAGCTGACCTGCGAACGGGCCGGCGTGGAAGACGGCATGCGCATCATGGACCTCGGCTGCGGCTGGGGTTCACTGTCACTGTGGCTGGCCGAGCATTATCCGGCGAGCCAGATCACGGCCCTGTCCAATTCTCATGGCCAGCGCGAGCACATCGAGGCCCGCGCCCGGGCAGCCGGTTTCGACAACCTCGAGGTCATCACGGCCAACGTGGCCAAGTTCGACACGGAGCTTCGCTTCGACCGCGTCATGTCCATCGAGATGTTCGAACACATGCGCAATTACCGCGCTCTGCTCAAACGGGTGGGCAGCTGGCTGGCGCCAGGCGGGAAGCTCTTCACCCACGTCTTCTGCCACCGGCAATTCGGCTACCACTACCAGAGCGGCGACGGCTGGATGGAAAAGCACTTTTTCACCGGCGGCATCATGCCTCGGGAAGATCAGTTCGAGCAGTTCCCTGATGTCATGAAACTGGAACGGCGCTGGTGGGTGGATGGCACCCACTACGAACGCACCTGCAACGACTGGCTCGCCAACCTCGACGCCCGCCGCTCCCAGGTGGCCGACGCCCTGGTCCGCACCTACGGCCCCGAGTCCGTCAGCATCTGGGTGCAACGCTGGCGCATGTTCTTCTTGGCCTGCGCCGAACTCTTCGGCATCGACAACGGCCGCCAGTACGGTGTGGTCCACAGCCTCTGCAGCCCCATCCGCAAGCCATGATGCCGCAACCCATCATCCTTCCGGGTCACCCCCTTTCGGCCAGAGGGTCCGGTACCCTGAAGCGCTGACTCAGGCGCCCCGTCCGGCGGCGTCGTGACGGAGAGCGGAAACATGCCCATCGATCCGCAGGAACTCGACGAACTGGTAGGGGAGGCCGTTGAGGTCGGTCGCAGAGCCGCTGCCGGGGGCGAGCCGGCAACCTACATTCCCGAACTCGCCAGGGCCGATCCCGGCTGGGTGGCGATTGCCGTGAACACCTTGGACGGCCACGAGTGCGTGGCCGGCGACCGCGGCGTCGACTTCACGCTGCAGAGTGTGTCCAAGGTGTTCTCACTGGCCTGCCAGCTGCGGGCCGGCGACGACGCACTCTGGGACCAGGTGCAGATGGAGCCCAGCGGCGATGCCTTCCATTCCATCGTCCGCCTCGAAGAGGAGCAGGGCCGGCCCCGCAATCCGCTCATCAATGCCGGTGCCATCGTCGTCAGCAGCCGCCTCGCCGGCGATGATCCCGGAGCGCGCATCGAGACCTTCCGCGACTTCCTGCGCGACGCCAGCGGCCGCGGCGTCAGCCGCTTCGCGATGGACGAGGCGGTCTACCTCTCCGAGTGTCGCACGGGCTTTCGCAACCTCGCGCTGGCCAACTACATGAAGCACTTCGGGGTGATCGAGGATCCGCTTCAGGCGGCGGACACCTACTTCCGCCAGTGCGCACTGACGGTGAATGTCGCCGAGCTCGCCCGGATCGGCATGTTCCTCGCCAACGGCGGCGCGGATCCGATCACGCGCACGCGTTTGCTTAGCGAGTTGGATAACCGGATGATCGTGGCGCTGATGACGACCTGCGGCCTATACGACGAGGTCGGACGGTTCGCGGTCCGCGTCGGCATTCCCGCGAAAAGTGGCGTGAGCGGGGCCGTGCTCGGGATCATCCCGGGACGGATGTCCATCGCCTGTTACGGTCCGGCCCTGGGGCCTCTTGGCAACAGCCTGGCCGGTATCGCCATGCTGGAGGTCATCGTGAACCGTCTGCGCCTGTCCGTGTTCGAATCCCGATGACCTACTGTGTCGCATTGCGCGTCGCCGACGGCATCGTGTTCGGGGCCGATACCCGCACCAATGCCGGCGTCGATTACATCACCGCCTATCGCAAGCTGCATGTGTTCGCGGAGTTCGACGACCGCATCTTCGTGCTGCTCACCGCCGGCAACCTCGGCATCAGTCAGGAGGTCTGCAACTGGATCCATCGCGACCTGCTCGCCACCGACGGCCGCGAGAACCTGCGCACGGCGCAGCATCTGTTCGAGGCCGCGGACTACGTCGGCCGCGTCAGCCGCAGCATCCAGGAGCGGCACAGCGCTGCCTTCGCGAACAGCGGCATTGATGGTGGCTCCTCGATCATTCTCGGCGGACAGATTCGCGGCGGCAGCCACAACATCTTTCTCATCTACCCGCAGGGCAACTACATTCGCGCCTCGGACGACACGCCCTATCTGCAGATCGGCGAGAACAAGTACGGCAAGCCGATGCTCGATCGGTTGCTGACGACCCGGCTCGGTCTCGATGACGCGGCCCGCCTTGCGCTGGTGTCCATCGACGCGACGATCCGCTCCAACCTCACCGTCGGACTGCCCATTGATCTGGCGATCTACCAACGCGACAGCCTGCGCATCGGCCGCCAGATCCGCCTCGATCAGGACACCGCGTACCTGCGAGAGCTGCGGTCGAGCTGGCAGATCGGACTCGCGCGGGTGTTCGATGAACTGCCGCGCTTTGACTGGGAGGCGCCGGGCACCGGCGGGAAAGTGCCCAGTGGGAGTTGACGGAGCGTAGCGCAGTCGACGATGCCGCCGTCAGGCGGCCCAGCCTTGCCTCCAGATCGAGCGCCGTGCCATACGGCGACTGAGCCGCCGTTCGCGATCTGCGATCGCTGTTGCGCACCATTCCTGGCGCGCCCCGCTTCGCGGCGCACGTTGGTGCGCCGCATTCCGCTCCCGGCGGAATGCGCCCACACAAGGGCGTTGCCATTCGCAGCGGCCGCGATCTCTGTGGGAAGTTTTCCGCAGCGCAGCGAAGGGGAACGATCTCGTGGTACTCGCCGAGAACGACACGATGAGCCTCCGCTGACCCTTCTCCCCATCGCCTGCCCGCAGCTGCCTTCAGACGTTATCCACCCGCGAGCGCCGTCCCAGATAGCCCCCATGATGCCGCAGCCCATAATCCTTCTGCGTCACGCCCTTGAGCTCCATCAAGGTCAACGCCAGCGCATCACTGATGGCCAGCATCACCGCAATACTCGCACTCGGCGTCAGCCCCAGGGGGCAGGGCTCCTCGATCACCCCCATGTCCAGCACCACGTCGGACAAGTCCCGCAGCTCCGAATCCGGATGCGACGTCACCCCAATGATGGTCTCCAGTCCCAGATGGCGCGCTAAATGCAGCATCTCCAGCACTTCGTTGGACTTGCCGCTGGTGGAGAAGGCCACGATGCAGTCCCGGGTGCTGACCAGCCCCAGATCGCCATGCGCCGCCTCGGCCGGATGAATGAAGTGGGCCGGCGTGGCCGTCGAACACAGGGTCGCGGCAAACTTGTTGGCCATGTAGCCTGCTTTGCCTATGCCGGTGGTCAGGATCTTGCCTTGGCAGTCGTGCATCATTCGCACGGCGCGTTCGAAGTGTTCGTCGACCTTGACGGCGGCGACGGCGCGGGCCTCGGCTTCGATGATCTCGCGCATGCGTGCCTGGATGTCCATGCTGGCTCCTGGGGCTGGTTCGGGACCCTTGCTGGGGCGCCCGTATTGGGGACCTGATGGAAAGGCGCGAAAGCATCGCAGAAGGTCCCTGGCCCGACAACCGTGGCCATTAGTGAGGCCCCGTGAACGCATCCAATGACCGTGCCGATTGAGCTGTGGAGAGCCTTGAGCATGACAGTCGCCCAGGACCTGCTGCCGCGACCGCGCCGCATCGAGCCGCGCTGGGGCCGCCTGGATCTCGAGAAGGGTCTGCGCCTGGATGTCCAAAGCAATGCCCCGGAATCCATCTGTGCGCTGGCCCTGCGCTTCCAGTCTCGCTTTGACGGTCTGCTGGGGACCTCGCCCCAGCAGGAGGCCCCTTGCTGCCTGATCAAGGCTGGCACCTCAGGTTCCCAGCCGCTGCTCGACGATGCCGAGGATTTCAGGCTCCGCATTACCGAGTCCGTCGCCGAACTGACCGCCGACACACCCTGGGGTGCGGCCCATGGCCTGGAGCGCTGCCTGCAGCTCGTTGACCGTGATCTGGCCGGGCGCTTCCTGCCCGCACTGCTCATGGAGGATGGCCCGCGGCTGCCCTGGCGCGGCTTGCTGCTGGACATCTCCCGCCACTTTCTCGGCCTGCCGGCCCTGCTTCGTAGCCTGGACGGCATGGCCGCCGCCGGCCTCAACGTCCTGCACCTGCACCTGAACGACGATCAGGGCTTCCGCTTCGAAAGCCCAAGCCGCCCCCGCCTGCACGAAATGTCCGGCCGCGGCGGCTATCTGCGCCAGGAAGAGATCGCCACCCTGGTGGAGGCCGCCGCCGAACGCGGCATCCGGGTGGTACCGGAACTCGATGTACCGGGCCATGCCGGTGCCATCCTTCATGCCTATCCGGAATTGGCGGCGGGGCCGGCGCCCACCGAGCTGCCCCGCGCCTTCGGCCCGAGCCGCTGCGCCCTAGACCCGTCACTGGACGCCACCTGGGACCTGCTCGACGCCGTCCTCGATGATCTGCTGGCCCTGTTTCCGGACACTTACGTCCATCTCGGCGGTGACGAGGTCCACCCGGAGGTGTATGCCTTCACCGACGAGCGCCGCCGGGCCTGGATGCACACCCACGACCTTGCCGACGCGGCAGCCGTCCAAGCCTGGTTCACCCGCCGCATGGTCGAGAAGCTCAAGGCGCGCGGGCGTCGCGCCGTCGGCTGGGATGAAGTCCTGCACCCGGACATGCCCACGGGCATGACCATCCAGTCCTGGCGCGGTGCCGCCACCCTGGAAGCGGCCCTCGCTGCAGGCCATGACGCCCTGTATTCGGCAGGCTGGTATCTCGATCTTCAGTACCCGGCGCGCTGGCACTACCGCTTCGATCCCGCGGCCGACCAGGATACCCTGCTGGCCCAGGAGGAGGCCTTGGCCGCCGAACCCGAACTGGCTGACGTGGCCGATGGGGTGCGCGCATTGCAGGCCACGGCCCGCACGACCGCCCAGCGGGTGGGTCAGACCGCCACCCGAGGGCGATTACTCGGTGGGGAAGCCTGCCTGTGGGCGGAACTGGTGACGGCGGAAGTCCTCGACGCCCGACTGTATGGCCGTCTGGCAGCCGTCGCCGAACGACTGTGGTCCCCTGCTGAAACCCATGATGCTGGGGACTTCGAACGCCGCCTGCCCGGATGGCTCACCCATCTCGAACGCGTGACGGCCTGCCGGCCGTTGACCCTCGATCCCGCCTCCCTGGGAGCACTGGGTATCGGGCCTGCCGAGCGCCGGGCGGCGGAATCCCTGTTCGAGGCCCTGGCACCGGTACGCTGGTACAAGCGCCTGCTCGGGCCGGATGGCCTCGAAGCCCGCCGTGCCGGGCAGAACAGGCCGCGTCCCTACGATGCGGATACCTCCCTGAACCGCCCTGTGGACCTGCTGCCGCCGGACAGCATGGCCATGTTCGAACTGCGCGATGCCCTTAAGGCACTGGCAGCAAAGCCTGACAACACCCTGGCCGAAGTTACCCTGCGCGACTTTGCCGGTCGCTGGCGCATGCTGCCGGTGCAACTCGCCCCACTCATGAGCCGCAGTGCACCCATCGCCGAACTGGAAGCCCGCATCGAACAGCTCAGCGAGCTGGCCGATATGCTCGACGCCTGGGTCGATGCCGTTGCGGCAGCCGAGCCACCCGGTCTGGCCACCCGTCAGCGCTTCACCGAATGGGCCCGCTGGACAGCCCCCGCCGTGGCCGAAACAGAATTGGCGGTGGTCCACGTTCTCGCCCCCTGGCTCGGCGCCGAATCGTGATCCACCGACCCTCGGTCGAGACGGCAGGCACGATCGCGCGTCACTTCGGCATCGAAGGCAATGTGGATCCGGTTGCCGGCGGCCACATCAATGAGAGCTTCCGGGTGGAAGGTGGCGGGCGAACCTTGCTGCTGCAGTGGATCAATCCTGAAGTCTTTTCCCGCCCCGACTTTGTTGCCGACAACGTCGAGTGCGTTCTCGATCATCTGGCCGGCAAGGATCCTGAAGGGGGCTGGCCGACTCTGGCCAAGGCAGCAGACGGCAGTCGTCGGGTGCAGGACGAACATGGCCTCTGGCGCGCCCTGACCTGGCTGCCGGATCGCGTGCAGCTCGAACGCCCCGGCAGCCCGGCAACGGCCGAGATCGGTGCCCGGGCCTTTGGCCACTTCGCGGCCCTGCTGAGCGATCTCGATCCAACGCGACTGAAGCCCATCATGCCGGGCTTCCATGATCTCGCCACCCGCCTGACCGCCTTCGATACCGCGCTGGCCAAGGCGCCCGAACAGCGCCGCGAGCAGGCAGCAGCGCTGCTGGAAATGGTGGCAGTGGACCGCGAAGCCCATCGTATCCCCTCCGCAACAGGCACCCAGCGCGTCATCCACGGCGACACCAAGTTCGCCAATCTGCTCTTCAAGGCCGACCGCAGCGCAGCCATCGCAGTGGACTACGACACCGTCATGCCCGGCGCACTTTGGATGGACTTCGGCGACCTGCTGCGCTCAGCCGCCAGTATCGGTGCCGAAGACGATCCCCATGGCGGACGGATCCAAGACGACATGCTGCGTGCGGCCACCCAGGGCTACCGCGAAACCCTGGCCCACGCTTGGGCGGAAGCGCCGAGTCTTGCTCCCGCCCCCGCACGCATGGCCTTCATGCTCGGAGTACGCTTCCTCACGGATTTTCTCAACGGCGACCGTTACTTCCGCGTTCAAGGTCCGCGGCAGAACCTGGACCGAGCCCAGCACCAACTCGGTCTGGCGCTCGAACTGGCCGCCCGCGCCGACAGCATCATGGAAGCACTCCTCTCCCCCTGATCTGGCGAAGCCCTTTCCCTGTGGTCCCCACCGCGTGCGGTTGATCCGCATCCGGCGGCAAACCTGCACACCGCAAGGCCTGGAACGAATCGTAGCCATCTGATTTGGAGGGGTTTCTATTCCGCAAATCTCACCGATCCACGGCTGCGGACGCGGATATACCGGCAAATCCTTCCGGTCTGCCGGTCCGCCGGTCCGCCGGTCCGCCGGTGCGGTTGCGCTGTTGCGCACCATCCCTGGTGCGCACCCTGGGGGCGCACTGCGTGCGATGCGATGCGCTCCCGGCGAATCGGTCGACCTACTGTCAAGTACGCCTGCGCGCCCGAACTGTCGCGTGCCTTGTCTTGCATCCCCACGCCATCGCTTCGCGCATCGCTGAGATATGCGGGCTAAGGCAGTCCCGAATCCCTCGCGCAATGCTCCCACAACCTTCGATCAAGCGAGTCGCTACATTCTGGCGCTGCCCTTGTGGGAGCCCGCCCTGCGGGCGATGAACAACGTTGGCCTGTCATCATGTTCCTTGAGCGACAGCGCGCGAGTACCCTCGTGGAGGCCCTATTCTCCATCGACCGGTTTGAACCACATCACAGCAATATGCGAGGCTTCCCTCATGGACCTACTACCCTTTCATTTGGCCATCCCCGTCGACGATCTGGAGGCAGCCCGACTCTTCTACGTCGATCTGTTGGGCGCAGGCGTCGGTCGCGAGAGCGAGCACTGGATCGACTTCGACTTTTACGGTCACCAATTAACGGCACACAAGGTGGATGCCGCCCAAGCCAAGACTGCCACCAACCCGGTGGACGGCGAACAGGTACCGGTGCGTCACTTCGGGGTGATCCTGACACCGCCGGAGTGGGAGGCCCTGGCCAAGAAACTGGAAGCCGCAGCAGTCGAATTCCTGATTCCGCCCCAGGTCCGCTTCGCCGGCGAGGTGGGCGAACAGCGCACCCTGTTCATCTGCGATCCGGCCGGTAATGGCGTCGAGTTCAAGTCCTTCGCCGAACCCTCCCGCATCTTCGCGCGCGACGACGACTGATGGAACTCAAGGCGACCCGCTACGAAGTCGCCGATTGCATCGCGACCGTCACCCTCAATCGGCCGAAGCGCATGAACGCCTGGACCGGGCGCATGCACGCCGAGTACCGCTGGATCATGGCGGAAGCCGATGCGGATCCCGACGTGCGGGTGGTGATCGTCACCGGTGAGGGCCGCGCCTTCTGCGCCGGCGCGGACACCGGTGCACTGGAAGGCCACGTCGCCAAAGGCGGCTACGATCCCGGCACGCCGGATGAGATGGCCATGCCCGGCTACGGCGTCCGCCCCGAATTCGATGCCTTCTTCGCCTGGCATTTCGGCCTGAAGAAGCCGGTGATCGCCGCCATCAACGGACCTGCCGCCGGCGTTGGCTTCGCGCTGGCCTGCTACGCGGACCTGCGCTTCGCGGCGCAAGGGGCGAAGCTCACCACTGCCCATGGCCGACTCAACCTGCCGGCTGAGTACGGTCTGTCCTGGCTGCTGCCGCGAATGATCGGGCTCACCCGGGCTAACGATATCCTGCTGACTTCACGCAAGTTCCTCGCTGAGGAGGCGCTGGCCATGGGTTTGCTGAATGGCGTGGTGCCGGCAGTAGAACTCATGGATCACGTGCGCGGCTTTGCTGTTGATCTGATTGCGAATATCTCCCCAGGATCACTGACCGCCACGCGGCAGCAGATCTATGCGGATCTTCACCGAACTGCAGCGGAGTCCGTGGTCGACTCCGAGCAGCGTCTCGAGTGCATGATGAAGGAGCCTGACTTTGCTGAGGGCGTGGCTTCGCTGCTGGAGAAGCGGGTGCCGCGATGGGGCCAAAGCTGAACGGCCAACCTCGGCCTGGACTGGACTGGGAGCGGCTGGGTGTCGTCAACCCGTGTGGCTCATCAGAAGAGGGTTTTCCAGCTGAAAAGGGGCGGTTCTACGGCCGGAAAATCGCGCATTCAAGGAGCCCGTTCTGGGTAGAGTCAATGACTTACTTTGGTCTGACCCAGCAAGTCCCTCTGCCTCCGATTGATTGTGCCGGCCCGGCTGCGCGGGGTCCCCGGCTGATCTTCAGATACCGGGCCAGCCCCACTGGATTCTGCCCGGTGATGAGGGCGTTACCGGTCGCCGATGGAGAACTCCAGGACGCGTACGTCCAGGCTGTTGTCTTCGAGCGCTGCCTTCGCCGCCATCTCCTCAGCGTCCTGCTCGATTCGGGCACAAAGCAGCAGATGTCCCTGGTCGAGATGTTGCTGCAGATCGGCCGCGTCATCCTGACTGATGATGGCCATCATTGCCGCGCCCGCGGCGCCGACCGCCGCCGCGCCTGCCAGGCCGACGACCACGGGGCCGCCGAGGGCCGCGGCCGATGCGACTACGGCGCCCGCAGCCACGGTCTGGCCGGTGAAAGCCAGTCCGCGAGCAATGCCGTGCGTGGCATCGTCACCCTCACCGCGGGGCTTGAAAGCGGGAGCCGAATCGTCACCGGCAGACTCGAATAGATGATCGAGGTGTTTCCGGACGCTATGGTCGGTGGTGAGAAGGGTGAGGCGGTCGTCACTGAAACCGGCTTGCGCCAGGCTTTCCGCCGCCGTCTCGAGGGACTTGGGGTCGGCAAAAACGCCGACCGTCTCGCGGATGGTGCTCGACTGTGCATGGCTCATGACTGTGCTCCTTGCAGGCGACTGCGACTCACGCGTCAGCTTATGTGCAGCCCCTTCGAGGGGCAAACCAGGGGTGTCGAAGCCGAATCCTCGACGACGAGCGGCCGACGAACCCGGCCGCTGGCCTCACCACCTGCCTGTGCCTGCACTGGCGCTACGCGATCAATCCATTCAGCCGCAGTCGCCCCCAACCGATCAGAGCCTTGACCAGTTCGGCTGATTGCCTTCGGTAACGGGCGTGCGCTCCTCGGGTTCCAGCAGGCTGGCGCGATAGATCACCCCATCTTGATGGAATGCGAGCTCGGTGCCGTCCGGCGACCAGGTCGGGTAGTCACCCTCGCCGAAATCGATGACTTCACCATTTTCGATTGCCCGCGCCTGCACCCTTCCGTTTTCCACATAGGCAAGCCAGGTGCCATCCGGTGACCAGGCCGGCTGGTCTGCATTGTTGAATCCGCTTAACGGGCCGCGGCCGCTACCCTCGCGATCGATCTGATACAGCTTGAGCACAGCCGTGCCAGGGTCGAAAGACCAGTCCTCCCGGACGCTGAAGATGAGCGTTTCACCATCAGGCGACCAGGTCGGGAAGCGCTCCATATCGCTGGCGCTGGGCCCACCGGTCAGGTGCTGGCCCTCTCCGCCCTCGGGCCCGGTGACATAGATCAGGAAGGGGTTACTGCCCTGGGATTCGTTGCGCCGAACGTAGGCGATCTCATCGTTCACAGACCAAGCCGGCTCCAGGGCCCGAACGTCGTCCCGATTCGTGAGCCGGTGCACCTGCCCGCCAGACAGCGAGTAACGGAACAAATCGGTGCGGAAGAACGGGCCCCCGACGTAGACCAGCTCGCGTCCATCCGGCGACCATGCGGGCGCCGGCTCGATGAAGCCCACGTCGAGCAACAGGCGCCGGTCGCCGCCGTCGGGCGCGACCGTGTAAATGCGACCAGCATCGTGGAAGACGATGCTGCCGGCAGGCGCTCCGAAGGGGTTGCTGCTGGAGCCGAGGAAAACGTTGCCGCCCTCATCGCTGAAGTTGCCGACGAAGGCCGGGTTGCTGTTGTCGCTGAAGCTCGATCCGGCTACGGTGCCCTCGCTTGCGACGATCAGGCCCTGCGGCGGTTCGACCTTGTTGTCCTCGAACACCGAGTTAAAGATGAAGATGTTCGCCTCATTGGCTTCGAGAATCGGCCCGTTGCCGGTGCTGACGTTGTCCACGAAGCGCGAGTCGGATATGTAGACGTCGGCGCTGCCCGGAGTCGGGGTCGACGCAAAGGATGAGACTGCCTCGCCTTCGCTGTAGATGACTGCGGCACCCTCGGTGGCGCTGTTGCCGACGAATTCGGACGCCGTGACGATGACTTCACCGATGACTTCGGCCGGGAACAGGCCGCCACCGTCCAGGTAAATCGCGCCCCCTTTGGCGCTCGTTGTCTGGTTGCCGACGAAGACTGAATCATGAACACGAATATCTCCTGTTGCATCCAGATTGCGGACCATGATCGCTCCGCCGGAGCGCACGCCGCCAGGTTCGCTCATGCGATTGTCTTCGAAGCGCGAATGACAGACGTCCACACCCGATCGGCTGAAGACGGCGCCACCGGCGTTGCGGGCGTAGTTGCCATGAAACTCCGAGCGCGCGATGGTGATGAAGCCGGGGCTGAAGACCGCGCCGCCCTTGCCGAACGTGAAAGGTGGGCCGGTTTCAAGACTCTGCTGCGTCGTGTTGTTCCGGAAGATCGTGTCGTGCAGGAACAGCTGCCCCACACCGCCCACAAGCTGGGCCAGGCTGACGGCACCGCCACGAGCGGTCAGGCAGCCAGCCCCAAGTGAGTAAGTGCTGCTGTTGCGGAACTCGATGCCCGAGATCGTGACATCGCGGCGAGAGCGTACGCACAGGGCCTTGGCCACGCCGGACAGATCGATTACCGGTCGCGAACCGTCTTCGCTCCGGCCGATCAACACGAGATCCTTGGGATCGTCCAAGAAATCCGCGAGCCACCAAAGTACCGGCTCGAATCGCGTGCCCTGGGGCCCGTCATCGATGTCACCCGTGATCCCGATCACCAAGCGGTCATCGGCCAGCTCGTCGGGATCGTCCAGCGCGGCGACCATCTCCGCGTGGCTGCCGACCAGATAGTGCGGTTCACCGACGTCCACCGTGAAATCGGAACAGGTCGTATCCGGCTCGATACCGGGTCCCGGTGTCGCACCCGAGACGCCCTCCGGCAGGGGCGCTGCCCCGTCGAACCAGGCGATCAGCTCCTGGATCCAGGTGTCGAGCAGGCGCCCGCGGTCGATGAAGGCACGCACGGCCGCAACATCGAAGACTTCGGCATTCACATCGTCACTGTCGGCAAAGGGATCTATGTGGAGGCCGAGACGGTTGCGCAGCGCCGTCCGGACCGTATCGTAATCAAGCTGATCCCGCTGCTCCAGCACCACGAAAGCCGTGGTCAGCGGGGACACGACGCAGCGAACTTCCGCCTGACATTGCGCCTCGAGCTCCCCTTCGTAGTCCTGTCCTGCGAGCGAGCCCCCACGTGCACGCACCCGATAGGGACCCAACTGATCGACGATGGCCCTGAACTCGCCGGAACCGTCTGTGGTCACTGTGATCAGCACATCACCGAGAGCGGTCAGGATCTCCACTTCGGCGCCCGCGAGCGGCCCGTTCACGACCTGCCCGGAAATCTCGGCTTCCACGGGCTCAGGATCAGGAGCGGGCTCAGGATCAGGAGCGGGGTCAGGATCAGGAGCGGGCTCAGGAGTGGGATCAGGATCAGGCACGAAAGCATCGGGGTCCGGTTCCGGGATCGGATCGGATGGCAGGGTCTCGCTCGCCAGCTTGGCTCCGCGCACAGAGTCGAAGCCGGAATCGCTACAACCCGATACGAGAAGCATCGCCAGTACGATCCCCGAAACATACCTCCAAGACATTGATCTCATCGTCAGGTCCCCCATACCACCAAGCTGGGTGGCGATCGATAAGTTTGAACGGGAAGCCCGGTTCCCCGATGAATCCCACGGACAGCGCCTTTTTCTAACAAACCGGGAAAGGCTGGTCAAAGCACCCGGCACCGACCCGAACGCGTTTGAGGAGGCGCAGGCTATGGGCATCGGCGGCAGGGAATAAAGAGGGAGCCAAGCCATGAGCCAGCAAGCTGATTTCGCCTTGCACATACGGCTGGCGGCGGACAGGATCAAAGTCTGAGAGCTGCCGCTGTAGCGGTTTCTTTTGATGAACGATGCCCGCCCCCTCCTGAAGGCCAGAGCGGGGCGAACCCTGTGCAGAGTCGCCTTAGTTCATCGCTGCTTCGCAGTAGATCTTGTTTTGCGCCTGCTTGGCTCTGCTCGCGCCGTTCTCGGCCAAGTTCTGCTGCCCCGGACGGCCGGCCGGCGAAGCACCTGTAATCTGCATGGGGTGAGGCCATCAGCTTGCCGAGTTGAATCGTCAGCCTTTCCCGAAGCGGCGTATTGCTGAACGGTTCATGGGCCGCCCAGAACTTAAGCGTCGGGATCACCGCGTTCACCGCAGGCGATGCGGGGGGAGCGTCGAGGAATTGCAGGTGACGAAGCAGCAGCGTCAGGGCCTGTTCTCGATGCTTCTGGCGCTGCTCAACGTGGCCGGTTCCACCACTTGGTAGATGGCCAAGGCAAGGTCTATGGAGGCCTCCAGCACCTGCGTCTGGATCATGGCCGGACCCATCCGCTCCACGTGCTCCGGAACCGATGCCATGCTCAGCATGGTGGCGCGCTGGCTCTGCCGGGAGGTCCGGTGCAACTCGGTCGCCGGTAACGCTGGTGACACTTCGGGTTCCGCAAACTTGGCGCAGAGTGGGTCAAGCCGTGCTAGCGGTCCGTTCGGGCTGGAACAGACGTTCTGTACCATGTGCAGTCCGGCATAAGCCTGATGCGCGTTCGTCGGCCCATGTTCAACATGTTCCGTCATCGCTGCATCGAATACCTCACGCAGTTCGATCGCTCCCTGCTCGTTTTCGAAACGCGTCGCCTGAGCCCCAGAGGCTGTGAGGATGAGCAGTTCCATCTGCCCGGTAATTGCGACGATTGCATCTTCGTCATCCGTTGCCCGGGCGTGTTCAAGCATTTCTTTGACCATCGGCTCGGCATCAAGACCGACCGGTGCGAACCGCACCATCAGGCTATAACGCTCCTCGGGCGTCGTTGCCATGATCTCGAAAGCCAGATCCATCGCCTCATGCGTGGCGATCTCAAGAATGATGTTCACCAGTTCCTTAGGGTCCTCGTGAGTGGCGCGGGTGTGGGACGAGCGCCCGCAACGATTCGGTCATCGCGTTCACGGCGCATCTCGAGATGGTGGTCGAATCATTCGAAGACTTCGCGGATGTGCTGGCGGCGGTGCAGGATGCTGCGACAGCCAACGAGGTTGCACGGCGGGTGCATGACGATTTCATGCCCCGGCTCGATGGGATCGTAGAAAACATGACTGCGCTGCAGGCGCGTTTCGGTGCCGAACCGCTCGACGCCATGGTTTAGCCCCTTGAGTTGCCAGAACCGGATCAGCGCATGGAGCGCGCGATGCAGCGTTTCGGGCGCCAGACGATGCGCATCGATGGCCAGCCTCAGGCCCAGAGCAGTGCGCTCGAAGCGGCAGTCATGGCATGGGGCATGCGCGTGGAGCGTATGGGGCTGTCCGGGCGCCTGGGCAGGGCGCGAACACTGGGCGCGGTCAACCAGGTTCGCGTGAATGGTTCCGGCAAATGGCGCAGAAAACGGAAGCACAGCGGACCATGGACGAGGCCTTCATGTTCGCGAATCCCTGTATTGGCTGAGGCCGAAATGGCACGCAGGCGGTGGCGTGGATTGCGCCCCGCATCGTGCGTGAACGTGTGGGAGCCGAGGAAGTGCTGAGCGCTGAGAAGCAGGCTGTCGTCTCGTTCTCGGATATCGACATTACGCGCACGGA
>SLTB01000273.1 GCA_007130155.1 Pseudomonadales bacterium
CCCGCTGTACCGACATGCGTGAGGGCAGACGACCGCGCAGAGCGAAGGGATCCGGCGGCTGTTCATCGAGATGGCGCGCAGCTTCCTTTTCGCTCTGCCAGGGCAGACTGTCCAGGGGCAGCCGGAAGCCCATGGGAGAGTCACCGGGAAGCAGTACCACCTTGCCGCGGCGCAGCGGCCAGGAACTCGATTGCCAGCGTCCGGCCACTTCCGAATGTTCCAACGGCAGCACATAACCGACTGGCGCATTGAGATCGCCTTGCAGGCGACGTAACAGGCTCGCACGCTCGGAGGGGTCGTGCAGATCAGCCTCATCGGGGTCGACGTTGGTCGGCAACCGGCCTTCCTGCCAGAGCAGATAGAGCGCATCCTCATGGGCCGCCTGCAGGCACCCTTCCGGCAGATCCAGCCCCGCCACCAGTGCCTTGGCAAAACGCTCGGCCTCGGCCACACCGTGGCCGAGAGGACTGTCGGGTGCAGCCAGCAGCTGATCGCGCTGCCAGACAGGTTGCCTATCCCGACGCCAGTAGCAGGCCTTCTGCCACCGCGGCAGCGCTTCGCCCGGATACCACTTGCCCTGACCGTAGTGCAGCACGCCTCCCGGAGCGAATTCCTTGCGCATTCTGCGGGTAAGCCGTTCGGCGAGATGCCGCTTCTCGGCACCGTCGGCGTCGATGTTCCACTGTGCCGACTCCATGTCGTCGATGGAGACGAAGGTAGGCTCGCCACCCATGGTCAGGCGCACGTCCGAAGCCTTCAGATCCGCATCGACGCTGCGCCCGAGTTCTCGCACGGCCTGCCACTGTTCATCGCTGTAGGGTTTGGTGACCCGGGGATCCTCATGGATGCGCGACACCGTATTGGAGTGGTAGAAGTCCACTTCACAGACACCCGTGCTGCCGCTGATCGGTGCCGCGCTGGATGGTTCAGGCGTGCAGGCCAACGGAATGTGACCCTCGCCCGCAAACAGACCTGAAGTGGGATCGAGACCGACCCAGCCGGCACCGGCAATGTACACCTCAGCCCAGGCGTGGAGATCGGTGAAGTCCTCTTCAGGACCCGACGGCCCATCGATGGCAGCAACGTCCGCCTTGAGCTGCACCAGATAACCCGACACGAAGCGCGCCGCCATCCCCAACTGCCGCAGGATCTGCACCAGCAACCAGCCCGAGTCCCGGCATGACCCCCGGCGCAGTTTCAGGGTCTGCTCGCAGGTCTGAACGCCCGGTTCCATGCGGATGGTGTAACCAATGTCGGCGGCCAGGCGCTGGTTCAGCGCCACCAAAAAATCCACGGTCGGCGTTGCCTTACGGGACACCGAAGCCACCCACTCCCGCAACAGCGGTCCATTCTCGGTGACCTCGAGGTAAGGCGTCAGGTCGCGGCTGAGGCGTTCACCGTAGGCGAACGGAAAGTGCTGGGCACTCTCATCGAGAAAGAACTCGAACGGATTGATCACCGTCATGTCGGCAATCAGCTCGACGTCGAATTCGAGCTCCCGAGCCCGTTCGGGAAACACCAGCCGCGCCAGCCAGTTGCCAAACGGATCCTGCTGCCAGTTGATGAAGGGGTTCTCAGGCTTCATCTTCAGCGTGTAGGCAATGATCGGCGTCCGGCTGTGTACGGCGGGCCGCAGCCTCAGCACGTGGGGATGGATCTCCACCGCGCGATCGAAGCGATAGCGGGTGATGTGCCTCAGGGCGACATGAATGGCCAATGCGTCACTCCGGAATGATCCGGCCCGATGAGCCTGACAGGCTCCGAACCCAGAGAACGTCCCCCGCTTCAGGGCGTTGCGCCAAGCGCGGGACACTGCAAGACCGACCGCGGCGAAGCAAGTACTGCCGCTATCCGCAACGGACGGAGTTAACCTTGATTCTCCGGCATCCAGACCATGGGCGCAAAGACTTCCCCAATGCTCCCTGCAATTGCGGTGTCATCAGGAGCGAAGGCCGACCTGAAAGCTCCGGCACAATCACCCCGTGCACAGCGAAGCTTGCCTCCAGAGCATGCCCCATGAGAGAAACCGATGAGACGGCTGGCCGCAGGCCAACATCCAGACCACATCGCAACATGAATCGCAATGACAGCAGCACTATCGCTATCGAAGACCTCAGGCGGCTGGTGGTCCACGCCAGCGGTCTTGGCAATCTCGCGCCCTTCGGACGTGGTCGATCTGGTACCGGACGGGCCCTCGACCATCTTGGTCACGTCCAGATAGACACCATTTCGGTGGTGACCCGGGCCCACGACCACATCCTAGCCAGCCGCGTTCCCGGCTACCGGCCGGAGCACCTGCAGCAACTCATCGCCCGGCGCGAGGCTTTCGAGTACTGGGCCCACGCGGCCGCCTTCCTGCCTATGGCCGACTACCGGCATGCCCTGCCACGGATGCAGCGCCTGGCGGGCGGTGGGCAGCACTGGGGCCGCGACAAGCGAAGGGAAATGACTCGTGTGCTGGATCGCATTCGGCAGGACGGCCCGCTGCGGGCCCGGAACTTCGACGCACCGGCTGGCCATAAGGGCGGCTGGTGGTCCTGGAAACCCGCCAAGTGGGCGCTGGAGCGGCTGTTCCAGGAAGGACAGCTCATGGTGGTGGGACGGACCGGCTTCGAGAAGGTCTTCGACCTCACCGAACGCGTCCTGCCAGAAGTGGTGGATACCCGACCGCCATCCCTAGACGACCATGCCCGGTGGCTAGTGGGCAGGGCCCGCCGGAGCCTGGGCGCGTTCAGCGCCCGCCATGTCCGTTATCAACGTCGCGAGGAAGGTCTCGCAGGCGCGGTCGACACAGCCATCAACGTCGCCATGGAACAGGGTGAGCTGCTGCAGGTCAGTCATCCCGCGCTGCCGGCGGGACGACACTGGTACGTCGATCCCGTCGGCTTGGCGCAGTCAGACCGTCGCATCGCCCGGCGCGTTCGAGCCCTCTCCCCCTTCGACCCCCTGCTCATCCACCGGGACCGCTTACTGGCCCTGTTCGGTTTCGACTACCAGCTCGAATGTTATCTGCCGGAACCCAGGCGCCGCTATGGCTACTTCAGCCTGCCCTTGCTGGCCGGCACCCGATTCATCGGCCGCGCGGACTGCAAGGCCCTGCGCGCGGATCGGTTACTGCTCTGCCGTCATCTGGCCCTTGAACCGGGAGAGGTCCCGCCCGATGTCGAGAAAATTCTCGACGGCTTTGCGGCACTTGCCCGCATGAACGCCTGCGACCGGATTCAGGTCGAGCGCGTCAGCGGTGTTCCCGACCGGGACGCGCGACGCCTGGCCCGCGCCATCTCTTCTGCGCCGGTGGCCTGATACCTGGACACCTTCTGCGGCGCAGACTCCCGGCCGCATATCTCACCGATGCGCGAGAACAGCCAAGACCACCTCAACGCCCCTTGAATTCCGGCGCGCGCTTCTCGAAGAAAGCCTTACGGGCTTCCTTGGCATCCTCAGTACTGAAGCAGCGGGCAATATTCGCCAGCTCCAGTCGCATCTGCGCCTCGAGATCGATGGCCCGGACGGCCTTGTGCATGCCTCGCTTGGTCATGCGGGTGGAGAACGGCGACCAGCTCGCCAGCTGGCCGAGGTATTCCACGAAGCGATCACCAAAGACTTCCTCGTCGCAGATTTCACCAACCATGCCGAGGCGCAAGGCCTCATCCGCCTCCACGGTCCGGTTCTCCAACATAAAACGCATGGCCGGCTCGTAGCCCATGGCCAGCGGCAAGGTCCAGGTCAGACCACCATCCGGGGAACCGCCGATGCGGGTATAACCGGCCATCAGCCGTGCGGTCCGGGACATGAGCCGGATGTCCGCAGCCATGGCCAGGCCCAGCCCGGCACCCACGGCTACGCCATTCACCCCCGCCACCACAGGCTTGTCGCACCAGTCACGCATGCCCAGCAGAAATCGTCCCACCCAATGCACGTCGTCCAGATGCTGACTCACCGGTCCCAGGGGCGTGGCCGACTCACCCCGGTCGGAAAGATCGAGTCCGGCACAGAAGGCATCGCCAGAGCCGGTGACACCGATCACCCAAACGTCATCGTCAGTGGCCGCCTCCTCGATGGCGGTAACGATGCCCCAGGCCAGCGCCTCGTTCAACGCATTCTTTTTCTCTGGACGGTTGAGTTGGATGACGCGGACGTGGCCGTGATTTTCGATGAGGATCGGCTCGGACATGGGACATCTCCCTGAAATGGAATGGCAGTGAAGGCGACGGCAGATCGACGGTCAGCCGTCCTTGTATTCGGGCGTCCGCTTGTCGAGAAACGCACCGACCCCCTCGCGCATATCGGCAGTCTGGGCGCAGAGGATCTGCTGGCGATCCTCCATGGCGATGGCGGCTTCGAGGCTGCCTGCATCGATATTCATATTCAGCGCCTCCTTCGTCAGGCGCACGCCGACAGGGGAGTTGGCAAGAATCATGTCGATGGATTTCTGAGCACGGGCCTCAAGCTGCTCCTCATCGACCACATCGGACACCAGTCCCAGACGCAGGGCACGGTCGGCACCGATGAAATCGCCCGTAAGCAGCAGTTCCGAGGCCAGCGCTGCTCCCACCAGCCGGGGAAGGAAGTAGGATACGCCCACGTCGCAGGCGGTGAGACCGATGCGGATGAACGCGGCGTTCATGCGCGCCTTGGGTCCGGCAATGCGGATGTCCGAGGCCAGCGCGAGGGCGAAACCACCACCACTGGCAGCGCCGTGGACGAGAGAGATGATGGGCTGCGGTGCCCGCCGCATGCGCATGACGATCTCCGAGACCCGACGCTGTACCCGCAGCCCCGCCACCGGGCCTCTCTCGCCTTCGGCCCGCTCCTGCTTCAGATCGAGCCCGGCACAGAAGGCCCGCCCGGCGCCCCGAAGCACGACGATGCGCACGCTGTGATCGGTGTAGAGCTCACCGAAATAATGCTGCAGCTCGA